>JAZKFE010000055.1:0-48052 GCA_040386595.1 Planctomycetota bacterium | reverse complement strand
AGCCTCACCCTCCCGACAGCGCGATGACGTCAATCAAACATCCCCCTGCTGAATCGCGGCGTGAATTCCGTCCCAGAAGGCGAGTCTCGCGGTGAGTGACGCCACGGCCGCGTCGATCGCGTTCTGCCAGTTGGTGGCCGAGTCTCCACATAAATTGGTCATCAACTGAGCCGCCAACGGACCGTGTTCCTCACCGTCCAATTCGACATGCCGCTTGAGATAAAACTGAAAATCGCTCAGGCCGCCGTCCACATGCTCATTGAGTTCATCCACGATGCATTGAAAGACGCCGGGCAGCAGATCTTCCCGCCCAAACGTGAATGCCGACGCAATCTGGCACACGTCTCCGCCGTCGAGTGTCTGGAACGTATGCTTGACGAACTGCTGGATCGCGAGAGCGGCGGCGGTCGATTGCAAGGCTTCCGAAACACTGGCACCGCCCTGCAATTGCTGCACGAAACGGTCAATCTGAGCGGTCGAGGCTCCGAAACGAATCATCGACCGGCGGTACAATTCGAAGTGACTGCAATACCCTCCGGCACCATCCGAGTCCGTTTCCTCGCCCAGGACGATTTCGTTGATCAACCGGCCGCCCGAGGGCTGGCTGGGGGGAACCCAAGGGACCGACACGCAACACAACCGCTGCTGCAAGCCTTTCAACAACGACATAAAGTCCCACACCGCAAACACGTGGTACTGCATGAACGTCCGCAAGGCGGCGGGGGCTTTCAAATCGCCGTAGAGGGGGTGATCCAACAAAGCCTGGCGAAACGGTTGAATGGTAGTACGAAGCTGATCCAAGTTCACAGCAGATGGAGTCCTTGATTGAATAGCAGACGAGCAAATCGATGCAGACCGCGGCGCCGTCGCATCAACCCCCGCCTCCCCGTGACATCGCTCGGGCTGTTTTCACAGCCAGAGGCGCTATTGGCAAGCCGACAATTATAGACCGCTGCAGCCAATCTGTCATTGGCCTGCCGCCGAGGCTATCACCGGTTACCCTGAACCTTCTATGATGCCAGATTGAGCAATGCAGATCCGGGAAACGGGGTCTGGTGCGAGATCGTGATTGTGTCCGAGGAGCCTCATCCTGACGGCGGCAATCAGCGATGTTTACGGCGAACGAAACGGTATTGAGGTTGTTGGTATGGCATGGCTGCAGTTGCGGAATATCAGTTTCAGTTACGGCGGCGCGAATATCCTGGAGGATATCAGCCTGCAAATTACCCCCGGCGAGCGAATCGGCTTGATGGGTCGCAACGGTGCGGGCAAGTCGACGTTGATGAAGTTGATTCACGGAGAGCTCAAACCCGACGCCGGTGAAGTAGAACAAGGTCCGAATCTGCGGATCGCTCGACTGGCACAGGAAGTCCCTGCGGGTGAAGAACACACAGTCTTCGACGAGGTCGCCGACGGACTGGGTGAGCAGGGACGGCTGGTCGCTCGCATCCACGCCCTGACCCAACAATTGCAGCACGGCGAAACTCCCGAACAACATGCTGAGCTCGATCGGTTGCAGCACTTGGTGGATTCGGAATCTGGCTGGAAAATCCAGCAACAGATCGAAACCGTGATCGAGCGGATGGGACTCAATCCCGAAGCCCGCTTCGAAAGCCTGTCTTCGGGGATGAAGCGTCGCGTCCTGCTGGCGCGGGCCTTGGCCTCGCAACCTGAAGTCCTGTTGCTCGACGAACCCACGAACCATCTGGATGTCGAATCGATCGGCTGGCTGGAAGATTTTCTGCTCCGGGAATCGATCACCCTGGTTTTCATCACGCACGATCGCATGTTCCTGCAACGCCTGGCCACGCGCATTGTCGAAGTCGAACGCGCCCGGCTGTTCGATTGGACGTGCGACTACGCCACGTTCCTCGCCCGCAAGACGGCCGCTCTGGAAGCGGAAGCTCAGCAGGAAGCGTTGTTCGACAAGAAGCTGGCCGAAGAAGAAGTTTGGATTCGCAAGGGAATCAAGGCCCGTAACGTGCGGAACCAGGGACGCGTGCGGGCGCTGGAAAAACTGCGTGAAGAACGCTCGGCGCGACGGACTCAAACGGGCAACGTCAACTTGAGTCTGCAAGCGGCCGAACGCTCGGGAAATCTGGTAATTGATGCCCGCGGGATCAATCACGACTTCGGTTTGCGGCCGATCCTGCGCGATGTCAGCACGACCATCTTTCGGGGTGACAAAGTGGGCATCCTCGGCCCGAACGGCACGGGCAAAACCACCTTGTTGCGGATCCTGCTGGGTGAACTGACCCCGGACTCCGGAACGATACGTATTGGCACTAATCTGCAAGTCGCCTATTTCGACCAATTGCGAGCGGTTCTGGAAGAGGACAAGACGGCCATTGAAAACGTGGCGGATGGTGGCGACACCGTCATGATCAACGGTCGCTCGCGGCATATTCTGGGTTATTTGCAGGAATTTCTGTTCTCCGGCGAGCGTGCTCGCAGCTTGGTCCGGTATCTGTCGGGAGGGGAACGAAATCGTTTGTTGCTCGCCAAACTGTTTACCAAACCGTCCAATATTCTGGTGCTCGACGAACCCACCAACGACCTCGACGCCGAAACGTTGGAGCTGCTCGAAGAACTGCTGATGGAGTACCCGGGAACCCTCCTGATCGTCAGCCATGATCGTGCCTTCTTGAACAATGTCGTGACCAGCACCCTGGTGTTTGAGGGTGACGGACAGGTCAAGGACTATGCGGGCGGCTATGACGACTGGGTTCGCCAGCGGCAAACGGCCACCACACAGGCTCAAGCCGCAGCGGCGAAAGCGGAGCCAGTTCGTCCCAAAACCGAACGCGCAAAAAAACTGAGCTTTAAAGATCAACGCGAACTCGAGACGCTGCCCCAGCTGATTGAACAGCTGGAAACCGAACAAGCCGGATTGCATCAGAAGATGGGCGACCCGGCGTTTTATCAACAACCGGGCCCAGAGATTGCTCGACTGACCAGTGACCTGGAGTCGATTCACCAGCGTTTGCAGACCGCGTACGCCCGCTGGGAAGAGCTGGAATCGTAGACGGATTCTGGAACAGCATTGAGGTTTGGAACCGGGGACATCCACGGCGTCGTGCGGTGAACCCCGCTTCCATCGGGATATCTTCATTTGTTTCATTGTCGCTTCCGAGGTGATGGGCTACGATCCGGGTGGCCTCGCTTTCAATCCGATTTTTGAACAATCGCCCCGCCGAAGATCCCCCAAAGAGAAGCACCATGCTGACTGAAGCTGTACGACGTCAAGACTTTCCTTCGCTGTCTGGAATGACCTATCTCAATTCGGCCGCCGAGGGGATGCCTCCGCTGGCCGTCGGACAAGCACTCCAGCAGTATTTTGCTGATAAACAACTGGGCATGGACGGCCGCGAACGACACGCGGCACAGTGGAACGCGGCCAAGGAACTGGTCGCCGAGTTCTACGGACTGACGGCCGGCGAAGTCACCATTTGCTCGTGCTCGTCGGAAGCCTACAACCTGGCGGCAGCCGCGTTGCAGCTGAAGGCCGGGGACGAAATTGTCATCAATGACCTCGATTTCCCCGCCGGTGTCACCCCCTGGCTGCAACCCAGCTGCCCCGCCACGGTGAAGGTCTGGCGAAGTCGCGCGGGGGCCTTGCGCGTCGAAGATCTGATCCCGTTGCTGAGCCCCAAGACACGTCTGGTCACAACGTCCTTGGTGAGCTTCTTCAATGGGTTCAAGGCCCCGCTGCCGGAGATCATTGCAGCCGTTCGCAAACACTCCGCCGCCCTGATTTCGGTGGACGTCACCCAGGCTCTGGGACGCGTGCCGCTTGAGCTGGACGACGTCGATTTGATTGTCAGCAGCACTCATAAATGGATCCTGGCCAGCCATGGCGGCGGATTGGTCGGCATCCCGTCGAAACGGGCGGCCGAGTGGATTGTCCCGGCTGGTGGCTGGTTCAATTTGCAAGACGCGTTTGGACCGCAACGCTTCGAGCAAGCGGTCAGCTTGCCCGGCGCGGCAGGGTTCACCGTGGGGATGCCGAACTACCCAGCCGTCTATGCCATTCGTGCGGGGTTGGAGTACATCCGCAGTGTGGGCTTGCCGGCGATTTATGCGGCAGCTCAACCGTTGACCGAGATGTGCCTGCAAGAACTCGCCAAGTTGCCGGTCGAGCTGCTAACACCTGTCGATACGACTTCCATCGCGGGAATCCTGGCGTTTCGCCATCCGCGGGCCGATCAAATTCAGCAACACCTGCGGGCCCAGAACATCCACGTCATGTCCCATGCCGGACGAATCCGGGTCGCCATTCACGGTTACAATACGGCCCAGGATATTGAAAAGCTGTTGCGCGAGTTGAGCGTCGCATTGAAATAAGAGCGTGCCGGTCGCACGCGATTTGAATCAACTGGGAGGGTGAGGCTCCTGCCGAACCGCCATGTCTACCGAGGTTCGAAAGACCAAGCAGTTCGGCAGGAGCCTCACCCTCCCGGGATCTTTCACCGCGTTTTCTGTTAGGTCGCCATCAGCGTCGAATCATCCGAAATCCAGGCGACCTGGAGTTGCGGTGCCGATTCGGAATACGCATCGAGTTCCGGGTCGAGCTCATAGACATTCACTGCCCGAATTCCGGGTAGCGCCTCGAAGAATGCGCGGACCACGCCCGGGTCAAAATGGGTTCCGCGGCCTGCTTCGATGATCTGTAGGACTTGCTCTTCGGGTAAAGCCCGACGATAGACGCGGTCATGAGTTAGGGCGTCGTAGACGTCAATAATCGCCAGAATTCTGGCCGCCTTGGGAATGTCTTCGCCGGCCAGACGATTGGGATAACCCGTTCCATCCCAGCGTTCATGATGGAAATGAGCGATCTGCTCGGCCATCTGCAAGACCGGTGACAGCGATCCGGACAACATGTCCGCACCAATCACCGTATGCTGCTGCATGATGCGAAACTCTTCAGGGGTCAGCTTGCCCGGTTTCCGTAAGATCGCATCTGGAATACCGACTTTGCCGACGTCATGCATCGGTGCCGCCAGCTGAATGAGCTCCACCATTTCGGTCGACCACCCGGCGGCTTGAGCCACCAGGGCGCTGGCTAACCCTGTCCGCTTAATATGCCCCCCGGTTTCGTCATCGCGAAACATGCAGGCGGTGACCAAACGCTGAATGGTCTCTTCGTGTGCCAGGCGGATATGTCGCGTCTGCTCGCGAACTTTCCACTCCAGCAGGTTGGTGTATTCCCGATTTTCGACGACCAGTCGATTGTGCTCCAAGGCACGTTCGATCTGACACAGCAACTCTTCGCGTTCGACCGGTTTGAGCAGATAGCCGTAGGCTCCCAGCGTCAATGCCTGCACGGCCAGACGCGTGTCAGCGTTGGCCGTCAGCATCAACACGGCAGTGTCGGGATACTTATCCCGGACAAGGCGTAACAGTTCCATCCCCGATTCGCCGGGCATAGAAATATCCGAGGTGATGAGATCGAACGTCCGCTGTTCCAGGATCTCGCGAGCGGCTCCCACACTTTCGGCACAGGTACACTCATAGCCCACTCGCTCCAGCCATTTGAGGACGATTTCACGCACATAGCGTTCGTCGTCGACTATCAGGACCTGAGCGGGTTGCTGAGTTGAATTCATTCCTGGCCCAATTGACATATGGTTTACCTAAATCTCTGGAGATGTCGAGCACTGACACTTCTCGCCCGAGCAGCAAACTCGGCAGAACCACCAATGCCCACCAAGTCGTCATAGACTGCCTGGGCATCGTTGCCAACATGAGGGATCCACCGCAGGTGTTCCCTCCTTGTCGTCTTAATTTAAGATCATCAAAAAAGTGAGGGCGAACCACGAAAAAATCGACGATCCCCGGTGAATGGAGCGACGCGGCGATCAGGAGTCCGATTTGAACGCCTATTCCGAAAAGTGAAGTTTTCGCACTGTGAACACATCAATTTCACGCGCCGCAGGATTCGTGTTTTGGGCCGTCAGTGTGGTGTCACCCACTGCTACTCGGCAGGTGTTTCGCACAACGACGAGACGAAACCAATGAGACTAAAGGGAGCAGAATCGCAAAGGGTGCAAAGAATTCAGTGATGCGCGCAATCATCTTCGGCAAGCGGTAGATCGGCCGAGGTAGCACGTAACCCACAGAGACAAAATAGGATCGGGCTTTAGAACAAAAAGAGTGAGCAGCACCAACGAGTCAAGAATCTAAAGGGAGCTCAGAAAACGCTGTGAAGAAGTTCTAGTGGCGATTCTTTGAAAGTGCGAAACTCTCACACGGGTCACATAAACGAGCATTAATGCGATTCTGCAACAAGGCAAAGGAGTTAATGTCTGTACAAGTCGTTCAGCGTGAAGTAGATTATCAAAGAGGTGTCTTTTGTCGGCTTGCACCCGAGCTCGGAAGGTTCATTCATGCCACTCTACCGACACGGTGATCTCCTCGTGGAAAATGTCGCAGACATTCCCCCTGATGCACGGCAGGTCCAACATCTGGTGCTGGCCGAGGGTGAACTTACGGGTCACTCGCACCGCATTGCCGAGAAGGATGCGGCCACCTTGTACCAGATGCAAGGGGAACTCTTTCTACGAGTCACCGGCGAGCGCGCCACGCTGATCCATCAGGAGCATGGTCCCATTGAATTGCCACGGGGTGGATACCGCGTCTGGCGGCAGAGGGAGTACTCGCCACGAGAAATTCGTGTCGTGCGGGATTGAATGGACTTTTCCAGCCCTTACAACGCAGGCATCATGACGTCCATTTCCGCCGAACAAGCCTACAAAGTGCTCAAATCTGGCACTGCCCCCGCCGATCTGACGGTCTCGGGAGTGCTTGATTATTCACAGAAGTCTGAACGTCGATTACCGCCCACCTTTCCCGACGGTCTTTCCGTCGACGTGCTGGATCTAAGCGGACAAGAATCAGTCACGCTACCAAGTCGCTTGACGTGCTATGAGCTCAATCTGTCACGTACGTCAATCACCACACTGCCAAGCGACCTGCAAGTGACCTCGCGACTCGACCTGACAGGTTGCGAATTGCTTGAAAACTTACCCAGTGATTTCACTGTCGGCACTCTGCTCCTGCGAAGCTGTACCTCGCTGACGAAATTGCCCGAAAACTTGGACGTCTGGTTTCTAGACCTCACTGGTTGCTGGGCATTCGAAACATGGCCTGAATCGGCCCAGATTCGTAGTGGCCGACTGCAATTGCGTGGTTGTACCGCCCTCAGGACATTGCCACCGTATCTTCACCGGCTGGCACATCTCAACATCCGAGACTGCCCCAATTTGACATCATTGCCGGCAAATCTGTCAGTCAGCGGCTGGGTGGATTTAGGACACAGCGGATTGACTGACGAAACCCTCTTGCCTCAAGGGCTACAGGGAACCCAGCTGCGTTGGGCGGGCATCAATGTCGACCGGCGGATTGCCTTCCACCCCGAACAGATTCACGTTGCTGAAGTCCTTGGTGAGCGGAATGCGGAACGACGCCGCGTCATGCTGGACCGTTACGGTTATGGGCGATTTTTGCAGGATTCGCACGCTGAAATCCTCGACCGTGACGTCGATCCAGGGGGACAGCGTCAGTTGATGCGAGTAAAGTTGGAAGGAGACGAAGATCTGGTCGCGATGTCCTGCTTCTGTCCCTCAACCGGACGGCAATACATGATTCGCGTCCCCCCCGTCACCCCCACGTGCCGTGCTGCCGCTGCCTGGATCGCCGGCTTCGACGATCCCGACGATTATCAACCCATTCTGGAAACTTAGAATTCCCGGCAAAATCCGTTGTGGTGGTTCGGAACCGCAGCCGAGATTTTGTTCGGGTTTATTAGACCGTCTCTTACTCCCACATCGAGATCCGATATGACATACAGCGAGCACATTGACCAGTTTCACGGGGTTAAAGTCGTCAATTTTAATACGGCCGACGACTGGCAGGGGCCGGAGATCGCTTACCGTCTGAGCGAGGAGTACGATGATGACGTCACGATCGGCGACCGACTAACCGCGCTCCTGCAACAACCTCAAATCAATCGTTTGACCAAGCTAATCATTGGCGGCTGGACAGGCAGTTGCGAAGGGGAGAATTCCAAAGAGGTGGTCGCGGCGCTCGCTGCGGCAGCCCCTAAATTGCAGGGATTGAAGCACCTGTTTTTCGGCGAGATGGTTCTCGAAGAGTGTGAAATCTCCTGGATCAATCAGTCCGACGTCTCCCCGTTGCTCCGCGCGTTCCCCAATCTCCAATCGCTGCGAATCCGCGGTGGTGCAGAATTGTCCTTCTCTAAGGTGCGACACGACAACCTCCGCGAACTGGCCATCGAAACCGGTGGCTTGTCGCGGGAACTCATTCGTGAGATTTTCCTCTGCGAGTTCCCCGCATTGGAGCATCTGGAACTCTTACTGGGTGAATCGAACTACGGTTTCGACGGCGGGGTGGAAGATCTACAGCCATTGCTCTCGGGTCGTTTATTTCCCAAACTCAAGTGGCTGGGGCTGATGAACAGCGAAATCGTGAATGAAATCGCGGCTGTCATCGTGAATTCTCCCATCACCTCGCGCCTGGAGACCTTGGACCTCTCGCTCGGAAATCTGGACGGCGAAGGAGTGCAATCATTGACCGGATTGACCGCCTATCCACAGCTAAAAACATTAAACATCTCGCACCACTATGCCTCGGAACAGCAGATTGCGGCGTTGCAGCAGATCTTAAAATGCGAAGTGATTGCGGATGACCTGCAGGAGCCGGAAGACGATTGGAGACCCATTGTTCATGCGGAATGAGGACGGCCACCGGTTGCCGGAGATCTTGATCGTCGGCCCGGAGAATTCCCCCCGGGTCGCCACTTTCGCCGACACGGCCCATCGTTGTGGTGCGCCTCGGGTGCAGGCCGTTTCGTATCTCGATGTGATCCATGGCAACTGCGAGAGTCCTCGGCCGGGAACGCTGATCAGACTGGAATCGCCTGGAGGGTGCCCGGCGACGATCCGCGCGTTTCTGAAGGCTGGCATTGCAGCCGTCGAGACCGAGCGGCGGGTACCGATCTCGTCCTCTGAAATCGACAATTTGACGTGCCATCGCGGAGAAATGCTTCATCCGCGACAATGGTTTCTCGGTCTGCGAGAGATCATGCGAGACATCGACGCGAGATGGAGTCAGCCTGATGTCCACTGGATGACAACGCCGGAATCCGTGATCTCCGCGTTTGATAAAGCCGAGTGCCTGGCCCGGTGGTCGAGTGCGGGATTACCCATCCCCCGGCAATATCCAGCGGTGTCGACCTACGCGGAACTGCGGCGTCAAATCCCCGAACGGCATGCCCGCATCTTCATCAAGCTGCGTTACGGTTATTCGGCGATGGGGGCCGTGGCTCTCGAGTGGCGTGACGACCGAGTTCGGGCGATTACCACCGTCGAAACCGCCTGGGCCAATGGCCGGCCACGGCTGTTCGTGACCAAGCGTCCGCAGCAACTCCGGCGGGAATTTGAGATCGCTTGGCTCATCGATACGCTGGCGATGGAACAGATTATTGTGGAAGACTGGTTGCCCAAGGCCCACTGGGAAGGCCGCCCGTACGACCTGCGGGTAATTATGATTCAGGGACGGGTGCAACACATCGTGGGACGCTCCAGCGCTTCTCCCTTTACTAATTTGAACCTGGATGCTCGACGCATTCCTCGCGAAGTCGTGGTCCAACAGCTGGGAGATTCGTACGCTTCCTTCAACACGCTCTGTGAGCAAGCCGCGGCCGTATTTCCAGACGCCGGGATGCTCGGTCTGGATGTGCTAGTCGGCCCCCATCACAAGAAATTTGCCATCCTGGAGGCAAACGCATTCGGCGATTATCTGCCGGGTTTGCTGCATGAGGGACGGACCACCTACGAAGCCGAGCTACACTCTGAATATCTCGCCCATCCGGAGTTCTGCCGATGAGCGACCTTCAACGGGGCGATCTACCGGACATTCTGATGATCACCTTCGACGCACTGCGGTTCGACGTCGCCGAGTCAACTTGGCAGAAGAATCGCACCCCATTCCTTAGAGATCTCATCCCACAAGGTTGGGAACCACGACATTCACCGGGAAGTTTTACGTATGCGGCCCATGCCGCTCTCTTCGCCGGCTTCTGGCCAACCCCCAGCAATCCCGGACGGCACTTTCGGCCGTTCGTGCTGAAGTTCCCCGGCAGTCGCAGCATCGGGCCCGACACCCTCCACCTGGAAGGTTCGGATATCGTGTCAGGTTTGGCAGCGCGAGGTTTTCACACCGTCTGCATCGGCGGTGTCGGTTTCTTCAATCCAGCCACCCCTTTGGGATCGGTGTTTCCGTCGTTTTTCCAGGAGAGTCACTGGCGCCCGGAATTCGGTGTGTCACAACGCAATTCGACACGCCATCAGATCGGGCAAGCCTGTCAGAGCGTGCAACAGGCGAAGACCGATCAGCCACTGTTCCTGTTCATCAACATCTCCGCCACGCATCCGCCGACTCGCAGTTACCTGCCTGATGCCACGGGAGAATCGACTGCGACACAAGCCGCCGCGTTAGAATATGTCGATCGAGAATTGTCTCCGCTGTTCATGGCACTGCGTCAACGCCCGCGCCGTGGAATCGCCTATTTGATGTCGGATCATGGCACGCTGTTCGGTGAAGAGGGTTGGACCGGTCACCGGATCGGGCATTCCACCGTGTGGACGGTTCCTTACGCCGAACTGAATTGGGAGGCGGCATGACTCACCTGCTTCCCCTCGCTGAGCCCCAGAGCGAACTGTCGGCTTACGCCTATTCGTATCCACACAAATCGTCGTATCGACCACTGACGCCGCGCGTCCCCATTGCCACGGTCTGGCGAGACGAAGACGTCAGCAATTTGTCGCTGTATGTGCACATTCCGTTCTGCGAAATGCGGTGCGGATTCTGCAATCTCTTCACGCAATCGCAACCTGCCGAGACGCTCGTCAACGACTATCTAGCGGCTCTCGGCCGACAAATGCGTGTCGTGAGGGAGGCGGTCCCCACAGCAACGTTCCACCAGTTTGCGATAGGCGGGGGAACCCCCACCTATTTGTCGGCCCAGCAGTTGAGTGACTTACTCACAGCGGTCGAATCCGTCCTCGACGTGAGCATTGTCCGCTTGCCGACATCGATTGAAACGTCCCCCGAGACTGCGACACCCGATCGACTGCGTGTCCTTGCCAACTTTGGCATCCAGCGGGTCAGCCTGGGAGTGCAATCATTTTCAGAAACCGAGACACGCCTCTTCGGACGGCCACAACAGGCTCCGGCCGTCCATCGCGCCATTCAGGCAATTCGCGATGCGGGGTCATTCGATCTCAATCTGGATTTGATTTACGGGCATCCAGACCAATCGGCCGAGTCGTGGCAAGCATCACTGCAAGCGGCTCTGCAATACCGTCCCGAAGAACTCTATCTGTATCCGTTGTACGTGCGGCCCGAAACGGGATTGGAACGGCAAGGGCTGTCCCCCGTGGGGCATCGATCCGACCTGTATCGCATCGCCCGCGATCGATTGCTGGACGACGGATACGAGCAATTATCCCTGCGTTGCTTCCGGGTACCGCGCGCGGCGCAACCCGCGGCCTATGCTTGCCAACGGGACGGCATGATTGGTTTGGGATGCGGTGCGCGGTCATACACCCGCGAACTGCACTATGCCACACGCTTCGCGGTCACTCAGGCGGGGGTACGCTCAATCGTGCGCGACTGGATTGCACAGTCGGATGACGATTTCGCCCACGCCACCCACGGAATGTGGCTGTCGGACGACGAGCAACTGCGGCGGTATGTGATCTTAACTCTCTTACAGACCGATGGCTTATCGCTTGTGGAGTTGGAACAGCAATTTCCCGGAGCCGACATCGATACGATTTCGGGCATTACCGAATTACGAACACGCGGCTGGCTACTGCGAACGGAGACGCGGGAGTCACTGACCCCCGCAGGATTGGAGCATGCGGACGAGGTGGGCCCGATACTTTACTCGCCGCTGGTGCGCGACCGACTGCGGGCATTTACTGCAGGTCGAAATCAGGAAGTACCGTCATGAAGCTGTCGGTGCTCTATCGCGGACCTCTCTCCAGTTGCAATTATGCCTGCGCGTATTGTCCATTCTCGAAGCGCCGGGATACCCCTCGGCAACTCGAACGAGATCACGCGGCCTTAGCCCGTTTTTCCGAATGGATGACACTTCAAACGCACCACGAATGGAAAATCCTGTTTACACCGTGGGGCGAAGCTTTGGTACGAAGTTGGTATCGCCGCACGCTGGCCGAGTTCTCTCACTTGCCACAGGTAGGATCGGTGACGATTCAGACTAATCTGTCGTGCGGGTTGGATTGGCTGGCACAGTGCCGGACGGACCGCTTATCACTGTGGGCAACCTATCACCCCACCGAGACCACCACTGAGGCTTTCGTCCGACGAGTTAACCTAGTGGCGGAACAAGGAGTGCGGATTAGCGTAGGCACCGTCGGTGTCCCGGAAATGCTCGACGAGATTTCGAACTTACGCGAACAATTGCCTCGTGACGTCTATCTATGGATTAACGCACTCCAACCCCGCCCCCGGCCTTATACTGAGGAAGAAATCGGTCGCTTCCAGGCCATTGATCCCCAATTTCTGCTGACCGCGCGGCGGCAACCATCGTTAGGAAAGCAGTGCCAGACGGGGGAGATGTCGTTCACGGTCGACGGCCGCGGAGACATGCGCCGCTGCCATTTCGTGGACGACATCATTGGCAATTGCTACGAACCCAACTGGGAGCAGGCACTCCGTCCTCGTACTTGTCCCAACCGTTTCTGCGATTGCTTTCTTGGAAAATCGCAACTGTTAGCCGACAAACTCGCCCCCTTTTTTGGTTCCACTGCGTTGGAACGGTTACCCGCGAGAGAATAATTTTCACAGCAATTTTTCAAGAGATCTCGACTTCTTGTGCTGCGACTTCGTGGGAGCCCACATATTCCGGATTTGCATCACTCCATCCGGCTCCAGACAATCTCCCAAACTCGCTCGGCGAACGATTTTACGGACCAGACTGTCCAGGAGTTTGATCAGGATTCCAGGCTCGATCCAAAAATAGTGACGCAACACATCTGCTCTTCTACCTAGTGGTTATGAAACATAACTGGATTGTAATCCCGTTGACCTTGGCGATAGGGCCGAGTAGCGCGTAGAACGCTGTAGAGCACTTGGCGGTTCGCGCAACCGTCTGGAGCCACGAAGCCCACCCCATGCATGGAATCGAACTTGTCTGGCTTTGTACTCGATGCCAGACATCCCTATTTGAAAATCGGCACCATGCACGGTCCTTCCGATTCCTCAGGCCTCCCTCGGCGTTAGACGTTTGCCTTGCTAGAATTCGTATACTGAAATCTCAGCCAGTCATACATCGTCTTGCGCCAGGCTTGTCTGTCACCCTCGCAGCATAAAGCAGTTGCCGTGCACGACACTCTTACCGAACCGCCCCCCGTGGTCAGTGCGTCTGACCGGGAAACGCTTCTGCACAACTTGCAACATGCGATCGACCACGCGGGGCACCTGCTTCCCGCACAGGGACCGATTACGGTCTTCATCCATCACAACACACTGCATGCCTTCGAAGACCTCACGTTTGATGAGGCCGTCCAAAAGGGCTCGCGGATTTTTGGCTGCCAGCCGTATCTCAGTAAAGAACGGTACCGCGCCGAACTGGCCCGAGGACGCATTTTGCCAGGCGACCTGCGAACCGTCCTGCGAGATGACTTGGGAGCCCGTGCCGATGAGCCGATCTTGTCGGTTGGCACGCGGTTCGACTTGCGACTGGCGATGCTGGAAAACCGGCTCCACTCGGGCCCCGATGCCGAGTTGCGGTGGTTCATCGCGGAAACGGATGCGCTGCGACACATTCGCCAGGAAGTTCCCGCCGCGACACGCTCAGCACTGATCGGCAAGACCCGACATTGGATCATGCGCGATGTGCGGGGCTCGACCCGCAACCATCCACTCCTCGCAGCCGACCCCAAGTCGGGGCGGCGGATTCATGAGATGCTCGCCGATTTGCTGCGGCATTTCGGCGAATCATCGATCGAAACCTGGAACGACGAAACGTGGGAAGCGTTCACGTTGCAGGTTCTGTGGCGCGTCTGTCGGGAAGGAGTGCACGGGTTGCACAACTTCACCCCACCTCCCCCCGAATCGATCCGCCACCGTGATCTGCTGCTGCGGGCGACCACTGTCGACATCGATCCCCAGATTCATGAGATCCTGATTCGAGTCTGCGCGTCGTTCCTCGATCAAGGTTTTTCGAACTGGCGGATGCCCCACCGGGCACTCGGCTTCTATCGCGCCTTTATGATCCTGTACGAACAGCCCAACGGACCACCTGACACCTGGCTGGAAGACTTGCCTAAGGAACTCAAACGCCTGGGCGACAATAATATCGGGCCGCTGGAATCGATCCTCGAGTCCCTCCAGGAGCTCGGTGTCGCGGAAGCGGAATGGGAAGAGTACCTGGCTTCCACCCTGCTGGCATTACGCGGCTGGGCCGGAATGTTGCTGCAGATCGAGACCCGCGGCGACCGTGTGACTCATCCCATTCCCGAAGGGAGCATGCTCGAATTCCTGGCCATTCGCCTGGTTTTAGAACGTCTGGCACTCCGGCACGCCGCCGCGGAAGCCTTGGATTTCAAAGGCCCGCTGAGCCAATTGCGACATGCCGCGAAGTCGCGGATCGAGAAACACCCGCCCCTCAGCATCGACCAGCGCGCCTTCCAAGTCTTCCAACTGGCTCAAATCCTGGGATGGCTGCCGGAAGACCTGCACCGCTTAACCAAGCCGGAATGGTCGAAACTGGTCGAAGAAATCGAAGCGTTTTCGGTCATGGAACGGCGACGGCTGTTTCATCAGGCTTATGAGTTCCGCTTTCACACGCAAACGCTCGACGCGCTGTCCATTCAATCTCGTCGCAGTACCGACCGGATTCCCACGGCCAAGTTTCAGGCGATTTTCTGCCTGGATGAGCGAGAAGAATCATTCCGGCGCCATCTGGAAGAAATCGCTCCGGACGTGGAAACCTACAGTACGGCCGGCTTCTACAGCATCGCCATGTACTATAAAGGACTCGCCGACGCCCACTTCGTGCCGTTGTGCCCGGTGGTCATCCGCCCGCAGCATTGGGTGGTCGAGAATGTTGCGGATAGTCTGGAGCAAACCAGCCGTCAGCGAGCCAAAGCCCGACGATTACTGGGCAACGCCACGCACCAGTTCCATGTCGGTACCCGCGGTTTTGCCGGTGGTGCCCTGCTGGCAGCGGGTGTCGGTGTGTTGGCTTCCATTCCCTTGCTCGCCCGCATTTTGTTTCCCCGCCTGACCGCGAATATCCGCCGCTCGGCCAGTGGACTGGTCCGGGCGCCGCAGTTGACCGAATTGCAATTGGAACGGTCCGAGAGTACGCCGGGTCCAGAAGCGGCCTCCATTGGTTTTTCTCTGGCAGAAATGACCAATATCGCGGAAAAAGTGCTGCGAGAAATCGGCCTCATCGAGAAGTTCGCCCGGCTGGTGATTTCGCTCGGACACGGCTCCAACAGCCTCAATAACCCGCACAAATCAGCCTATGATTGCGGCGCTTGCGGTGGGACGCCGGGTGGCCCCAATGGCCGGGCGTTTGCTCAAATTCTGAATGACCCGCGAGTCCGCGAATTGCTGGTACCACGGGGCATCAACATCCCCGAAGATACGATCTTTATCGGTGGATTCCACAATACCTGCAACGATGAAGTGACGCTGTTCGATACTGGCAGTATCCCGGAAACGCATCGCAAAGATTTCGAAGAAGCCACTCGCATTATTTCGGACACGTGCGATCGCAATGCCCATGAACGCTGCCGCCGATTCATTTCGGCACCGCTGACCATGTCCTTCCCGAACGCTCGTCGACATGTCGAAGGACGAGCCGAAGACCTGGCGCAAACACGCCCGGAATGCGGCCATGCGTCCAATGCCATCTGTATCATTGGCCGACGTTCGCGCACCCAAGGGCTGTACCTCGATCGACGGGCCTTTCTGACGTCCTACGATCCAACTCAGGATGACGCCGAGAGTTCCATCCTGGCCCGGATCATGGGTGCCGCGGTTCCGGTCTGTGCCGGTATCAATCTGGAATACTACTTCTCCTACGTCGATTCCTACGGCTGGGGCTCCGGCACCAAGTTGCCGCATAACGTCTCCGCGTTACTCGGCGTGATGGATGGAGCGGCCAGCGATCTGCGAACGGGGCTCCCCTGGCAGATGGTCGAAATCCACGAACCCGTGCGGCTGCTGTTCGTCGTGGAAGCCACACCTCAAACGATGCTGCAGTTGATGGATCGCAACCCCGTGATTGGGAAGCTGGTTCGGCACGACTGGATCAAAATGGCGTTGCTGGATCCGAATTCTTCGCGGATCCAGATTTTCCGCCATGGGGAATTTCAAGACTACCAACCGCAATCCAGCGAACTGCCGAAAGCGGCGTCCTCTACCGACTGGTATCGCGGCTGGCGCGAGAACCTGTCGTTCGCCGCGATCGAAGGCTGATACTGCCACAGTTCCAGGCCGCATCCAAAAATTCCCCGAATCGGGCGTCTATAACAAACGGGTAACATGTTGAGTTACGATCTCATTTTTCATCTATTGGGGCTGTGTGTGGTCGGTGCACCCGCAGTTCTGTTTGCCACACTGGGGCTATCCACCCTGCTGAGGCAGCGCCCCCTCACAGAACGAACCATTTCACGCTGTTCCCAAACGGCCATCGTGATCGGACTGATCGCCTCCGTCGCGATCCTGGGAATGATGCTGGGGCTCGGTCGGCGACATGTACCCATTAACCTCGGCACGTGGGTGCACATTCCCGACTACCACTTTGTGGTGAAGTTCGAGTTTGACCGACTGTCTGTTCCGTTCGCGATCTTGACATTTGTATTGTGCGGAACGATCGGTGCGTTTGCGTCACGCTATATGCATCGTGAACCGGGCTACAATCGCTTCTTTGTGCTCTATTCGTTGTTCCTGCTGGGCATGATTGTCACGTCGCTGTCGGGAACGATTGAAACGTTGTTCTCGGGCTGGGAAATGGTCGGACTCTCGTCCGCACTGTTGGTCGCCTTCTTCCATGAACGACCGGCACCGGTCCGGAATGGCCTACGGGTTTGGGTGGTGTATCGATTTTCGGACGCCGCATTGTTAATCGCGTCTGTGGTCTTACATCACCTCGTCAGCGGTGGCGACTTCGATAAGTTTTTGGGAACAGCCCCTTGGCCTGACGGCAAGGCGGCGATCTCCGGTTACGAAGCGCTGCTGGTCGGTTTGTTGCTGTTAGCTGCCGCCGCGGGTAAATCGGCGCTGGTCCCGTTTTCGGGCTGGTTACCACGAGCGATGGAAGGCCCTACTCCTTCTAGTGCCGTGTTTTACGGGGCATTGTCAGTCCACCTGGGAGCGTTTTTGCTGCTGCGAGTCAGTCCGATTCTGCAGCTGTCGCCGCTGCTATGTGTGGTTGTGGTGCTGCTGGGACTGACGACTGCCGTCTATGCGGCCCTGGCCGGACACGCCCAAACAGATATCAAATCGGCACTCTGTTTTGCCTCGCTGACGCAGGTCGGCATTATTGTCGCTGAAATCGGTTTGGGGCTGCGATATATCGCCCTGGTCCACATCCTGGGCCATGCCTGCTTGCGAACGCTGCAATTTGTGCGTGCCCCTACGCTGCTGCAAGATCGCCGCATTCTCGAAAACGCGATTGGCGAACGGTTGCCCAGGATGCCCGGCTTCTGGGAACGCATGCTCTCGGAACGTACTCGCATCTGGTTGTATCGCTTCGCCATCGAACGCGGTTATCTCGATTCGTTTCTTAATGACTACATCGTGGCTCCGTTCCGACGTGTTTTCACGTGGTGCGATGGAATGGAACGCCGTTCGACGGATCTCTTAACTGGAGGGAAATCCCGCGAATCCGACCGGGCCGAGACGGCTTCTGGACCGCTGGAAGAACTGCTATGACCGATTTGCACTTACCCTGGCTGGAAGCATCGATTCTAGTCTCTTTGATTGGCGCGCTCGTGGTTTCCCGCTTGCGCGACTCGGATGAAGCGCGTCGGTGGGCCCTCGGCTTTTCAGGGATCGCATTGGCGTCGACGATTGGTGCCTGGCTCGACTTCCACGAATTGCACGTCGTGGAAGCCGATGACTGCTGGCATTTGATGACGTACATCTTCGGCCACGAAGTCCTGATTATTGATCAGCTCAGCGCGCCGTTGCTCCCGCTGGTCGCGTTGCTGTACTTTCTGACGGCACTGGCCACGTTACGCACCAAGATCCGGCGGTTTTCGTTCGCCTTAACCCTGCTGTCCGAAGCCATCGTGCTGGCCACGTTCAGCTGCAAAGAGCCATGGGGTATTATCGCCCTGCTGAGCCTCGGAACCATTCCCCCCTTGCTAGAGCTAATCCACCGCCGCAAGCCAATTCGTGTCTTCGCGCTGCACATGGGCCTGTTCATCGTCCTGATGATTGTCGGCTGGCGGTTCGTCGATCTGGAAGGGGGAGACCAACAACGAGTGCATTCGCTGTGGGCCATCATCCCGCTGCTGCTGGCGATTTTTATCCGCAGTGGCATTGCCCCCTTTCATCTGTGGATGTCCGACCTGTTCGAACATGCGACGTTCGGCACGGCCCTGTTGTTTGTCACGCCAATCGCGGGGGCCTATGCGGCAGTGCGACTGGTCTTACCCATTGCCCCCGACTGGGTGCTCCGCAGCATTGGTTTAATCTCGTTGTTTACCGCGGTGTATGCTTCGGGCATGGCCCTTGTGCAACGCGAAGCCCGACGCTATTTCTGTTATTTGTTCCTCAGCCATTCGGCCTTTGTGCTAATGGGCTTGGAAATTGTGACCCCCACCGCGCTGACCGGAGCCCTGTGCGTCTGGCTGTCGATCGGCCTGTCGCTGGGTGGATTTGGACTGACGCTACGAGCCCTCGAATCGCGTCGCGGCCGACTGTCGTTGACCGATTTTAAAGGGTTGTATGAACACGCCCCAGCGCTCGCGGTGTGTTTTCTACTCACGGGTCTCGCTAGCGTCGGTTTCCCGGGCACGTTGGGCTTTGTGGGAACCGAACTGCTCGTCGATGGTGTCGTCGAAGCCTATCCCTATATTGGGATCGCCGTCGTTCTGGCCGCCGCCTTGAATGGCATTGGGATGATGCAGACCTATTTCCAGCTGTTCACAGGAACCCGGTATACCTCGTCGGTCTCGCTGCAGATCAGTCCGCGGGAACGTTTCGCCGTCATCGTGCTGGCAGCGTTGTTGATGGTGGGCGGGCTGGCCCCGCAGACGAATGTGAAATCACGCTATCACGCGGCGGCCGAACTGCTCCACGAACGCGAAGGGGTCTCTGGTAGCCCCCCGGTGGAAATGGAAATGCTCGACGAAGACGTGCCCCATGATGAGGATGCCCATCACGAGCATGAGCCGGAAAAAGGGCACAAGTAATCGCGTTCGGAAGCACATTCCAGGCATGTTCGCCGCATCGACGTAGTCGCTGCGGGGTAGCCCAGATTCGAGAATCTGGGCTACCCATCGACTGCGTCGATGTTCACGAAGAGATTCCGGGAAACTGCGTTCGGAGATGCTCACGGGTTCTCACGTTGGTATCATTTGATGTATGCAGAGTGCCCAAGCTTCGCGATCTCGGATCGTCGGGGGTGGCCACACTGGCTCAAACCAACGGTGGGAGATCCGGATGCGAGGGAGTCACTGGCGCGGTTTCTTAATCGTCCTGACGGGGACGCTGGCTAGCGGACTGGTCCAAGCTGCCGAGCCCCCCAGTTACGAACGTGACATCGCGCCCTTGCTGAAGCAGCAATGCGTCAAATGCCACGGCCCCGCCAAGCATGAAGGGAAGCTGGACCTCAGCATCGCCGGTGCCGTCGCCCGGGGTGGCAAGCAGGGTCCGGCCCTCGTCCCGCACGACATCGCGGCGAGCCTGTTGTGGCAGCGGATTGAGTCGGACGAAATGCCGCCCGAGATGCCGCTGACCGACAAGGAAAAATCGCTCATTAAGGCGTGGATCATTGCCGGTGCCCCGGGGCTGCCAGCGAAGGCGACGAACTCCACCCCGGAAGCCCACTGGGCCTTTCAGCCGCTAGTTGCTCCAGCGTTGCCGACGGTTAAAAACCGGGCGGGCGGCGTGAATCCGATCGACGATTTCATCCAGGCCAAACTGGAAGCCCAGGGGCTGAGCCTGTCGCCGCTGGCTGATCGCCATGCGCGGCTACGACGAGTCACCTTCGATGTGACCGGCCTGCCCCCCAGCCCGGCAGAAATTGCGGCCTTCATCAACGACCACAGTACAGACGCGTACTCGAAGATCGTCGACCAGTATTTGGACTCGCCCCACTACGGCGAACGCCTGGGCAAGGTCTGGCTGGATGCCGCGGGCTACGCCGATTCCAATGGCTATTTTAACGCCGACAGTGATCGCCCCCTGGCCTATCGCTATCGCGACTGGGTGGTCCGGGCTCTCAACCGAGACCTGCCGTACGATCAGTTTATTCGCCAGCAGCTGGCCGGCGATGAACTCGCCAATTTCACCCCCGACCAGGATGCCTCGCCCGAGGCCATCGAACTGTTAGAGGCCACGCACTACATCCGCAACGGGCAGGACGGCAGCGGCGAGAGCGACGGCAATGACGATGAAGTTCGCATTGATCGTTACACGGCTCTGGAGTCGTCGATGCAGAATTTGTCGGCCTCGCTGCTGGGGATGACGGTCCAATGCGCGAAGTGCCACGACCACAAATTCGAACCGATTACCCAGCGCGACTATTACTCGTTCCAAGCCCTGCTCTCGGGGGTGTTCTCGCCGCAAGCCTGGAAAAAACCCAACGAACGCACGGTCTATGCCTCACTCCCCGGTGAGTTCACCGCGTGGCAAACTCGGACCCAAGATCTGGACAAACAGATTGCCCAACAACAAACCGAACTCCAAAAATGGTTGAAAACACATCGCCCTCGGGGACAGGTTCTGCTCGAAGACAACTTTGAAGATGCCGTGGCTTCGTTGCCCCTGTGGAGCAATACGGCCCCCGGTGACACCGTGCCGGCGGGAAAAGTTCCCGTGCAATTGAACCAGGCGACGCCCCCCGGCCAGCTGGTCCAAAATGGCCACCTGCAGATCATTGAAGGGGGAACCAACGGCAGCAGCGGACTCTCCACCAAAGGGGTCTTCGACTGGACCCCGGAAGCCACGGGGGGCGTGATTCAGGTCACGTTCGATCTGATCGATACGAAGTTAACGCCCGACGGCAAATCGGCCGAACGGATCGGTTACTACATCGCGTTGCACGACTACAACGATACCACTGATCTCAAAGGGGGCAACATCCTGATCGACGGCAATCCCGGCGGCAGCTCGGCCGTGCATGTGGATTACCCCGGCGACGACATGCGGGCCGCCGGATCGATTGGGACCACCGGCTACACCGCTGGTCACAACTACGGCGTCCGGATTACGAATCAGGGTGAGGGAAAATTCCTGCTCGAACATCTGTGTGATGGCTTGGCGGAAGACAAGTCGATCACCTTGTCGGCCGCCGACCTGCCAGATGGTGGTTGCGGATTTGAATTCTGCTGCGGCCGGAGTTTCATCGTCGACAACGTACTCGTCGAGACCTTCACGCCTCAGACGCCCACCGACGTGCTTGCCGCCTTCCATCAGGAGCTCAAAGAGCAGCAAAAACCGCTCGAAACGCTGCGTCACACTCGAGCCAGCCTGGGGCAGGAACGACCGGGAAAACTTGCCTGGGCCACCGACGTATCGCCGACTCCGCCCGCCATCCATCTGCTGGTCCGCGGCAATTACGCCGAAGCGGGCCCCGTTGCCGAGCCGGCTCCGTTCCAAGTCTTGATCGAACCAACGGCCCCTTTCGAAGTGAAACCGCCGGCCGATCCCGCTCGTACCACGGGCCGCCGCCTGGCATTCGCCAACTGGATTACGCAACCGGGTTCGCGGGCCGCGGGTCTACTAGCGCGAGTCCACGTCAATCGCCTCTGGCAACATCACTTCGGCACGGGACTGGTGGCCACACCGGAGAATCTGGGCATCAGCGGAGCTCCCCCGTCACATCCCGAGTTGCTCGATTGGCTGGCGGCGGAACTGGTCCGTTCTCACTGGAGCAGCAAACACATTCACCGCCTGATCCTGAATTCGGCGACTTATCAGCAGTCTAGTGCAACCGATGAGACTCGGCGGAAGTCCGATGCCGATGGCCGTTTGTTGTCGCGATTCCCCGTCCGACGCCTGGATGCCGAAGCCATCCGCGATGCCATGCTGGCGGTCAGCGGTGATCTCGATTCACAATTAGGGGGCCCCTATGTCCCATCGACACGCCAAGCCAACGGCGAGGTCTTAATCCCCACCAGTCACCCGCAGGCGAATCGTCGTTCGATCTATCTGCAACAGCGGCGAACCCAGGTCGTCAGCCTGCTGCAAGTCTTCGACGCTCCGTCGATTGTGTTCAACAGCACGCGTCGCGGCCGGTCCACGATGCCCCTGCAATCACTCAGCCTGATGAATTCGGAATTTGCCGTCCTCAGGGCTCAGCATTTGGCAGAACGCTTGCAGCGCGAATATCCCCATGAAGCCGATCGTCTGAGCGCCGCGTTGCTCCTCACCACAGGTCGTCCCGCGGACCAGGAGCAACTGACGGTGCTGACCGGGTTTCTCGATCAGCAAGTGCAAGAATACGCCGGCCAAGCCGACGCCCGCCCCCACGCCTGGATCGACCTGAGTCAAATGCTGTTGGCGGGCAATATGTTCTTGTACCTCGATTGAGCCCAAACCGTTGTGTGCCTGACGCGCCCCGCACAATTGCGGTTTTGTCTGACCCGGAACGGGGCGTTACCCAGTCCAAAATATTCTTTGACTATTAATCTTTTCCTACACATCCGACCACTCATCTTGAGGCGGCCTTGGCGTTGTGCGGGAACTACCTCACGTCACCACATTTGGCCTGTTTCTAGCCATTTCCCTTTTCGGGAGACTCCAAACGGTCCGCTTTCGCTGAAAAACGTGCCACACAACCGGCCAAATTCCTCTGGCACTGGATTTGCAATTGGTTACTAGCACCCATCACGATTTGTTGTGTTGTCCTCCTCCACTGCAATTACTGGCTCAGCAGGGAGAGAGTAAATTAGGTAGCGACATGGTCATTAAACAAGGATTTTGGAACTGGTTTCTCGGCAGCGATTCCACGTTGCCTCAGACTACCAGTCTGGAACGCGGCTACTCGCATTCCACCCCGAACACGATCTACCTCGATTATTTATTCGAACGTTCACTCCCGTTGTCGGAAGCGGTCGAGAACTTCAATTCTCGCGCCGCCCAGAATGAGGTCGGCAAATCCCAGACACCACTCACGGTGGATGAAGTCGCGACGGCCATTCGGAGCGCCGGCCGGCATCAATTGCCGCTGATTGAACACCAACGACGCCTGATTCACGCGGTCGCCGAGACACAACAATTGCCCGCTTACTCGGGATTAAAATTCACCACGACGTGGTTTGCCCCCAGCGGTTATCGCTGCGAAGTCTGGTGGGTCGACTTGGTGCTCTGCTCGCCCGAGCAACCCCAGGAAGAACGGCTGGCGGGAGCCTGCAGCCTGCGAATTCGCGACCATCGCCTGCGATCCTGGCGAGACTCATCGGTCACCGTCCCGCGAGAAATTCAACGCCTGCAGGCCGATCAACGCTGGTTCACACCTCAACCAGCTCAAAGCGATCAGCCGTGCCAGCACGCGTCCGACGAGTTACTCGACCGCATGCTCAACATGTGAGTAATTTTCAGGCCAAACAACATCATCACAACCATGCCATCAGCTCGGCTGCCCAATGCAGTCGGGCTGATGGCATTTCCGTGGGGCGGATAGACGCTCCGCGTTGATGGGAGGGTGAGGCTCCTGCCGAACCGCTTGGTCTATTGAGATCGCCAGACTTAGCGGTTCGGCAGGGGCCTCACCCTCCCAAGAAGAGCATGTAATTTCCATCATCGCGTATCTCGCAAACCATCAACCGCCGTCAGGCTGGAACCGATTTCCGTGTCGAGTATGATTCCGATCACGATTTTGTGACAGAAATAGCACTTCAGTTCAAAACAGATCGCGCATCACACTATGGAAATCCTTACCGGCCTGACATCGGCCGCCTCCGTTGCTTTCACCGAAGGCCCTGCTGCCACTGCGGATGGCGCGGTCTATTTCACCGATATCATCAACAGCCGAATCCTGTGCCTGCGACGTCCCGGGACTCTCTTTGAAGTCTGGCGGACCGATAGCGGCCTCTCCAATGGACTGCTGTTTGATCACTTGGGCCGATTGCTCGCGTGCGAAGGGAACGAATTCGGCGTGGGGGGCCGTCGCCGCATCACCCGCACCGATATGCAGACGGGGGAAATCGAAGTTCTGACCGACCGTTTCGACGGCGTTCAATACAATGCCCCGAACGACATCGCCGCACGCAGCAACGGGCAATTGTTTTTTACCGATCCGTGCTACGGTGATCGCTCGACGATGCAGATGGCCCACGAATCGGTCTATCGGATCGACGTGGACGGCCGAGTCACCCGCCTGATCACGCAACCCGACATCCAACGCCCCAATGGCATCGCCTTGAGCCCCGACGAACGCACCTTGTATGTCGTCGACAGCTGTCCGGTGATCGGCGGGAATCGCAAGATCTGGGCGTTTGACCTGGCCGCAGACGGCACGGTCAGCCGCCAGCGGCTGGTCTACGACTTCGGCACTGGACGTGGTGGCGATGGCATGGCCGTGGACCAACGCGGCACGCTCTACATTGCCGCCGGTATCAACACGCCGCGCGGCCCGCACGAAACGGCCACAATTCCCACGGGAATCTACATCGTCACGCCAGGGGGCGAACTGCAGGCACGAATCCCCATCGCCGAGGACATTCTGACCAACTGCACCTTTGGCGGCGAGGACCTCCGCACGCTCTACATTACCGCCGGAAAGACTCTCTTCCAGATTCGCGTCGAGCACCCCGGTTGGGTCGTCCACCGTCGGCCGTAATGTTTTTCACCAACGAAGCAAGAGGTTGTAGCTCATTCGACTACGAAGAATCCCGGGGCTGACGCCGCCGGGCTCGCCAGGAACGGGTTGGAGAAGCCCTGTCGCAAGGAGCCCCAACCTCTTGTTCGCTTTGCTCACCCAGATTCAAGAATCTGGGCTACCCATTCGCCTCGAATTGAGGTTCCAGTCAGCCCCCGTCATAATGGCAGCAGTCGTGTGGTACAGCCGGTCGCGGGCCTGGGGGACATTTCGCATGGGATTTTTACAACAGCTCCAAGGTCGTCTGGCTTGGGCTGTTGTCTGCCTGTTCTGGCTGCCACAGTTGGCCCTCGCTCAAGCCACCGTCCCCCCCATCAACTTTGACCTGCAAATCCGGCCCATTTTTCAGACTCATTGTGATCGCTGCCACGGCCCGACCATGCGCAGCGGCGGCCTCCGCCTGGATCAACGGAGCGATGTCGCCGCCGGGGGATATTCGCGGTCTCCTCTGTTGGGTGGCACGTTAAAAACCAACGAAATCTATCGCCGGATCGCGTCGAGCGATGACTCGTATCGCATGCCCAAAGGCCAACCCGCACTCAGTGCCGAAGAGATCGCTCTCGTGCGTCGCTGGGTCGAGGCAGATACTCCCTGGCCCGAAGCAATGCCAGTGGTTCCCGATCCCGGTAACCACTGGCTCTCACCGGAAGCTTGGCTCACTTATGGCGAGCGTTGGGTCAAAGAGGTCCCGGGATTTATCCCCTGGTTGTGCGTGATGCTGGTGGTGCAAATCGGGCTCCTGCTGGTCGAACGCTACAAGCAGGCCGTCCGCTTAGAACGACCGTGGGTCGACAGTCCACAAGTCCGTTGGCTGGTACCAATCCGACACTTCAACTTCTGGCACTTCTTGCTGCTGGATTCGTTGATGGCATTGGTGTTGGTGGTGCAAATCCATGCGGGACTGCTGGCGAAGACCCAAAAGTTGGAGGAATCGCTCGCCGATTTCAGAAGGGCTTTGAAGCCCACCACACAACAACCCATGTCCAACGTCTATGGGAATCCGCCCGTTCCGATCCACCCCAAACACGCCCCCAGGCTCTCCGGGATTTACTATCGGGGCAATTGTGAACGAGACGAGAAGCTGTTCAACGGCGGAAATTACCGCACAGCCACCTTACGCGTCTCGCTGGTCGACACCCAGGGCCACGCGGTGAATTACGGTGATCGAGTCCCCCCCGAGGGACTCGCCATTCATTTCGAGTTGGAACGTGCCCCGGGAACGACTGACGCGCTCTTCGGCGACGCGATCTCCAAAGGAGTCTTCCTCACCAAGCAACTGCTCCCCGAGAGTCCCGTCCTCGTGAAAGAACCGATTGAGCGCGTTCGAGTCACAAAGCCAGGCTGGAAGTGGGAAGCGACAGTCCCCTTAAAGATCACGCCAGACGCGCAGACGACGACGGTCGCGGGGCTGATCTATGTCTATCAAGGTGCGATCGATCGAGATCAAGCACGCGGAACGCTGCATTACGGCATCCAATACAACATCCGCCTGAAGCAACTGGTGATCGAACCGGAGTCCGAAGTCTGGATGGGCAATCTTTATTGGACCCCCTCCTTAGAAGATCCTCGCGCCGGAAAAATCCCCCTGCGACAATGGTTCGACGACGAACCGATCCCAGAAATCACCGGCCCGAATTCGAACGATCCCAAACTCCTGGGGATACCCTAAGCTAGAAGTATTAGCGATACGCCGTGTTTTTTGACGAAGAGTTTTTAGCCACGGAAAAACACGGATTGAACACGGAAGAAGACAGTAGAGAGCCACAATAGCACTCTGAATCAACACAACTCAGAATGGGCTCCGCGTTGCCTGAAAACGCAAACAAACGCTGACCCAATCCGTGTTCTTCCGTGTGAATCCGTGGCTAAAAAACTCTTCTTAAAAGAACTTTTAAAACTCAGTGTTCTCCGTGTCTCCGTGGTGCAACCGCATTCGTACGGTTCGCCAAGAGATGAGAACTTACGGGCGTTTCACTAGCTCTTCCAGCTTCCGAAGCTGGTCGTGGATGATCTCGATCCGCTGCGAATCGAAGGTCCGCGGGCTGGTGAACTGCGAGGGAGCTTCGGGCGGTTGCGGGAACTTCAGTTTCTCGCGGAGGGTCTCCAACGCGGCTAACAATTCCTGATCGGCGGGCTCGGGCACCTGCAGTCGCAGCCCCTGTCCTTCGGCTTCCAAGCGAGCCTGATACAGTGCCACCGTCCCGAGATAGACTTGGGCCGCCGCGTCCCAATCGCGGCTCGACAACTGCTGCCCGTCATGAGTCACCCGCTCCAGGAGCTGGCGAATGCGTTCCGCCGTCAACGATGCTGGCGTGGTGTGTTTCACCAGTTCCGTGGCAATCAGTTCTCTCGCGAACTGTACCTGCGGCAGCACTTCACCAACCACAGGCGACGGACGCCCCATTGTCTGCTCCAGCTGCTGCAACGCCTTGGCGAGAGGTCCCGGTGAGTCGGACGATTCCAAAACGGTCGTCAACGGAAAATTCCAGGTCCCCCAGGGATAGCTGCCCGGCTTGCGCCCCGGCACCGGTGATTGCTGCCGCCAGCTGGGAGACTGCAAATCGTGATGACAGGCAAAGCACCCATACTCGGCAAATTCAGGCCACGCCGTCTTGGCAGCGGTACCATTCGCAGTGTCAGATTCCTGCGTCGCCTGAGCTCGAACGGCCAGCAAATTGAGCGCGGCATCGGCCGTGGTGAGCTGCCCCAAAACCCACAGCTTGGCTTCCCGGATCGAACCGCGAGCATCATCCTGTGCGGGGAAATTCCGCCGATCGGCCTCGCCATCCCAGTGCGCCGGCATGTTGGCGTGATAGGCCGACAGCTCAAAATTCAACCGCGGATGACCGGCCGCAATCAAATCGTGATTCACATCGCGTCCCGGCCCGCCCACATGGCACTTCACACACGTCTGAGACCGTCGCACGAGATCAAATCGCAGATCAACAAACCCTAACGCAGCCCGCGAATCGGCCGTCATCCGGTCACGCCAAGTATGTTCGGTGTGCGGGACCAGCCACTTCTCGGCCGGACCGTGGCAAGCTTCGCAACTCACCCCGTCATGCAACACTTCACGCTGAGTCAGATGCACCGGAACGGTGTGATCAACGTTGGCAACCGTCGGCTCCAACGGGGAATGGCAGACCAGGCAGCGGCTCTCTTGATGGGCCGCATGCCACCCTGTTCCCAGCTGGCGAATCATATTGCGCGACCGATCGGTCAGCAGCACATCATAAGCACGAGCATGCGGATCACGCTGGATCCAGACACTGTACGAGGAACTCGAAAAGTTGAACGTCCCGTCGGGCTTCTTTCGGGTCCCATCCCCGCCATGGCAGCCCGCTGCAGCGCACGAGCCAGCTCCCGTCAGTTCAAACTGTGGAGTTACCTGGGGAATAGGCGTCGCCGTGGGACTGGGAATCGACGGCCCGGCGTCCTGGGCTTCTCCCGCATAGAAGGCAGACAGACTCCAGACCGCGAGCAGGCCAGCCCACCACAGACGTCGGAATTGTCGCCATCCACATAACATAAAAGGTCAACCAGAGTTTGCGGTTTCCGGATTGAGACGCCGAAACACTCATTTACAGACGGGGAAACGGGCCAAGTCGCTGACGAACGCTGGAAATAGGACAGATCCCGCTTCCATAGTATAATCTATCGTCCAGCAATTGCGCTGGGCGAGATTTGCCCGCCAATTGATAAAACTGCAACGACTGTCGCGGTCAACACAATCAGGCAGACCTTGCGGAATCACGACGTGACCGCCAGACAAGCTCAACCTGATCGACAGCCACAGCATTGATCGACTTCAAGGATTTCCAAAAAGATGTTTACCGGATTAGTAGAGGGACAGGCGACGGTGCGTAATGTCGTCGCCGAAGGTGCCGCCGTACGCCTGGTGCTCGACATGCCCGGCGCGTTCGCTGGCGAAGCCCAATTGGGCGACAGCATCGCCCTTAATGGCTGTTGCCTGACGGTCGTGGCGATCGATGGGGCAACCTTCGACTTTCAGGCGGGAACGGAAACGCTCTCGAAAACCAACCTCGGGGAACTACGACCCGGCAGCCTGGTCAACGTGGAACGTGCCGTCGCGGTCGGTGCCCGGCTGGGCGGACATTTCGTCCAGGGACATATCGATGGCACAGGTCAAGTCGATCAAATCACACAAGATGGTGAATGGACCACGATGTGGTTCCGCGTCCCTCGCGCGTTGACGTTGCAGATGGTGCAAAAGGGTTCCATCACCGTCGATGGCATCAGCCTGACGCTCGTGCAAGTAGAACCCGAGCGTTTCAGCGTAGCCTTGATCCCGCATACCTTGGCGGTAACGACGTTGGGGCAACGAACAGTTGGCGACACCGTGAACATCGAAACCGACATCCTGGGCAAATATGTCCAGAAGCTCATCGGCGACATTCCTCGCTAACGCCAGCCGCCTGGCAAGTCGACGGCGTAGACTCGCTAAACCGCTGGCTGCTACGATTGTTCGACGAGCGCTAACAGTACCTTCTGCGTTCCACGAACGTCGACGTGATTTAGGAGATTTTCACCACGAATAACACCAATGACACGAATCAATTACGGGGAGACCTATTCGTGAACCAAGCTGCAGCCGATACCAATTGAGATTCTCCATTGATTGTTAAAAACAGGAAGAGCGTTCGGACACTCGGCCGTTTTTCCAAAACTGTATTTGGCTGTTCTTCATTCGTGCAATTCGTGGTTAAAAATCTCTTTTTTGTCGCTTCAAGCGAAGTCTAACCGTCAGCAATTTCTCAGTTCGGTTGGGCATTCGAAGTAAAAAAGTTCTGATTCGCGAACCCGGGATTGAGCAACATACGATGAAGCCCATGACAAGCGGCGGCGGCTGGAAGGCGATTGGCTATACTTTAAAGATGGCCAATCGCGTGGGCTGGATGAAGCTCTGGAAGGCCATGCGGAGCAAAAACACGTGTAAAACGTGTGCACTGGGCATGGGCGGCCAGATGGGCGGCATGGTCAATGAGGGAGGTTACTTCCCTGAAGTCTGCAAGAAGTCGTTCCAGGCAATGGTCTCGGACATGCAGGCGGGAATTACCCCCGAATTCTTCGCTCGGTTTGGCTTCCGTGAACTGCGTTCTTTCAGTTCCGCACAGATGGAAAGCAGCGGCCGGCTGGTGAATCCGGTCTATGCCGGACCGAACGATACACACTATCGCGTCATCAGCTGGGACGAAGCCTTCGAACGCCTGGCCACAAAACTCCGTGCCGCGGGGCCGACGCGAAGTTTCTTCTATGCCAGTGGTCGTTCCTCGAATGAAGCCGGCTTTTTATTGCAGCTGTTTGCCCGCGTCTTCGGGACTAACTATGTCAACAATTGCTCCTACTATTGCCACCAAGCTAGCGGCGTCGGCCTGGCCGCCAGCGTCGGGGCGGGAACGGGCACGATTCGTTTAGAGGATCTCGATAAGGCCGACCTCTATCTGCTGATCGGCGGGAACCCGGCATCGAATCACCCCCGGCTGATGCGCAGCCTGATGCAGATCCGGCGGCGCGGCGGCGATGTGATCGTCATCAACCCGGCGAAAGAACTGGGTCTTGTCAATTTCCGCGTCCCCAGTGATGTCCGCAGTTTGCTGTTCGGTACCAAAGTCGCCAGTTTCTATGTGCAGCCTAACATCGGCGGTGACATCGCCCTGCTGACAGGCGTGGCCAAGGAGTTGCTCGACAACAAAGTCGAAGACACTAAGTTCATCGAAACGGCAACGGAAGGGTTTTCAGAATTCGTCCAACAAGTGACGGCAACTTCCTGGGAGGCCATCATCCATGGCTCCGGAATCACGCGCGAGGAAATCCGCAAGATTGCCGACATGTATGCGAAAGCGAAGAACGTCGTATTTGCCTGGACGATGGGCATTACGCATCACTTGCACGGCACCAATAACGTCAAAATGATCGCGAACCTCGCCCTGCTCCGCGGCATGGTTGGACGTCCGCACGCCGGGTTAATGCCGATTCGCGGACATAGCAACGTCCAAGGAATCGGGTCTGTCGGAGTCACGCCACAACTCAAAAAGGCACTCCTGGAACGGTTCGAAAAGCGGCTGGGAATTGAAGTTCCTAAATCCGCGGGCCTCGACACGATGGCCTGCGTCAACGCCGCCGAACGGGGTGAAATGGACGTCGCCCTCTGCCTGGGGGGCAATCTGTATGGCAGCAATCCCGACTTGGCCTATGCCGAACGAGCCCTGTCCCGAGTGGGCATGGTCACATACATGACGACCACCTTGAATACGGGACATGCTTGGGGCCGAGGCCAGGAAACGCTCGTACTCCCCGTTTTGCCCCGGGACGAAGAATCACAGCCGACAACGCAAGAGTCGATGTTCAGCTACGTCCGTTTGAGCGATGGCGGCCCCACGCGTTATCCGGGTCCGCGAAGTGAAGTCTCGGTCTTAACAACTCTCGGGCGTCTGGTCCTGGGCGAAGCTGGCCCAGTCAATTGGAAAGAACTCGAAAGCCACGACGCCATCCGCCAACTGATTAGCGAATTAATTCCTGGTTACGAACCGATCGCCGAGATCGCCAAAACGCGGAAGGAATTCCACATCACCGGTCGACAGCTGGATGTCCAAACTTTTCCCACACCGTCGGGAAAAGCGAAGTTCCATGCCATTCCCCTGCCCCCCACCACGGAACTCGGCCCCAATCAATTCCGGATGATGACCATCCGCTCGGAGGGACAGTTCAACTCGGTGGTTTACGAAGAGGTCGACCTCTATCGCAATCAAGAAGGCCGCGACCTGCTTCTGCTGAACCCCGCCGACATCAGCCGGCTGGGATTAAAAACCGATCAAAAGGTGCGAGTCCGCAGCGCGGTCGGCGAAATGCGTCTCCAGCGCGTGCGGCCATTCGATGTCCGCTGCGGAAATGCCATGATGTATACCCCGGAAGCAAACGTCCTGATCCCCCGCGACGTCGATCCGGAATCCAAAACCCCCGGCTTCAAAAACATTCTGATTACGGTGGAACCCGAGTAACACGTCATGGCCGGACGCGAAGAATCGAGCTACGGAGTGTCTTAATGCAGTTGAACGGAATGTTTTCGTGAAGAAGACAAGGAATCGCCATCTAATCTTCAGTCAACAGGCTTCGCAAATGTCTGTTCCCCGAAGGGGATACACAACATAGCCCAGGGTCGCCGAGTACTCGCGGCGCACCCTGGGTACACGCCCAAAAAGAAGAAAGAACCCTGTATGGGTTCCACATATTGCGAGCAATTCAGCAGGTGCAACCCATTCAGGGTTGGGGACTTGTGGGGCTCTGAACCCAGGGTGCGCTCGGCGTACCGAGCGACCCTGGGCTATGTTGTCCTTCCCTTTCAGGGAAGTTTTTTGCAAGCTCGAATTCACGAGCCAACCGAACTTCTCACGATCAGCATCTCTGAATGTTGAGGAAGATTTCAGGTTACTCCGCCTTACCCCAAGCTCTCCGCGATTTGTCGTAAGGCATCGAGCGCCACATCCAGATCACTAACGGATGTGAACGCGCCCACGCTCAACCGGATCGTACCGCCGCGTTCTAGCGTCCCCAAAGATCGATGTGCTCCCGGGGCACAATGCAATCCGCTACGGACCTGCACCTGAGCCACCTGATCGAGCAGCGTCGCGACGATCTGAGGATCCTGATCCGCCAAGGAAAGACTCACCACACCCACGCGGCCAGGGGCCGTCTGCGGGCCATGAATCTCCACGCCGGGAATTGTTTTCAGCCCGGCGAGCAAGTGCTCCAGCATCGCCGTTTCATGAGTTTCAATCGCCCCCGGCGATTGATCTAAACGCCATTTCACGGCAGCCGACAAACCGACCAATCCAGGCGCGTTATGATTCCCGGCCTCATATTTATCAGGCAAGGACGCGGGTTGAAACTCATCTTCACTGCGGGTTCCTGTGCCACCTTGCCGCAGGCTGCGCAACTCAGATTCTAGTCCAGGCCGAATATATAACAGCCCGGTACCCAAGGGACCTAATAAGGCCTTATGACCGGGACATGCCAGCAAATCGGCAGACAGAGCGCGAACATCAATCGGCAGGTGCCCCGCCGTCTGCGCGGCATCAACCAAATAGAGAACTCCGGCAGCACGAGCTATCTGCCCCACCTCGGCACACGGCTGGATGATTCCCGTGACATTCGAGGCCTGCGTCAACGCAATCAGCCGCGTGTGGGGTCGCAATGCCTGACGAAAATCCTCGGGGTTCACGACTCCCGATTCCCCCACGGGAATCAGAGTGAGCTCAATCGTTCCGGCCCGCTCTAATTCATGCAACGGCCTTAACACGGAGTTATGTTCGAGGACCGACGTGACGACGTGATCCCCCGGCCGCAAGACCCCTTGAATGGCCAGATTCAAGCTATCGGTACCGTTGAAGGTAAAAACAATCTGCTGCGGACTTTCAGCATTAAATAGCTGAGCCAGCCGCTGACGGCAACGATCGACCTCACCTTGAAGTTCAACAGCCTGACGATAGGCTCCACGACCAACAGCGACACCGACTTCGCGATGGTATCGATCCATGGCCTCATAAACACACGCCGGCTTGGGAAAGCTCGTCGCGGCATTATCCAGGTAGATCGAAGCGCCGGGCATGGTAGGACTTTTTTACTCTTTGTTAACCTGAATCCGGCGCGGTTCGGTCTTCGCGGCTCGCGGCAGAACCACTTCCAGGACACCGTTATTCAGTTTCGCGGTGATGCGATCGTGATCCACCTCATCGCTGAGGATAAACGATCGCAAAAAGTCGCCCCATTCAAATTCTTGATGCAGCAAGCGGGCCTCAGTGGGTAGCGCCGGTTTGACGCTGCCGAACAACGTCAGACGGTTGTCCTGGACCTGGATCTCCAGCGATTCAATCGTGACACCGGGCAAGTCGGCCAGCAATACGAGCCCTTCGTCCGAATCGTAGATGTCGATCGGCGGCATGAAGACGGTTCGATCAGGAACCGGAATCTGCGACTCTTGCGGCTGTGACTGAGCCGGCTGCGTCGTCATTCCCGTCGAAGGCACAGGAGTCGGGTTCGGAGTGGGCGCTGCTGGAGTGGCTTCAGGCTCTGACATGATGCGATTCCCGTACGTGAAGTTTTCCGAGCCTGATCCGCGTGACATCTGACCGAACAGCCTGACGTGCGACCAACTCTCTGAAGAGGTGCGACTTACGATTCCCCGCCGACAACCGGGATCTGCCGCGGTTTGACGGTCGGCAGTTTCGGCAGATGGATCTTCAATATCCCATTGACGAACTCGGCAGACAGACGTTCTTCGTCCACGCGTTCGGGCAACGTCAGCTGCCGTTGCCAGTTCCCGCGCAACCGCTCATGGCGCCGGAAGCGATCATCCGGAATCCCTTCGGGGCCACATCGCTCACCTTTCAAAGTCAGAATTCCGGCGGCCACGGTCAGGTCGAGATTCTCCGGGCTGATTCCAGGGAGTTCGGCGACCAGCAGGAATTCCTGGTCCAGTTCGTAAACATTGACTGGCGGATACTGTCGTTCTAATCGCAGTCCTGGGAAAGGCATCTTGATGCTTTCCAATAGCCGGTCAAATTCGCGTTCGAGATCGCGCAGGTTACCCCACGACTGACGCCAACGAAACACGGCCATAACACTGATCCCTGGGATTACCCGTACGACACTGAAACTACGTCCAAACTGGCAGATGAATTATTGCGGCAAAATTCATTCCGCCACCCGCCGCCCCTGAATTTGCTGTCTGCGAATTCTCAACCTTTCTGTAATTGCCACTCCAGAAAGGTGTTGCGCAACGAAACAAAAGGCATTCTGAACTCATCAAGAACACGACCTGCTGTCATTTTGACAGCAGCTGCCGAACGGCTTGGTCGGTGACATCGAGCAGACTTAGCGGTTCGGCAGCCACCTCAGTCTACTAGAGGCCACCAACCACATCCGAAAGCCGCATTTTAGGCAGGCACAGATTCTATTCTGCTCGAGACACTGAAGTTTGCCGTACCGGCTGGCCGAATCTTGTAACTTGCGGACGCGACTTCACCGAGCAGCGTAGAATGGGACATGTCAGGCGAACCAAACGTCGCCCCCATTTGTCTCATTGACGAGGAGTGAATTCTGGACACACAAGAAGACACTGTTGCCAAGCAAGTTACGTCAAATGCGACAAAGTCTCTGCGGAGACTTGAACACAGCCTCAAGTGGCAATAGAATTCCGACTCGCGTAGCACACTGCAACGCGACCGATCACCGCCCCTATAGCTCAATCGGTAGAGCAACTGACTCTTAATCAGTAGGTTCAAGGTTCGATTCCTTGTGGGGGCACTTTTCTAAGTTCTTGCGTGGTCGCTACTTGCGACGACCAAGAAAAGCACAATTGAGGTAGGAATCGACGGGTTCACCACGATTCCTACCACTTTTTGTGCGGCAACTCCTGTTCTCTTTCAGGACACTGCAACGGCCCGAAAACTTTTCGGCATCGCTTTTCCCCACAAATCCACAGGCCCTGCATTCGCACGGCCCGACAATTCTCCATCCCACTTCGCCCAGCCACCCCAGACGCTACTCGGACGACACAAGCCCTACCTACCCGCCATTGATCTCTATTCCCCACTCACAGCTTCATTCGATCACATCGAGATTGGCTGCGATCATCAATCGCAAGCATTCACGCTTGCCGGGCTCTTTCAAATCGTCGAAAACTCGCTCACCAAAGGCATGACGAAACGGCATCTGCACTTGAAGTTTCACTAGTGTCAATTCACGATAACGTACAAGTCCGAGCCAATGTGTGGTAGATGCTGATGCGAAACCAGGGCTGTTCAGCCTCACATCGATCATGACTCAGGACGCGCCCCCTTCCGGGAGCTGCCATTCACCGAGGTTGCAGCCAGAGATTTCGCCAGAGATTTAAAAAAGGAATCCTATGTGTATTAAAACGGGGTGGGTACTCGGACTGGCCAGCTTGCTGCTGGCGTCCCAAGTGAGCATGGCCACGGCACAAGATGCGCCTAAAGCGCCTGCCGCCGCGAAGGCTAAAGAAGCTCCTAAGCTGAAAATCAAGAAGACCACGCCCGCTAAGGAAGAAGGCGACGACGCGAAGCCCAAAGCGGAAAAAGATCCCTTCGCCATTCCCGCCGATGCGAAGCCGGATGAATTGATGAAATTCCTGCAAAAGCTCATGACCGTGCGACCGAACGCGCGATCACGCGAAGAGCTGATCGCCCACTTCACCAAGGTCGCCAAGACCATGGTTGAAGTGACCGGAAAAGTGCTCGACGCGAAAGACGTGGAAGACGAAGTCGCCTTTGAAGCTCTTGCCGCACAATTCGAAGCATTAACCCTCAAAGGACAGCTGGGCGAGAAAGACGCCGCCAAGCTGGAACTAGACCTGGCCAAGAAATACAGCTCGGATCCCCGCAAGGACTTAGCCACCCTGGCCAAAGAAAAGCTGCTGTTTGCTCGCTTGAAGAACATCAAGGAGCTGATGGCCGACGAGCAGGAAAAACTGGTGGAAGCGGCCGTGGCTCAGGTGAAGGGGGACGGCAAGCTGGGCCAAAAGGCCTTGCGGGCCGCCATGATGATCGGAAATCTGGTGGAAGAAGCTGGCAGCGACCTGATGGCCGCTAAGTGCTACCAGCAGTTTGCGGAGCTGTTCGCCCACTCTGGCGACGAGCGACTGGAGCAAGCCGCGAAGAAGATGACCGGCATGGCCAACCGCCTGCAGCTGATCGGCAAGCCCATCGAGATCGAAGGCAAACTCGTCAATGGCGAGCCCATCGACTGGTCGACCTACAAGGGCAAAGTCGTGCTGGTGGACTTCTGGGCGACCTGGTGCGGCCCGTGTATCGCTGAACTGCCTAACGTCAAAAGCAATTATGTCGGCTATCACTCCAAAGGCTTTGACATCGTTGGCGTGAGCTTGGACGAGGACAAAGAAAAACTCGAAAACTTCATCGCCAAAAATAAACTTCCGTGGGCCAACCTATTCAGCGCCGATGAAGCCGCAACCGGCTGGGAACACCCCCTCGCCAACAAGTATGGCGTCACCGGAATCCCCTTCACCGTACTGGTGGGCAAAGATGGCAACGTCATCAAGATGAATGTCCGCGGCCCGGAACTGCGAGCCGCCCTGGAAGAGTTGCTCGGCGAACCCGACAAGGAAGCGATCAAGGCCGCCCAAGAAGCGGAAGAGAAGGCCGAAGCTGAGGCTGAAAAGGCCGCTGCCAAGAAGGACGGCGATAAGAAGTCTGAAGACAAGGAAGAGAAGGACGAGTAGCTCTTGCTAGGTGCCACGAAGTGGATGCCCGCCAAACAATGAACGATTCGAGCCCGGAGTAGCACTCTCTGCTGCTCCGGGAATTTATGAATTCATGTTTGCTTTGCCTGCTTCGACATAAGAGGCCTCTCTCTGCCGACCGCCCCCTGCCTCTAGGCTGGCAAGACGGTCGCCTCGCGACTCAACCAGAAGTCGACCAAAAAAAGTAAGAGTTGCAACGCTGGCAGATGCCGATAACATATGACAATTCTCAGGGAAATTGAGTTTTCGCCCGAGGGGCCGGAATGGGGGCAATCGAGACTGCTCTCGACTTTAAGCCGGCCATCGTATGAAATCTGAGCAGGGCTTGCTTGTCAATGACAGCGGAATGAACGCTGTCACCAAACATATTCACCGGTAACTTTATTAGTAAGGAGTAGTCTCATGGGTAAGGGCAATAATTCTCAGAAAAAAGAAACGAAGAAGGCGCCGAAGGATGCTAAGGCTGGCAAAGTCAAAACAGTGAGCTCGCTCGACAAGGTTAAGAAGTAATAACGGGCACGCCGAAGCCGATAAAACTTCGGACAACCCGCGACCGATCACACGATCAAAGGCCAGACAGGTCCTCCTGTCTGGCCTTTTTTATTTTCTATCGGCAACCGCTCAACACTGAGCTCCAGCCGCACGGATGCACTTGAGCCCCAGCACAAATGCGCCTGACTCGCATCAGGACTTCTGGCGAGACGGGCTTGAGTTCGCAAAAAAAGGCGCTAGCATCAATCAATAGGGCATGCAGTCCGATACAGCACCCACCTCTGCTGGGACTCGATGACCGCGGCCTCAATCGAACACCTGTCTGTCTCACCGCTCAAATCGCTGTGCCGTCACCGGGTGTCGCAAACCGCACTGCAGGAAAGGGCAAACATGCACGCCGAACAGCTGGAAAAACTGGAACAGGAACTGCGAGAATTGCTGGAGAAAAAGGACCATCTGGAGGCCGAACTCACCCCCATTAACCAACGCATCGAACGCATTAAGATTGAAATTCGCTACCTGGGTGCGGCCCCCGATCACGTGAGCCTCGGACATGCGAATCCCCTGGCAACTCATCCACACGGATAAAGAAGCCGTCAGGTTCGCCAGAGTAACAACCAAGAGTCTTGCGAAAAGACGCAAAAACCAGAATTGCCTGACGACCATAGAATTTTGGACATCAAGGACGGTGGGTGCTCGCGATTTCTAAACATCGCCCCAGCACGAATCTTCACAATTCGAACCTACGATCTCGGCAGGCAATCAAGCAGGTGCTGATTGTCAGGTTCGATTCGTTAATGTGAAGGTGTGGTTGTGGCACGCGTTAAGATTTGGGTCAGTGACGTTCCCGGTATTACGAATGCGTTCTTAATTGATCACGATGATGGCCGCCAGGACTTCTACCCCTTGGCGACAATGCTCGCCCCACGGGATCGCCTGGGAGCAGCGTACCGTGGAGAATTCCAAGGGCACGCGGGAACCTATTACGACCTGCCATCGGGCTTTCCGACGAGCGATCAGACGGCCGAAAAACGCCTCAGTGACCCGAGCATCCCGGCCACAATGAAGAAGCTGATCGTCGACCACTTCCCGCTCAAAGCACGCCGAGCAGGGTTGGTTTGTTCCTGATCACTCCACACCAGCAACTTCAACCAGTGCGCCATCGCACAACGTCTTGAAGTGCGAGCAACTCCCGCCCTACTTTCCCACCCCTGAAAACTGTTTACACACGATCACTGACAGCATCGTGCAGATAACCAGATCTCCCTCAAGGTTCCGTTCGCGATACGATCAGTCGTCATCGAATTCGCAGAACCCAATACCACTTCCCAAAACAAAAAAACTCCGCCACTCAAGATGAGCGACGGAGTTTTTTATGTTTAACAGCCAGGACTGACGGCTATCGCTGACCAGCCGAAGCCCCCGCCACTGTGGTGGAAACCCCTTCATAGGGAACCGGGCGACCGAAAATCATCCGGCCCGCACTGTTCTGCAGCACGCTCGTGACAATGATTCCGGTTTCACGACCAACCAAGTGGCTGCCCTGCTCGCAGACAACCATGGTGCCATCATCCAGATAGCCGACGCCTTGCCCTGGACCTTCGCCCATCTTGATGATCTTCAGATTGAGCTGCTCACCAGGAAGATACCTCGGCTTGAGGGCGTTCGCGACGTCGTTCAAATTGACGACATGCACCCCCTGAACGCTGGCAACTTTGTTGAGGTTGAAGTCGTTTGTGACAACGCGCCCCCCCAGCTCCTTGGCCAAGGCGACCAGTCGCTGATCCACCGAAACGCCCTTCATGTCTTTCTGGTCGGCCTCATAGAGACGGACTTCGACATCCTGGGTATTGGCCTGCAGCTTACTGAGGACATCCAGACCGCGGCGACCACGATTGCGGCGCATCTTGTCCGAGCTATCGGCGATATCCTGCAACTCTTGCAGAATGAAGTTGGGAACAATCAACTCGGAATCGATGATCCTAGTTTCCAGAATATCCGCAATGCGGCCATCGATCAGCGAGCTGGTATCCAGGAGGAACGGACGCCCTCCCTTAACTTCTCGGGAGAACTCGACATACGGAATAATGAACCGGAAGTCGTCCTTGGTCTGCATCAACAACGAGATACAGATATACGGCAATGACACCGAAAGGATGATCTGCACAAAGCCACGCCAGGAGGTTTGGCTCAGGAACGGATCCAACCCCAGGATCAGCATCAGGCTCAGCAACCAGCCGACCAACAACCCGAAATAGACGGCGGAAATAACTTCCAACCGCTTCTTCGGAATCAGGATATCGATAAATGTGATGATCTGCGTCAACAACAGCAGCACCACAAACGAGGGCAGCGGATAGTTGACGACCATCCTCGGGAACGACGTGGAATTGGGCTCCGCGCCAGCCGCAGCCCCGCAATACGCGGCAACCGCTCCCGCGCAGATGAACGCAAACAACGTTCGTAAAACAGTTAACAGCATTAGCCGAAAGCTCCTATATAAGCCCGCGCAGAACGCGAGAATCCAGATTTCGTGGTACGGAGCAGCAACGGGTTTTCGAAGCCTGAGGAACTCGACTGGGTAGGCTCAATCAGCGGGCACACTCTGTATCTCCCCTCATTATACGAGGAAAAACAGGTCACGGCCCGATACTGAACGAATTTTAGGCAAGAACAGGCAACCCGGCGCTGAAGACGCAATATAGAGCGCCCGTGCAGCGAGTTACAGACACCAGTCGATCTACGCAAAAACGGGACCACTTCCAGTCCTGATCTCACGCGCACCACTGCGCCTCTCACCCAATTGTCTACCATGCCTCAGCCGCAGCGAGGCACCCATCAGTCATCCCACTTAGCCGGAGACCATTCCGCCGCAACGCGCGACCTGAGGATGTCCCCTATACTCCTACAGAAAACCCGATCACTACAATCACTTCCACCGACATATTGGTCGCCGCGAGAAAGAGAAATGCGGCCATGAATCTCCAAGTCATCTTAGAACAATCTGTCTGGGAATTCCAGACTTCCTCGACGAGAAGAACTTTCAAGACAGAATGAGGCCAATGAGATACGGCCTGCAGCAACGGTAGCGTTCCGGTCGTAGTGACCGATTCTGCAGCCCCAGCAGCCAAACCGGGCCGCGATCAGGAGTGTCTCCGGCGACTTGTTCCGAGAAATGGACACAGACCCGTGTCACGGAATTCGCGAGAACCCCAGCCCCAATCATAGACCGGAATTCAACAATGCCGACAACTCCATGTCACCCGGTGTCAGACGCTTTTGCAGGATGATCGGTTCAGTCTTCCCTTTGCCGGTCCCCTTCGCATGGGGATCGGGGGGGATATTGAGAATGCACAGAGTGTCGGTAAAGTTCAGCGTGAAGCCATCTCCCTGGATCACCCGTCCGGGAGGATGACTCCCATGACTCGGCCGCCACCCGCGGCGATTGGCCTCAATCCACCGCGCAATGACTTGCTCATCACTCGAGAGAGCCATAACGGCACGCTGCCCGACCGGTTGGCCGTGATCATAAGCCGTAATCTGATACGGCGGCCCCATATGCATGACGTTCAGATTCAAGGGCTTGGCAAAGCACCCCAGCAAACTGACGCCCATCAGGCAGAGCAGCACCAGCGATAATTGCGCGCGGTTTCTCATGGCGAATGCCACCTCAAGAACCAGTAGGACGACGGCCCCCGAAACCCGGGAACGGTCTGCGATTAGGATTATTAAGTAGATCTGCAAAACAGAAAGTCAGACTTACCGCACGACTTGGACGTCAAAGCGGGTTGCCAACAATTGTTTTGAGCGGAACGGATGACTGCGAAGGGAGATGCTAAACCGGCGGTTTTGACGGCCAAGAAATCTGAATTACAGACTACCGGGCAATCACGGCGGACGAAGCAAGGCAAAGGTGCCTCACTTCGCACAACCGTTTTCAATATGTTGTGAATTCAGACTGGATACTGCTGGAGCGGATCAGCCCAGAATCGGCAACAACGAGAACTCGCTGCCGTGCTGGACTTCGTGCGTAACGATATGGCCAATCAGTGACGTGCGGGTCAAATCGTGGATTTCAATCTTCGTCAAGGAGCCAATCAGGCGACGGTTCCCTTCGAAGACCACAATCCGATCACAGCGAGTCCGCCCAACCAACTGCGTCGAGGCACTTTCCGGATCGGTTTCATGCTTGAGCGAGGTCTTACTTGGGCCCTCAACCAGGACTTCCTGCTGTGTGCCGATGAACGCGACGTTGTCCTCTTCAGTGATCTGATTCTGCAGATCGAGCATCAGATTGTTGCGTTCACGCTTAACCGCTTCCGGAATGTCGTCCGGCAGCAGATCGTCGGCCTTAGTCCCGGGGCGCGGACTGTATTTGAAAATGAAGCTGTTCTTGAAGCGAAACTCGCGAATCAGATCCATGCTCTTCTGGAACTGCTCATCAGTTTCGCCGCAGAAGCCCACGATGAAGTCGCTGGAAACTGCACATCCCGGCACGATGGCGTTAATCCGCGTCATCATGTCGCGATAGTCTTCAACGGTGTAGCCGCGTTTCATCCGCTTGAGGATGTCGTTGCACCCCGACTGAGCCGGCACGTGCAGATAACGAGCCACCTTCGGCATGTCGCGCACGACTTCCAACAAGTCGTCGGTCATATCTTTCGGGTAGTTCGTGACGAACTTGATACGGTCCAAACCTGGGGTATCGTGCATCGCCACGATCAGATCTGACAACCGCCACAGCTGGCCATCTTGCCGGACTTTGTAGCTGTTGACCGTCTGGCCGAGCAGCGTGACCTCTTTAACACCTTCGTTCGCAAGCTGCGTCACTTCACGCAAAATGTCGCGCGGCGGTCGGCTTTGCTCGGGACCGCGAGTCATGGGGACCACGCAGTAAGTGCAAAACTTATCGCAGCCAATCATGATCCGCACAAATGCCTGATAGGGCGAAGGCCGCATCTCGGGGTCGCGGAGCGGATCGTAGCTCTGAAAACTGTCGCTAATTTCCTGACGGGTCGCGTCGCGTCGATCGAGACTGACAGCCAGACGGTGCTCGCGATTGTCGCGGGCCGCCCGGATCATCTCGGGAATCTGGGCCAACTGCCCGGTCCCAACGACCATATCCACATGCGGCGCCCGCTGAAAAATCAGCTCTTGATCCTTCTGGGCCATACAACCGATGACACCAATCACTTGATTGGGGCGACCACGTTTGCTGAATCGCAAGCGGCCCAGAGCGCTGTAAATCTTGTGCTCGGCGTGCTCGCGAACGCTACACGTATTGAACAAGATCGTGTCGGCATCCGCCGGCTCCGACGTCAGCTGATAGCCTTCTTTGCGCAACGCGGCCACGACCAGTTCGCTATCCAGCATATTCATCTGGCAGCCAACGGTCTCAATGAACAATTTCTGATTGTGGGGCGTATCGGACATAGGTTCGGGCACAGCAGTCGGTACAGAGAAAGTTCAGTCCTACGGGCCAAGTTCAATCGAAAACCGGTTTCAACCCCGTCCACTGTAGGACACAATTAATCGCGCACGCGTTCGAGGTAAGTCTCGTTCCACGTATCAATCTTGATCACTTCGCCAATTTCAATGAACGCTGGAACGCTGACAATCGCGCCGCATTCCACCGTCGCCGGCTTGCTCAGTGAGGAAGCCGTATTTCCACGAACCGCGGGTTCGGTGTAAGTCACCTTCATGGTGACATACTGCGGCGGCGTCATGCCGATAATTTGGTCGTTCCAGTAAATCAAACTGCAAATCGCGCCGTCCTGCAGGAACTTGGCGCTATCCCCCACAGAGTCTGTCGCCAGCGTGTATTGATCAAACGATTCCTGATCCATGAACACGTAGCCGGTCGCGTCCTTGTACAAGAACTGCGCGTCACCTTTGCGAACATCTGCCGCTTCGACACTTTCACCACTCTTAAACGTGCGATCATAGATCGCCCCTTTAGTCATGTGCCGCAAACGTGTCTTATAGAGTGCCGACCCCTTACCCGGCTTCACAAAGTTCACTTCCAGCATGTCGTAAGGTTCGCCGTCGAGGATGATCTTCGAGCCTTTTTTGAAATCTCCGGCATTGATTTGGGGCATGGACTTTCTCTTCGACTCAAAACGAGGACTCAGCGCCAGTGACGGCGATCAACGGGGGATAACCTGCAGCAGCTACCCAAAGGGGGAACCAAAAAGAATATCAGATCCCCCCGGGTGATGCTATCCCGAGTCATTTCAGCAGCGTAACTCATTTAATTGCAATGCGTTGCAACAACAGAGACGTCGTCAAAAAGAACTCGTCGCTCAAACGAGCGGGCTCCTTAATAATGCGGCGCGGAATTCGCAATAAATCAGCCTAACCAGATTGACGTTCTCAAGAGCTATGCCGTGAAGGAGCTTTGAACGCACAATCGTCAGAGATCTTGGTGATTCGAATCGTTGGGAGGGTGAGGCTCCTGCCGATAAGTTTACTCGGTTCGAAAGACTAAGCGGTTCGGCAGGAGCCTCACCCTCCCAATGGACCCAAAAACTTGCACGGCCTAGCCTCGGAGTTCCGACAGATTCCGCGACCTCCGGCGACTCATTTCTCGCCATTTGTCGCGGGCCGCTCAGACTCTGAAACATCCTCCAGCAAATGGATATCCCCCGACCATCCCCGCGCGCACATCGCCCCGTGGACTCTCTCGGCTCGACTCAGCGACCGCACCAATAGCATGCCGATCAACTGGGCATTGGATTTCCAGCTGGACCACCAGGATCCCCCTCCAAAATGGCGGGCACTGCGAGCCGTCCGCATCCGGTCTAACTCGTCAAATACGACGTACGAATAGCGGTACATGAAGGCCAGAATGGCGATCAGTAACTTGGGGACACCCCAGCCCCGTAACGTATACAGCAGTTTGTCGAACGGGGTGACATTCACCAGCCATAGCCCGGTCAAAAATCCCAACGTACTCTGCATCAGGATTGTCCCGGCCAGGTCCCAGCCAGCTCGAAAGCCCTGCCCCGCGGGAATGCTGACGGTCAACATCACGGCAAACAACCAGAACCCCAGCAGCCGCTGCCACAAATAGCCCAGCGGAATCCCGGCAATACTGAGCCCGACAAACACCAGGCACAGCAAGAGTCCCTGCAGCGGCCAGGCCTCGCCGCGGATGAACAATCCCGCCGTGATGATCGAAATCGCCAGTACCAACTTCAACGAAACGGGCCACCGATGGATGATCGAGTTACCGCGGCTGTATCGATCCAAGAAATCAAGCGCCATCGAGAGCAGATTCTTTCGAGCCAAGTCCAGGAACACGGGCCCATTTCAGGGAAGTATCAGACGCACCGCGGAGAGGTTTTTAGCCACGGATTAACACAGAGCAAACACGGATTGAATCATCCTATGTGGAGTTATCTCCATAGGACGAACCCAACGATTATTGCTGACTTCGAAAGCCCCAACACGCGAACAAACATTGCCCAAATCCGTGTTTCATCTGTGTGAATCCGTGGCTAAAACTCCCTCCGGAGAATCACCCAATGAAAGCCTCAACCGCCAGACACATCCAGAACCCTCTGTGTTCTCCGTGCCTCAGTGGTGAATTCTCTTCCCGATCCGAGTATTACCGCCGCGAATGATAATAGCGGCGTTTTAGGAACCCCAGCAACCCGGTGGTATAGGTTACCGTGCGGCCGCCGATTACAATGACCGACGTCCCATGCAGCGGAATGAACGAAAACAGCACCAAACCCGCAGCCGCGAGCAACAATCCCGAGTTGACCTTGGGGTACTCGACCACGACCTTTAAGAGGGGCGTGTACCACGGCCAGGGAGGCTCAACCACATCCAGCTGCGGCGCCAGGGCGTGCGGCTCTTGGGTCAGATGGGGCTCTACGGCAATCCGCTGCTCACCCGGCCGGTCGGCCGAGAATTCCACGCGCGCCATGGCGGCGGCGAAATCGGGATCGTCTTCCAGAGCTTTGGCCATGTGCCCCAAAGTCTGCAGCTGATTTTCTAACGACACCAGCCGGAGATGATTCGTATCGTACTCGTGCTGCAACCGCACCATGGTCAGCAGGCGCGGCGAGAGATGCACGGCCCCATAGAATCCCGCCGCCAGAAACAAACACAACCACCCCACCACCGAGCTAAACCAGCTGGCCTGCGATTCCGCTTGCGATGATTGAGGGAACGGGGGTCTCATTCCACGGTCTTTGGTTTCTCTGTAAAACAGCTTGATCTCACGTGCCTTATCGTCCTCCGCGCAGCAAACAGCCCGGCAATTCTCAAATTGCCGGGCTGTTTGGATTTCAACGCTAGATCAGGACGAGCTCCCTTTTCCGCCGCCGCTCATTAATCCTTCTCGATTTTTGAGCCTGACACCTGGAAAACAGCTCGGCACAATCTACTTACGCAACCACAACTCACCGCCGTAGCGAGCTTCGTCACCGAGGAGCTCTTCAATACGCAACAGTTGGTTGTACTTGCAGATACGATCGGTACGGCTGGCCGAACCGGTCTTGATTTGTCCCGTTCCCAGAGCGACGGCCAAGTCGGCAATCGTCGTGTCTTCGGTCTCGCCGCTGCGGTGGCTCATCACGGCGGTGTAGCCGTTGCGGTGAGCGAGTTGCACAGCGTTAATGGTTTCGGTGAGCGTGCCGATTTGGTTCACCTTAACGAGAATGCTGTTCGCAATTCCCTCGTTGATGCCCTTCGCCAGACGCGTCGAGTTGGTGACGAACAAGTCGTCGCCGACCAATTGTACCTTCTTGCCGATACGGTCGGTCAGCTGCTTCCAGCCGTCCCAATCGTCTTCCGAGCAACCGTCTTCGATCGAGCAAATCGGGTACTTAGTCGACATCGTTTCGAGCCAGCCAACCATCTCAGCGGGAGTCAGTTGCTTGCCTTCAAACGTGTACTTGCCGTTCTTGAAGAACTCGGTCGAAGCCACGTCCAAGCCCAACTTCACTTGCTCGCCAACCTTGTAGCCAGCCTTTTCGATAGCGGTCAGGATGACCTGAATGGCCGCTTCGTTATTTTCGAGCGTCGGGGCGAAACCACCTTCGTCACCCACCGCGGTGCTCAGCCCCTTGGCAGCCAACACCGACTTGAGGCTGTGGAAGATTTCCACACCGCAACGCAGGCCGTCGCTGAAGCTGTCGAAACCCAGCGGCAGAACCATAAATTCCTGGATATCGATGCCATTATTGGCATGAGCACCACCGTTGATGATGTTCATCATCGGCACCGGCAAGTACTTCGCGCCCACGCCACCGAGGTAGCGGAACAACGGCAGGAAGCTGACGCGAGAAGCAGCATGAGCCGCTGCCAGCGAGCAACCCAGAATCGCATTGGCACCCAACCGCGACTTATTGGGAGTGCCATCGATGTCGATCAGAGTCTTATCGATGTTGGCTTGGTCGGTAACGTCCAAACCTTCCAACGCGGGCCCGAGTTGCAGATTGACGTTTTCGACAGCCTTCAGCACACCCTTGCCGAGAAAGACCTTCTTATCGCCGTCACGCAGCTCACAGGCTTCGTGAGCACCAGTGCTGGCGCCGCTCGGAACCGCGGCGCGGCCCAGGGTGCCGTCTTCCAGCTCCACATCAACTTCCACCGTCGGATTGCCGCGGCTGTCGAGAATTTGCCGGGCATGCACCGATTGAATCAGAATTGCCATTGTCGCGATTTCCTTAAACTCGAACTGGGTCATGTCGGCCGGTATTCAACACCTATTGCTGAAACGACCCACCCATGAACAATTTGTTATATCTTGTGTGGCCATCAAGCAGACGTATTGCCCGAGTGTGAAACATCGAGCACGTCTTATGCGTGGCCGCGTGGAGAGGAGGTCTGGCCACTCATATCGGCGCGTATTGTGACAACTTTCGGCAGAATTGTCATCCGGTCATGACGGTAAGAAGCATCGCAACGCCACGACCCCGCTGGCAAGTGACCTCGGGATTGCGAAACAGGCACTTAACGCTGCGCCGCGGTCGAGGGAATGTTCAGGCAAGTCGCGGGGGGTAGCCCAGATTCTCGAATCTGGGTGAGCAAAGCGAACAAGAGGCAGGGGCTCATTCGGCTCCCGCTCATCGTAGCGGACTAGAGCGCGTTGCGTCTAAGTGTAGCGGTATCCGGCATGCCGGAAGTCGTTG
>JAZKFE010000054.1:0-5807 GCA_040386595.1 Planctomycetota bacterium | reverse complement strand
GAGCCTCACCCTCCCAGAGGATCAAAATCTTCACGGCATAGCCCCAAACGGGAACGCCGTGAAGACCCCCGATGGGGATCTCTCAAACCTGCAAATTCTCCGAAACTTATCCCGCCCCGCCGGAACCACGATGTCGAAGGTGTCCCCAGAACGAATTGCCGCGGGTTACGCACGTGTGCGAGATCTGCTGTTATCGCAACGCGTGGCCGAAGGTCACTGGGTGGGCGAGCTGTCCACCTCGGCCCTCTCCACCGCCACGGCTGTGATGGCTTTGGAACAGGTGCGTCGAGCTCAACCCAGCCTGACTGCAATCCCTGCACTCCCTCAATTTGACGGATTAATTGCGGGGGGCCTGCAATGGCTGGTCGAGCATCAGAATGCCGATGGTGGCTGGGGCGATACGACCGCCAGCTTCAGCAATATTTCGACGACAATGCTGTGCCATGCCGTGTTTCATGCCACCGGAGTCGTAGAGAAATATTCGACGGTGGTGGCCAACGCCAAACTCTATGTCGATCGCGCAGGGGGCGTGCCGGCGTTGCGTCGCCGTTATGGCCGCGACAAGACGTTTTCGATCCCGATTTTGACTCATTGTGCGTTGGCAGGATTGGTTGACTGGCGTGAGATTTCCTCACTGCCGTTTGAACTCGCTTGCATCCCCCATCAGTTTTACAAATGGGTGCGATTGCCGGTCGTCAGTTACGCCCTGCCCGCCCTGATTGCCATTGGCCAATGCCGCTTTCATCACCGGCCGACACGCAACCCGCTGCTACGAGTCATCCGCAACGCGTCGATCTCCCCCAGTCTGCGATTGCTGGAAAAAATCCAGCCGACCAGCGGTGGTTTCCTGGAAGCGGCCCCGCTGACCAGCTTCGTCACGATGAGCCTCGCCAGCATCGGACAGGCCGAGCATCCCGTCGTGCAGCAAGGAATTCGCTTCCTGATCGATTCCGTACGACCAGACGGCAGCTGGCCCATCGATACGAATCTCGCCACCTGGGTCACGACGCTGTCGATCAATGCCTTAGGGCCAGATCTGCCCGCTGATTCACACGAGGTGCTCCGCGAATTTTTGTGGAACCAGCAATACCGCACGGTCCACCCTTACACGCAAGCGGAACCGGGGGGCTGGGCTTGGACGGACTTGACTGGTGGCGTCCCCGATGCGGACGACACACCGGGAGCGCTGCTCGCCATCACCACGTTGATGGGGCGAGAAACCTCGACCAGTGCGGATTCCCCGGCGGCCTATCAGAACGAAGTCCTGTGGCGGGCGGAACTCGGGATTCAAGATGACCGCAAACGCCTGTCCGCAGCGACACGGCAACCGGGTCAAGAAGGTTGGTCCGAGAGCCTGCAAAATGGCATTCGCTGGCTGCTCGATCTCCAGAATAGTGACGGTGGCTGGCCTACGTTCTGCCGTGGTTGGGGAGCCCTCCCCTTCGACCGCAGTGCCGCCGATCTGACCGCGCATGCCCTGCGAGCCATCACCGCCTGGCGGCCACGTGGCGCGGCCAATGGCGTTGAGGCAGCGTTGCTGTCACGTAGCGAGAAGGCTGTCGCCGCTGGGGTTCGGTATCTGGCGAAAACCCAACGAGCCGACGGTTCATGGCTGCCGTTGTGGTTTGGCAATCAATACCATCCCGACGATGAGAACGCCACGTACGGCACCGCCCGGGTCCTCGCCGCGTATCGCGATACACAGCGGAAAAATGCCCCAGAATACCAACGGGGGCTAAAATGGCTGCTGGAGAATCAGAATGATGACGGCAGCTGGAGCGGCTCGAAAGGGCTGCCTCCCAGCGTCGAAGAAACGTCGTTGGCCTTGGAAATTATCGTCTCGGCCAATCCGGATTCCCATGCCGCCCATCAAGGTTTGGACTGGCTGCTTAAGCGGATCGAAGACGGGACGGTACATCAACAGTCCCCCATCGGTTTCTATTTTGCCAAATTGTGGTATTCTGAGAAGCTCTATCCGCTGTGCTTTGCGACTCAAGCCCTGCGGCGAGCAGTTTCAATGAGTTTGGACGGTGCCCTGTAACTGGCCAGCAAAATTGACCACTGTAGCTAATTGCTGATGGTCATCAAAAGATGCCGTTCCCAATGCGATTTGCTTGTGGAATTGCGGAGAGAAGACGACCAACCAGCGAATTAACTTGATATTTGTCAGGCAACTTAGACTCTGACACCTTGTCAAATAGGGGATCACCCCACATGATTCGGTGCGAATCTCCGGGAAGCCCCCTGGCGATCACTGAATCAGCTTGGAAATACAGCAGAAGGAACTCACCTTGTCCCTGACTGCGAGCGAACGAGACGAAGAAGAGATCGCCGTCTTGGCGACTGATGCAACTGCCACGGAAACGGATGACGACGAAGCTCCCCTTCGCCGCCGCGAACGACGCAGTACCAGTCACCTCAAAGCGGTGCCCGAAACGTTGCCTCAGCGCGAACAATTCAAGATTGCCGCCGAACGCTACGCCACCACGATCGATAAGTCGAAGCCGTTTACCAAAGATCAGCTGGAAGCTCACGGCCGCAGATTACTATCTGACATGAACCAGCCCGAGAAGTTTCTCGGCTTCGCCATGGTTCTGGTTGGCAATTTCTTCTGGAAGCAGCAATTCATTGCGATTCCATTTGAACGCCGAATGCTGCTTTTGCCGCATTGCTTGAAGCACGCCGAAGGGTGTCCGGCCGACTATGACGAATTCGGTCTCGATTGCGAAAAGTGTGGCGCCTGCTCCATCGCCGACTACAAAGTCCGGGCCGAGCAACTCGGCTACAAGGTGCTGGTCGCTGAAGGCTCGCCGATCGTCTTAAAAATCATCGTGTCGGGACATATCGACGGCATTCTGGGCGTGTCTTGCCTGAACGTGCTCGAAAAAGCCATCGACAAAGTGCTGATCGCCGGCGTTCCGTCGTATGCCATTCCCCTGCATTCGGGCGACTGCAAAAACACCTCGCTCGACGAATCCTGGGTCTGGGACGTCCTGGAAAAATACGAACCGCTGCCAGAACCGACGACCTCCAGCTACGTCCCGCTGATGCGGTCCTCGAACGAGCTGTTCGACAAGCATTTTGCCGAACTGCTGCCCCCGTTGCGGACCAAGAATCTGGGATCCAAAGCCCCGTCGCCACTGGCGGCAACGGAAGCCGCGGGCTACGACTGGATGGCTCACGGCGGGAAACGCTTTCGCCCCTTTATTACTCTCGCCGCTTATGATGCGGTGACGGGTGCCGCGGGCGTGAATGGTGGCCCGAGTGGTGAAGTGCTGCGTTTCTCCAACGGGGTGAGCCGCGTGGCGATGGCCATTGAGGCCTTCCACAAAGCGTCGCTGGTCCATGACGACATTCAGGACGGCGACCTGTATCGCTATGGTCGCGAGACCCTGCACCGCCAGCATGGTGTGGGGCAGGCGATCAATATCGGCGATTACCTGATTGGCCTGGGCTATCGCCTGGTCACTGCCGCTCGCAGCGATATCGGAGCGGATGCGGCCGCGGATATCGTCGACCGCATGGCGTCCGCCCACTTAAAACTGTGCGATGGCCAGGGTGCCGAGATGGCTTGGCTGGCAGCTCCGCAACAGCACCTCACGCCGCTGGATGCCCTGCAGATTTATGCGTTGAAAACTTCTCCCGCCTTCGAAGCCGCACTGTATGCGGGGCTCCGTATGGCTGGTCCCATGACGGCCTACGAAGAGCTGGTGCCCCAGTTCTGCCGGCAGCTGGGCGTGGGATTCCAGATCCTCAACGACCTGCACGACTGGAACGGCGACGACAACAACAAGATGATCGCCGGACAGGATGCCCTGTCGATGCGACCCACACTGTTGTTGGCCTTGGCGTTTGAAGCCGCCAGTGAATCGGAACGAGGCGAACTCAACGACATTCTGACCAACGTCGCAGAACCGGCCGCTCTACGGTTGCGACGTCTACGACGCATCTACGACGCCTGCGGAGTGTTCCAAAAGGCCGAGACGCTGGTTGAAAAATCACGAGCTCGGGCCGAAGCACTCGCCGACGAAGTCGAACCCGAAGCATTGCGGCAGCTGCTCTACTTCCTCGTCGACACCGTGTTGGCGGAAGACGAGGCTCCGCATCCACCAATGCCGTCGCCATTCACACTTGAGCTGCCGATTATGTCGATGTAGTTGCCCAGAAACCGCGGGTGACAAGTAGTACGAATAAAAAATTCGCCCATCGTTTTGATGGGCGAATTTTATTTTGTCCTAAGTAGACGTGCAAAACAAACGGCTCGGGCGAGCCGGGTGGCGTAAGCCCCCGGATTCTCCGTCACGTGGCAAATCTCAGGATTTATGCGGAATCCCGGGGCTTACGCCGCCGGGCTCGCCTGAATAAGTATTTCTGTCGTCACCCAATCACCACAATTCTCGAACCACTTAGGTGCCCGAATGTCTGACTTACAGCCCCTTGCCGGTCAACGCGTGTTAATGTTTGTGGACGACATCTACGAAGACTTGGAATTGTGGTATCCCAAGTTGCGGTTGATCGAAGCAGGTGCCGAGGTCGTCGTCGCCGGACCGGCAGCCGATCAAGTCTATAAGGGCAAACACAGCTATCCCTGTAAGTCCGACGCCCGCATCGCCGACATGCAGTCGTCCACGTTTGACGGGCTGGTCGTCCCCGGCGGATTCATGCCGGACAAGCTGCGTCGCGATCCGAAAGTCCTGTCGCTGGTCGCCGAGTTTGCTCAAGCGGGTAAGCTGGTCGCAGCCATCTGTCACGGCGGCTGGATTCCGATCTCCGCCAAGGTTTACCACGGCGTACGCGTCACCGGCTCGCCCGGAATTAAAGACGACCTCATCAATGCTGGAGCCATCTGGGAAGACGCGGCCGTCGTCGTGGATCGGCATTTCGTTTCCAGCCGCAAACCCGACGATCTACCCGCATTCTGTCAGGCCATCATCCAGGTGATGACTAAGAAATAACGAACGGATCCGCCCACTGCGGCGAGTGCTGCAAAAGCATTCGCCGCAGCGGGCTACAGCCGTGAGGGATTTTGGATTTGGTGGTGTTTCGTAGCGTTGGGAGGGTGAGGCTCCTGCCGAACCGCTTGGTCTCCTGGGCCCCGAAGACTTAGCGGCGTTGTACGGTGGGGGTGAGCGATTAGGGACCACCTGAGCTGTAAAACATCAGCCTGTGCGGCAAGTTGTGCGTCCGCCGGGGAACTTGCCGCTCAGGATTCTTCATTTTCCGCCCCTCTGGCGGAACGTATCTACAGAGCCCGAATCTGCCACAAGGTATTTTCTTCTATAGAGATACAGCTAGACTCTGAATCAACAGCTACCGGCTCGGTACGGCCGGGGAGTCAGATCTCTCGGTGCATGTAGGGCTAACCTCAACGGGGGCATAGAGTTTGCTCTGGTCTGAGTTGGAAATTGCTCGACGCTTCAGGTCAGCACGAAGCTTCGATCTGACTCTAAGTACTCGCCCTCCAGCACGACAGGGAGAACTCACCATGGACGCCAATGAACTGGTCGAAGTTTACTCGACAACGATGGAAGCCGAAGCGGAAGTCGTCCGCAGTACCCTCGCCGAAGAAGGGATCAGCTCGCAGATCTCCGGAGCCAACCAAGGCGGATTCGCCGGGGTACTGGATGTGAAAGTGCTCGTGAAGGCCATCGATGCGGAACGAGCGAGAGAAATCGTCGGCGATAACTGATTCGCAGGGGCGCTCTGATTCTTGAATATCGGTGAGCGCAGCGAACAGATCATTCCGTAGGATGGGCACTCCTGCCTTAGGATTACCCTACTTTTTAGTCGCAAAAATCCCTGAGAAA
>JAZKFE010000053.1:0-15389 GCA_040386595.1 Planctomycetota bacterium | reverse complement strand
GGATTCGAAACACCGCCAAATTGAAAAAACCTTGAGAATTCACGTTCCAAAATCCTTCACGGCGTAGCCTGTAGGGGCGAACCTTGGGGAGAATGAGGATCGTTTCGTCGTGTGCTATTACAGCTCGCCCACCACACTACCGTCGGCAATGTCGGAGATATTTTGGAGGATCGTTAAGCTAATGTTCTCGCTGATGAAACGGACAGCACCGTCCGCCATCAGTCCATGAATGCCGCCGACGTGCGCGCTCTTCAAGGATTGGTTGTATTGGTTTGAGGAATAGACGGTGTTGTAAAACGTATTCGGTGCATAGGTGACCGTTTTATAAGCCGACCAGATCATCGTGCCGGCGCCGTCGTCATAACACCCGTACCAGGTTGTTCCCGTTCTGCGATCTGTCGCCTGAGTCATTGTCTGCACCGCGCCAATGGCCGTTCCTTTGCAGATCCCAGAGTATTCACCGACCATCATCGTGTTGGAGGAACCGTCGGTCATTTTGGCGATCGAGACACTGCTGCGTCTGAAGAACGTGCCCGACGTTGCCGGTGTCGCAGAAGGGGTCGTTCCAGCAATTCCCACGTAACTCGTGGTTCCTTGCTGCCCCGCGTATCCGTTGTAGGTCAAAAACGAAGGGATCGTCGACGACGGGCAGAGGTAGGCGGGCAACACCGTTTTCACGGCATCCAGATGCGCGGTCGCCCCCGAGCTGTTGTCGATATCGATTCCGATAACACCAAAGTTCAAACGGTTGTAAATGGTCGCCTGGTCAATATACGGGAGCAGGAACGCCAACAAACTGGGCCCCGTGAAACCAGTCGTCTGCCAGCCCGAGTAGCCAGCGCCCACACTACAAATTGCATTCCCTGGCGGAAAGACACGAAGCGTGTCGTGATAGTTGTGTAACGCCACGCCGATCTGCTTGAGGTTATTCTTGCACTGCGTCCGCCGAGCCGCCTCACGGGCTTGCTGCACGGCAGGCAACAGCAGAGCAATCAATACCGCGATAATCGCGATGACGACCAACAGCTCAATGAGTGTAAATCCACGCTTCTGCTTCATAAAACGGCCTTCTCAAAATCCAAATGAGCGCAGTTATTCGTCCGAAAATCACAAGGAGCGAGTTGAGATTTACAATCAGAATTTAAACACATCTACATACAATAATTCAGCGAACCACCGTTGGCAATCGATTGTCAGCACGGATCTCGAACGAAACCGAGGCCCCGGGAATCTCGCAGGGGGCGGGCATTCCTATTTCAGAATTGGCTGCGCCTTCGCAGAGGCGTATGGCTTTGACGGCCGCCCAGGAATCTGCAATCCTTCCGAATCAAGGCATTGCGTCACAACTCGATTGTCGAGCTCTGGCGAGAATTGTGACCATTTGTGCAATGGCGTTAAGATCAATCAAGATGAAATCCGCCTGCCTGCCGTGATGTTCCAGAGTGAAAGTGATGATGCGATACCATTCTCGCAACTTGAAAATGCATGCAACTCGAGTCGCCACGAGATGGTGGTGTTTGATGCTGGTGCTGTGCTTGCTCCCTGCCCGTGTGCATGGAGACGGAATATGGGTTCATCCGGACTCGCGTTTTGCGGACCTGGATCAAGCACTGGTAGATGACGATTTTTCCAAAGCGCAGAAGCTGCTGTCAGATCTTCGTTCGCAGTCTCGCAAAACCAACGACTTAGCGTTTCAAGCAGAAATCACACTACGCGGTAAAGAAATCGCGAAGATGGCTCGCGACTACGAGAAGGTCACTCAGATCCTCAAAAGTCAGCAACTTGACGATCTCGATCCCAAATCTGCGGTGGAAGTTGGAAAATATTATTGTGGAGTGAAGGCGGATTGGAGTAAGGGGCTTCCCTTATTGATGAAGGGAGCAGACTCGCAATTGGCGGCGGCTGCGGCGGCAGACAATTTGAATCCTAAAGAACCTGAGCTTCAGATTGAGCTCGCAGATAAATGGCTCGAGTGGGTTCAGAAGAAGAATCTCGACGAACGTGCAACCTATCAACTGCGAGCTCGGCACTGGCTCATGCTGGCGGGCAGCGCAACCCGGAATGAGAAAACACACCTCTCAATTCAGACTCGGCTAAAGCAAATTCCGCTCTACCCCGAACGAATCGTGGTGTGGAACACACACAACGACATGTACTGCGACCGAGGTGCTGAAGAGTTTGTCGTTTCGTTGCTGAGCGATGGAAAAGTGGTTTGGCAGCAAACGGTGCCAATTGCCTGGAAGCCCAACAATCCGAGCTTTGCACTCATACGTCCTCCTCGCACGCGAGCGGATCAAATACAGATTCGCATCACGAAGCACCACGGAAGGGGCGGGGGACTGGGCGAGATTCAGGTCTTTGCACGGAACGTCAATCTGGCGGAGCTTGCGCAGCCGGTCGTCGACGGCATTTTTGAATCGAAGGATCGCTTCGGTCCCGCGATGCTGATCGATGGCGATGTCTCAGGCGCGAGTGGATTCTGGATTTGTGATAACGGAAAAAGTGGTTCGGCTTCCATTCACTTCCAACAATTTCCAGTCATTAAGTGACGAGCGGGACGACCTTAGTTGCACCGTACGCGGTGCCAATATTGATCGCGATTCCAAAGAGAAATTCGGCACGAGAATTAGCGTGCTCCCACTAATGGTGGGCGTTCCAACTTCAGAATTGGCCAGCTTGTCGTTTCAGTCCCGGGTCTCGCCCGTATTTCCCTCCTATCAGCCCTCGATCCGCAATCCGCGCCCGATACCACAATGTATTCTGCGGTTCGTGGAACGGGCTTGAGGATCGTACGGCTCCGGCCGCGTTCATCGTGACGCTGAGACTCTTCGTAAATTCGAATCCCGTTGTTGGTTGCGAACGCAGCTGGCAACGGGATTTGAACTTTTCTCAAGGAGGGATTGTTCCAACGACGGATCCCCCGTTCTGAACTAGAATCAAGGGGACGACGACACATCCCACTGCGTGCGAAACTATCGATATGCAATCTGATGCCACGATCCGCGACCGAATCGACGATCTCTACCGCGCTGAGTCTCGGCGAGTGTTTGCGTCACTGGTCCGATTGCTGAATGATTTCGATCTGGCAGATGATGCCATGCACGAAGCGTATGCGGCAGCGATGGAGACCTGGCAACACGATGGGGTGCCGGCAAATCCGCGAGCGTGGTTGATCTCCACCGGGAAATTCAAGGCGATCGATGCGCTACGTCGTCAAGGGCGTTTGCAGGAGCATCAGTCTGAAATCGTATCACGAGTGGGCGAAGTCGCCGCAGGGAATGCGGTCGGTGCAACCATCGAGATCGAAGACGATCGGCTGCGTCTGATCTTCACCTGTTGTCATCCTGCGATTGATCCCAAGTTGCAGGTGCCGCTAACGCTGCGTGAAGTCTGCGGCCTGACGACCGAAGAGATCGCCCACGCATTCTTGACGTCCAAGGCGACGATGGCCCAGCGAATCGTGCGCGGCAAAGCGAAGATTCGGGAAGCAGAAATCCCCTATGTCGTGCCGTCTCTCGTAGATCTGCCTGAACGGCTCGACGCAGTATTGGCAGCCATCTACTTAGTGTTCAATGAAGGATACTCGGCATCACAGGGGGAATCGCTACTCCGGGTTGACCTAACGGCCGAGGCCATCCGACTGGGCCGGTTACTTCTCGAATTGCTGCCCGATCCGGAAGTCACAGGGCTGCTCGCCCTGATGCTACTACACGAATCGCGGAGGGAGTCGCGTGTTTCCCCAGACGGTGAAATCATTCTGCTGGAAAGCCAAGACCGCACCCGTTGGAACTCCAACATGATTTCCGAGGGAACAGCACTGGTGGAGCAAGCCTTGCGGTCGCGCAGGTTTGGTGCCTACACCATCCAGGCTGCGATTTCGGCCATCCATGCGGAAGCCGCCACTGCCGCCCAGACGGACTGGAATCAGATTGTCGTGCTGTATTCTGTCCTGCAGCGAATCGATTCCTCACCGGTCGTGGAACTCAATCGGGCCGTCGCGGTCGCAATGCGGGACGGTCCCGAGGCGGGTCTGGAGATGATCGACCGTATCCTCAGCAGGGGAGAACTCAGTAGCTATCAGTTCGCTCACTCAGCGCGTGGTGAGCTGCTCCGGCGAGCGGGCAAAACGGCAGACGCCCTGGTGGCATTTCAGCTCGCACTGGAGCTTGCCCGACAAGAACCGGAGAAGCGGTTTCTGGCAGCACGCATCCAGGAACTGAGCCAATAAGCCAGTTTTTTGACAAAATATCGTCCGTGGTGTCGATTTCGGCCCGGCTCGTTCGACTATTGCAGAAGAGCTTAGCGGCAGTCAACGCCGAGCCAGCCCAGAAGAGCAATCATTGAAGGAGAAGTCACATGAAATACGTGTGCTTAGGATTCATCGACGAGACGAAATATGCTGCGATTCCACAAGAAGACGCCCAAAGAATGATGGAAGAGTGCTTTGCCTACGACGATGAACTTCGGCGCGGCGGGCATTTTCTGGGGGGAGAAGCACTCGACACCGTCCGTAACGCGGTCACGCTGAGGATGAAGGATGGCGGGGTCGAAGTCACCGATGGTCCGTTTGTGGAGACCAAAGAAACGCTTGGCGGAATTCTGCTGTTGGAAGCCCGCGACCTGAATCACGCGATCTCGCTGATGTCGAAACACCCGGGGGTAAAGATGGGGCCGTTCGAGATCCGGCCGGCTGATGAAACGATCAACCACATGATCGCCGAGCGGAATGCGGCGATCGCTAAGCAGGCTTGAGCCAAGGGAGTCTCCCCACACCTTGCATACGGCGCAGAGTATCCTCACAGATCGGCAGTCGAAACGAGCGAATTCAGCGCCGAGTGCAAACGGCACGTTGTACTCACCGACTCAACACCAATCGACACCCACAACAACTTCGCATAGTAGGACCAGAAAAAACTCTCTGCGAAGTCACTCCAGGGGAACGGACCACATGTTGCAATCGACCAACCCGAACGCTGTCATTAGCGTTGAGCGGGTTTTATCAGCCAGCCCACCAAAGGTCTTCGCCGCGTTCGAGAACCCGGAGCAACTCGCTCAGTGGTGGGGACCGAGTGGCTTCACGAACACGTTCGAGCAATTCGAATTCAAGCCCGGCGGGCAGTGGGTGTTCGCGATGCACGGTCCCAACGGCGCCAGCTATCACAACGAAAGTATCTTCCGAGAAATTCAGCCCGACACCAAAATCGTGATCGAACACACCGTTGAGCCATGGTTCAAGCTCACGGTAACATTCACCGCACGCGGTGACCAAACGCACCTGGCTTGGGACCAGGAGTTCGAAAGCCCCGAGGTCGCAGCAAAGTTCCGCCCCCTGAGCGCAACCGCCAACGAGCAGAACCTCGACCGTCTACAGTCGCTGCTGGCGAGCTAAAGCGATTGAATCAGGATGTCTCCAACATCAGCGGCTGGCAACTCTTCATCTGTGTGATTGGTGTCATTCGTGGTATTAGTCATGGGGAAGGCGCGGCCCCCAGAGGTCCGCAACTTCCTGGGTGGCGCTCGCTTTTGTCGGTCATGTTTCGAGAACCAAAAAATTTCGAAATGAAGTAGCCGAGCAGGAAGAAAATCGGAAACAGGGGAGCGAACAACATCGGCGTCAGCATGATGGCAATCGCCATCGTGGATGAGCTTTCTGGCCCCTTGGGAAGCGAGACAATCCACAACGCAAGAGCGGTCATCGCCAGCCAACCGATCACGTAACCGTAGCTCGTCGCCCGCAAATGCCCCGGCCACTTACGTCCCATCGCCGCCACACCTAGCGTCACGAGCGCCCAGAACGCGAATGGAATCGTCGTGCTCACCGGACCGATCCAGTACGTGTAGTGGTCCGAGAAGGTCACGCGAACGTATGCGCCGGAATAGCAGAAAAAGAGTACTACTGAAACGAGCAGCGAAACTCCGACAATCAGCCCTAAACGGCTTCTGAAGTTCTGCATACCGCCCCCACAAGATGACATTAATACCTGGCGACCACGCGATCGCCCCTCTATTACCTCGACGATGTGGACATCAGCAACATTAAACCCCAAAGTTGACACTGTCAACATTATTTCGATAAAGTGTCGAGATGAAGAAAATTGCCCCGCCTGCAGCCGCTCCCCTCAAGGTCGCCTATCATCATGGCGACCTCCGCCGCAGCCTGCTTGATGCGGCGCTGGGACTGGTCGCCTCACACGGCGTGCAGGGATTCACGCTGCGAGAAGCCGCTCGCGCAGCAAATGTTTCGCACAACGCCCCCTATCGACATTTTCCCACCCGCACTCACCTGCTGATCGAACTCGCCATCGAAGGGCAGGGCCACCTGCTCAGCGCCCTGCGAGTCGCCGTTGCCAGAACAGCAGACCACCGCGAACGCATCGTCCGCTTGGGAATTGCATACATGGAATATGCCGTCGCTCACACGGCCCACTTTCGGGTGATGTTTTCCAGCGATGTCGCCCTCAATCGCACCGCCGACCTGACGGACGCTCAGAATGCCACGTTCCAGTTTTTCGAACAGGAGATCCGGGCGAGCGAACAGGCCGGGCTCATCCGTAAGAATGCGGTGCAAGAACACGCTCTCGCCGGCTGGTCGGCACTTCACGGCGCGGCAATGCTGGTCCTGGACGGCGTGCTCGACGAAACCGCCGTGGCCGCGCGTCGCAAACCGCGTGAGATCGCGCGGCTGGTCATTGAATCACTGCTCACAGGAATTCTGAATCCCCCGAAAAACTAGCGAAGAATCAGCTCAACCGACCGGTGACGGGGGCTGGCTTTGCGTGGGGTTATCAAACTGCAGCAGAAACTCTCGCACGATTTCATGGAATGTATCGGGTTGATCCACGTGGACCGCATGTCCGCAATGCAACACGCGCAAGATCGTGTTCGGCCGACGTAAAGCCATCTGGTCGAATTGCGATTGAGTGGTAAGACGACTTTCGCTTCCCCGAAAGAGCAATGCCGGACACGTTGTCGCCAGCCAATCACTCCAATGATCCCCATTCGATTCCTGCGTCGAAGATTCCATCTCTTGGGGATCAAAGGCCAAACGCCACCCTTGCGAAGTTTCTCGCAACGAGTCCTCGAGATAGGGCGCTAACCGCGGACCGATTCGCTCCAGGAGCGCCTCGCGGCTCGCAAATACCCCCTGCCATGCCCGCGTGAAACTAACGTCAGCCGACACCTCTGTGCCGATATCTTCGATGATCAAACCACGCACCATTTCGGGGTGGCGGGCCGCAAACTGATATGCATTAATCCCTCCTAGAGAATGCCCCAATAACACAGCCGGGCTCGTCGGGCGGAGATAGGCGAAGAGCGCAGCTAAGTCGCCGAGATAGTCGTTGCGAGTATATGTCGCAGCATGGTCCGAGTGTCCGTGCCCGCGTTGATCCATCGCCACAATACGCCAACCGGGTGCCAGCGCGGCGGCCAGCGGCGCAAAGGTGGTGCCTTCCATCCAGTGTGCGTGCAGCGCAATGAGTAATTGCCCCTCAGTACCCGAATCGAGGAACGACAGTGTCAGGCCCTCATGTTCAAAACTTCGTCGTTCCATCTGCGTCTTTCTGAATCACGAAGGAATGAGCGTTTCTACGTGGCAAGGCACAGTCAATTGCCAATACCGAGTCGCTGGACTAATATCAGAGCTCTGAGATAAAACCTATCAGGGCTCTGATATGAAGTCAACACGAAGTCGAACAGCTTCATCCACTCCCGATGTCGGCCAAGGAGTCCGCGGCGTTGGCGGACATCCCGCGTATTTGCTGCGCCAGGCGGCGGCAGCCGTGCGTAGCGCCCTGGACGAACGATTTGGTGAATTCGGCATCACTCACCCGCAGTTTGTTGTCCTCATCGCGCTGAAAAGCTGCCCCGGAGCTTCGGGGGCAGAGCTCGCACGACTCTCGTTGCTCACCCCGCAAACCATCACGGTGATCACCCGAAACCTGGAGCGTGCCACGCTTATTCGCCGCGGGGCGGGTTCCGACCAGGGACGTCGAGTTCCTTACGAACTGACCCGCAAGGGCCTTGAAACCCTGGCGGCATGCAACAGAGTCGCAGACGACGTCGAGCAAACCATGCAGCAGGAGCTATCTCCACAGGAGGCCCTGGTGGTCAAAAAATGGCTGGTCCACGTCGCCAAGTCGCTCTTCACGCCAGAGGAACAACACGGCGAAACGTAACCCAAGCTCTGCGCCCATCCAATCGGAAGCGATGTCGAGCGTCTGGCGAGTAAATGATGGCCAAAGACAGTTTGACGACTGCGACTGTCGCGATCAAGAAAACCGTGACCATATTGCGGAGCCAGGACTGTCAGCGAACATCTAAACCGACAAGCCTTACTGCCGAGTCTTCTATCCGGGAGTTAACGCCGCTCGGCAGGGTCGAACTGGTCCTCGATTTCGAGGAAATTTCAGGCTGCCCGCCGATGACCGGTCGATCACTTTCCAGCTTCTGACAAGCTCCAACCAACTCCGGCAGCCTGTGGAGCATCTGTCGGTGAGCAAACTCGTCGATAAACGGTTTGGTGCGAATGCAATACGCTCGGTATCGAGCTTCGTCGGGATTCAGATACGCCGGCACGGCGGTCACCAGATAAACCACCCCACCGGGAAGCCCCACCACGAACAGGCACGACCACGCGATAAAGTCCAGAATCCGAACCACGATAGGTCCTAATAGAAGATGCCACAGCAAATCCTAATTTGTACATCAAGACAACGCGAACTCTACTCCCATAGATCACGGGTGTCGAAAAATTTGTTTGGAATTATGGAATGAATTCACGGAGCAGTACGCCGCGACAGTGTTAAAAACTCGTCTTTCCGACGATTGTTCGGGTGCATACGGCATACATCAGCCAGGGCAATCACATGGAGCTCGCTCACGAAACACTCACAGCCCCTCGACAAAATTGCCGAAGGGCTGTGAAACGCAATCAACGATTCTCTCACGACTCGCGATCTCAACTCGCCTGGGCAAGATCCAGGAAGACGATGATCGACGGGTTGCCGACAGGGACGTAGTGTCCGGTGAATTTCAAGCCGCCAGTTTTGCGATCCACTTGAAACACCGCGATGTTGTCGCCGCGTTGATTACAGCAGTAGAGAAACTGGCCGGTCGGATCGAAGTTGAAACTGCGCGGGTAATTGCCGTGGGTCCATTCTTCACCGACAAACGTCAAATCGCCGTTGGGGCCCACAGAAAAAATCCCGATACTGTCGTGCAACCGGTTGCCCGCATAGACAAACTGCCCATCGGCTGACACCAGGATCTCCGAACAGAAATTGCTGCCGGCGAATCCGGGGGGCAGGGTGGAGATCGTCTGCCGTGACGTTAACCGCCCAGTCGCGGCAGCGTAGTCAAACAACACAATGGTCGAGCCCTCTTCCTGAATGGAATAGAACCAACGCCCATTGGGATGAAAATGGAAATGCCGTGGCCCGTCTCCTGGTGGCAACGAGACCACCAGCTGTTCTGCCGGGGTCAGCACTCCCTTCTGGTCATCAAACTTCCAGATGAAGATCTGATCCAAACCCAAATCCACATGCAGCACAAAGCGGCCCGCCGGATCGGCTTGAATCATGTGCGCGTGCGTTCGATCGTGGCCGCTCACGGCAAAACTGCCCGGAGGTGCGTTGGTCGCCCTGGTCGGCCCGATCTTGCCGGCATCGTTCTTGATATCGGTAGCAGGCCCCAAACGACCATCAGCGAGAATGGGCAGCACGGCTACCGAGCCACCAAAATAGTTGGCCACGAATAGAAAACGTCCCGACGGATGAATACTGACATAAGTCGGCCCGGCACCGCCCGAGCGAACAGTGTTGAGCAGCTCCAAACTGCCATCCGCTCGATTGATGGAAAACGCGCTGACAGTCCCTTCCTTATTCTCCCCCACCCGATCGGTTTCATTGGCGGAATAGAGCCGGGTTCCCGCAGCATTGGGCACTAGGCAGCTGGGGCTGGTCCCCAGCTCGTGAATGCCCGCGGGAGCCATCGCACCGGTGGCTCGATCCACCCGAAAGAGATGAATCCCGCGACCATTTCCCGGTGGCAGATCGACCTGAGTCGGCAGAACATCCCGTAGCGGAGAACTGAAAGTACCGACATAGGCCATCAGCGGCCCACGGGCTTCACCTGCCTGTGCGGGGAGCAAACCAGCGATGAGTGGGGAAGCCCCCACCAGCGCGGTCGAAGCCTGGAGAAACGAACGCCGAGTCAGATCGAGTGGCTGCATAAAAAACAATCTGTATTGCCAAGGGAACGCGAGGAATGTCGCGAACGGAGGATCGAAACACATCACCATTGAGGCCAGGGCAAGGTGCCCGCCTCTCGACAGCTACAATATAACCGCCCCGTCCAAATCTGCGACTTGACGAGCGGAAATTTGCCCAGCCTCAAGCGGCCTTGGATGCCCCGAGATCATTCCAAAGTTTTCACGGAGGGCTCCAGCAACCGCAAAGTCCATCCCCCCGACGGCGGCCTCACCCGAGCAGTCGGCAAGGCCCTGGAACCGAACTCACAGAGACTGCATCCTGAAGTATTTTCCCTCAAGCCTGGACTACATCTCCAAAGTGCGCCTCGCACGACATCGCAACAGCAACGGCTGATGTTATTAAATCGATTCGCGACTAACACTAATTAAACTAAACACCAAAAAACAACAAAGACCTCCGGAGGCTCAACACCTTAATTAACACATCCTGTCTTGCGTACGATGTTTAGTCTTGACCACATTAATCGATACTTCATTCCTTCGTATCTCGAAGGTCTTTCAAAGATACTGACGACTGAGCCTTATCGATCTCAACCGTTATTCGCTGAACAATTCAGTGTTTTTGAGCGATGGCAGAGGGCATAGACCGTCACTTAAATACGTGCAAAAACGCGTCGAGACTTTGCGAAACATGTTATTAATTAGCAACATATTATAATGCATGTTTTCAGAAGCGAGATCCTTGACAACCCTACCCGATCATGTACACACTAACGCCTCGCGCTCCTCTGTGCATGGGCATTCTGACCATTCTTTCGACACGGAGTATCTATCATGAACGAATATTTTCGCCAGTTGTGGTCTCGAAAAAGCCGCCGTCGCGTTAGCGTTGGCCGATATCCACTCGATTCCATACAAGTGCTGGAACCTCGAGTGCTCCTGTCCGCCAATGCGATTCAGGTCGCTGATATCAACGGGGGAGTCGGCACCGTCAGGTCGTTCCAGTTCAGTACCGGCACAACAACGTTCAGTGCCGTCGTCAATTCCACAAACTCAACCATCCAAAGCCTGTTGGGTGTCGAGCAAGAATTCGTCGGCCTCGGAGACTTTAATGGGGATGGTTTCCAGGACGTCGTCATCAAAACACCAGGCGGTTTGATTAGTCCAGGAGTCGGCTTTCCGGCGCCTGTCGGGCAGTGGATTGTGCTGCTCAACGACGGAAGTAACCAGTTCACGGCCGGCGTCTGGGACAACCTGGTCCCCGTGGCGTCACAAACAGGAACCAACTCTTGGACCGACTTCCAAGTGGGTGATTTCAGTGGAGACGGCAAAGCCGACGTATTGGCACGCGTGAAGGCAACCGGGGAATGGTATCTCTGGACATCCACCGGATCCGCGTTCACCAAATCTTCGTCCCCGGTTGGCGTCTGGAACACGGGATTTCAATGGCGAGATGCACTGATCGGTGATTTTGACCATGACGGAAAGATGGATCTCGTCGGACGGCAAGTATCCAGTGATGCCACTGCGGTCGGAGCAGTCGATAAATGGTACATCGGCCTGGGCTCGCGCATGGTTGCCGGGACATTGGGAACCGTTGACGTCTCCGGAAATCAATGGTGGAACATCACCAACACCGACGCGAAAGCAACAATCGCCAATGCGGTCGTCGGTGATTTTAACGGAAATGGCGACGACGATCTGGCGATTCGCTCTGTCCTGTCAACGGCGGCGAATGGAAGTCGACAAAGCGACTGGATGGTTGTCAGCACCGGAGCCATTGATACTACAATCACCTTTCCAACATCGGCCTGGACCACGTGGACTCATCAATCTGCGACCGGCATTCAGACTCAATGGACCGACGTCCAAGCGGCTGATTTGAATGGCGATGGAAAGGATGACTTAATTGGTCGAACGGCAAGCGGCGAGTGGTGGGGGACATTGGGATCGGCCACATTGCCGGCAAGTACTTCCGCGGTTCTGATCGCGAACTGGTCTGCAAGTGCTTACAAAAATAGTACGGCCGTCATTGCCGATTTCACCGGCGATAACAAAGCCGACTTGGTAGTCCGAGATGCCGCCAATGACAGATGGCTCATCGCGCAATTTGGAACCAGCACGTACGCATCACCTACCGCAGCCGGTGGTGCAACGAGTCTATCTTCATGGAACCCGGCTCAGAAACGGACGTTTGCGGGAGGGAGCCGCAATTCTGGACAGTCCTACGCCCAGTATCAACGTAGTACACTAGGAGTATATGGCTCCAGCGACCCCTTGGCACTCCTCGAAAATGACGCCACGCTCTATCTGGGATCCTCTCCCGCACTTGCAACATATGGCGGTGACTCCGGATACACAATCGGAAGACTCAACGCGAATGGGAACTTTGATTATGAAAACTACGGAGGGGCAGTGGTGATTCCCACACTTCCTGCACTCTCCACGCTTCCCACAATGGGCTCCATCAGAACTTTCACGGCCGATTTCACAGGGGACGGCTTGGCGGATATTTTGACACAGTTTGCTTCCTCGACATCCTGGTACCTCTCCGTCAATCTGGGAAATGCGTTTAGCGCCCCCACGTTGACATCCCTGCCGACCTCTTTTACTGGCTCCAATGCGCAGATCAGGGTCGCCGACTTTGATGGGGATAACAAAGCGGACCTGCTTGTCATGACGGAAACGTCGTCCACACAGGGCCGGTGGGATTTGTACACATATACCGGAACTTCCGGATCTCTATTTAGCTCAGCAGCCAACGTGGCCAATCCGACAAAAGGCCTGATGGGGAATCCCTACGGTGGCGCCATCGTCGGGGGAGAGGTCGGTGATTTTGATGGTGACGGAAAAGCCGACATCACGATCACGATGTTGCGGCCCGATGGAACTCCTAACTTTGACACCTACGTCGCCTATTCCAACGGAACATCGACGTGGGATATTTACCTGAAATGGACCCGGAGTGCCTCGGCTTCCGGGGTGACGCTGGTAAACCCGGCCGTGTTTACACGATTTGGAGACTTCAACGGTGACGGCAAGGATGATTTTGCCGGACTTCAGAATTTAACAACTTACACCTTCGTCAACATGCAAATCGTTGTGACAACTGTCGGGCAGCTAGTGGTTGCACCAATCACCGGCACACGTTCATCAACGCTATCCACATCCACAACGACGAACATCAACTCGGGATTCGTTCTAACAAATTCAGGCACTTACACCTACGGGGGCCCCATCTTCTTTGAGACCGGACGATTCACAGGAGCCTCCGGAGTACCAGACGCACTGGATGACATTTTTGTGGGACAAGATTCTTCCACAGTCACCACATCGTCCGTCGGATATGTTTGGCGTTCTCAAGGTTCAGTCGGAGGCACGCCAGCATTTGGATCGACTCCGGCATTCAGCGGAAACGTCCCCTATGGAGCGGGAACCACATTCGCTCGCTCCAAGATTGCCGACGTGGATCATGACGGCCACGACGACATTGTTTGGCAGCATATCGGATATGCCGGCCAGATCAGCCTAATGGTTCAGTCGAATATCGCCACTCTCACGTCTCCCTTTGCCACCACAGTCACCACGGGCATTCAAGGACTCGCCCCGGTGTCCACCACAATCGGCCGATTGCGCAGCCGAGGCTAAGGGATCACAACCCAGGGGTGCTGCGAATACTCGGCACCCCTGGGTATTATTGTGTGCCCTGACGAGGAACAGCTTAGAAGTTTGTTTCAATGCTGCCGAGTCACTCGACCGTGAGGATCAAAACAGGTGACAGCAATCGTGAAACAGTGGCACGAGCAAATTCTCGTGCGACACCCTTAGGGTTACTGCTCGACGAGCGACTGCTCCATACGTTGCAGCCACTCTGTCCACGCGCCTCGAACGGCAATGATCCCGTCGTCGCTCAAGGGGTCTCCGTCCCAACCGTTGATGAAGGTCAATTCGGTTTGTGATGAACTCAGTTCCCGCAGACGAACTTCGATGAATTCATTAGCGTACGGATTAGTCTCTATTTGGCTGGGCTCGCCAGCGAGAAACGACTGAACGACACGCCAACCGTCTTCAAGAACCAGATACTTACCGGTATAGACGTACGTTTTGCCTCCGGGTGCCGGGCTATCAAAGCGATAGCCACCACCGAGGCGGACATCGGCCGAGACTTGCCCTAGCCAGCGTTCCATCTTCTGCGGATCGGTCCAGGCCGCATAAATGTCCGGCGGAGTCGCGTTAATAACGCGGGTGATCTCAATCGAATGTTGTGGCGACATTTTTATCATCGACAAGAATGAAACAGAACACGACCAATCCCATTGCCCCAATCGTCTGAAGGCGACCAAGACAATGGGATAGTTTGTCCGTGAAATACGGCCCGCACAACTCTCTGTCGTTATCGATTGAGCGCGGGCCGAGTCACCTTAGCCGACCAGCGTCGCATCGAGTGTGATTTCCGCGTTGAACAGTTTGGAAACGGGACAACCCGCTTTTGCCTTCGCCGCTAACTGTTCGAAGGTCGCTTGATCCGCTCCGGGAATTTTGGCCTTTAAGGTCAGATGAATCGACGTGATGGCAAAACCACTTTCGACTTGCTCCAACGTCACGACCGCAGACGTTTCCATTTGCTCCGCAGTGAGCTTCGCTTCGCCGAGAATCAGCGACAATGCCATGGTGAAACAGCTGGCATGAGCCGCCCCGATCAGTTCTTCGGGATTGCTGCCGCGCTGTCCTTCAAAGCGACTGGAGAAACCATAGGGGTAACTCGACAGGGCACCGCTCTCGGTCGAGATGGCTCCCTTGCCGTCCTTGATCCCACCTTGCCAAACGGCCGATCCTGATCGCTTAATCTTCATCACAAATTCCCTCGTTTGAAATGTCGTGTATCCAAAACAATTGTCGGCGAGCAATGGCGATAGTACTTCGTGACAACTCGATTATCGAGTACGAATTCGATGATCACCAAACCCGTTCGGTAAACCCCGTGAAGAAATCATGTCACGCAGGCATCATCCCGTTACGAATGGCGATCGCACTGGCGTTTGTGAAAAATCCGAGAAACATTTTTTCCGCAAAGTGATCTCTTGATATCTAATCCTGAATGCGTGCCCGGTGAATGCCGAATGCCAACATTTTCGCGGGGAGATCTCGGAGAATTGGCAACTTGAGTAGCAGTCGCACC
>JAZKFE010000052.1:12966-20419 GCA_040386595.1 Planctomycetota bacterium | reverse complement strand
CTTTGTGTATTTTTCGTCGTGCAGTTGCTGGGCTCGTTCGAGGATCGCCGTTTCGAACGCGGGGATGAGGATTGGTTGGCCGAGAATTTCTGCGGTGGCTTGTGCCAATGTCTGTAATAGGCTGTTTCGATCCACCGGTGGTGCGAGGTCGAACAGGCCGGGAAATTGCGGGGCGAATTCCGATTTTCTGAGAACCAGACTGCCATGTTGCAGGACGGCTCCGCGACGTCGCCGCTGGGCACTTCCTAAGACCTTGTCGGTGCCGATCACGACATCCATTTCGTCTCCGCGACTGAAGCAGAGAAACGCTTCCGCGGGACCGTCTTTGCCGAACCGAGTGGCTCGTAGCCGTACGTCAAATCCCAGTGGTTGCAAGACCTTGATCACGGCGTTGTGAATGGCCAGGTAGACTTGATAAGGATCGTTGGTCAACGGATGTGTCGCGGGCAGCACGCAGGAATAGGTGAGCTCGTCATGATGCAGAATGGCGCCTCCCCCTGATAACCGCCGGACGGCGGGCAGGGCGGACCACTGCGGACTTTCGGACCATTCGTTGGCCTGTTGAAAATAGCCCAGTGACAATGTGGCCTGGTCCCATTGATACCAGCGCATCACGGGAGCCGCACCATTGACGGCGGCTTCTAACAGAGCCTCGTCAACAGCCATATTCCAGGCACCCGAGTGTGGCGGGGTATCAATAAACAGCTGGCACGCGGACATGGTTTTTAATCGCTAAGTCGTTCGCCCGGTTAAAGGCCATCGACAATGAAAAAGATTATGCACCACGGAGACACGGAGAACACGGAGTTTTGAAAGAACATTCGGTGATCCTAATAATTAAGCTAAAGAAGATTTTTCTATGCTTAAGAATGATTACTGCCTTAAAAAACTCAGTGTTCTCCGTGTCTCCGTGGTGCAATCGTCTTCGTATTCTTCAAGAAGAACTGCAGGGGCGTTCGTGTGCCCAGGCCCACATACTATTTGGGACGCTGCAGCAAATCTTGAAATCGCTTCGAAGCCTGTTGCCATTCTGAGCCGGCGACGGGTTCGAAGGTTCTCAGTTCGGTGGAGGCTCGGACGACGTCGCGGATTTCCTTCAGGCTGGAGATCGCTCCCGTCGCACGGGCTTGGATGAGTACGTTGCCGAGGGCTGTGGCCTCGACGGGACCGGCGATGACGGGCTTGCCGCAGGCGTTGGCTGTGAACTGATTCAGGAGCACATTCTGACAGCCGCCGCCGACTACGTGGACGACTTCGACTTGCTCGCCAGTCAATTCTTCCAGCCAGCCCAGGACCACGCGGTACTTGAGAGCCAGGCTTTCCAACACGCAGCGGATGACCTGACCGCTGGTTTCGGGGGCCGGTTGCTGAGTTTTCTCACACCAGCTGCGGATGGCGGCGGGCATGTCTTCTGGGGCCAGGAAGCTGGGATCGTCGGGATCGATCAAGGACCGGAAGGCGGGGGCCGCTTCGGCTTGACGTACCATTTCGGCATAGTCGAGAGGTCGGCCATGGCGGTCGAAGGAGCGACGGCATTCTTCAACCAGCCACATCCCCAGGATGTTCTTCAGCAGGCGGTAGGTGCCATCAATGCCCCCTTCGTTCGTCACGTTGCGCTGCAGAGCCTGTTCGCTCAGGATGGCCTGTTTGACTTCCACGCCAATCAGCGACCATGTGCCCGAGCTGATATAAGCCCAGCGAGCGGTGCCGGTCAGTTGCGTTGGGATTGCGGCGACGGCGGCGCCCGTGTCGTGAGTGGCCGGGGCGACGACGTCAATGCGGCCCAGTCCGAGTTTATTAGCCAGCGTCGGGCGGAGCTTGCCGAGAACCGTGCCCGGTTGCACGACTTCCCCCAGCATCTGCGTGGGCAGGTTCAGCTTGCCCAGCAAATCAAACGCCCAGTTGCCGCTCGGCGGATTGAAGAATTGAGTCGTGGTGGCATTGGTGAATTCCACGACCTGGCTGCCCGATAGCATCCAATGGAACAGGTCGGGCATCAGCAACAGACGTTCGGCCTGATCCAGAATCTCCGGGTTCTGCTGCTGCAGGGCGAGCAATTGATAGAGGGTATTAATCTCCATGAATTGCAGGCCGGTCGCGGCGAAGATCTCGGCGCGGGGGATGCGGCTGAGCGTGGCGTTCAGCAGGCCCTTGGTGCGTGGGTCGCGGTAATTGTAAGGGTGGCTCAACAGCTCCTGATTCTTGCCGAGCAGGGCGAAGTCGACACCCCAGGTATCCACACCGACCGACTTGATCGATTGCCCGAAGCGTTGGCCGCCGATCGTCAGACCCTGTTGAATTTCGGTCCACAGGCGCAGGATGTCCCAGCGCAGCGTCTCGTTGACGCTGACCGGACCGTTGGAAAAGCGGTGGAGCGATTCGAGTTTGACTCGTTGGCCATCAAACAGACCGGCAATCACACGGCCACTTTCGGCCCCCAAATCGACACCCAGAAAACACTGCTCGGACATGACTCACTGCTCCTCGAACGCCGGCGCTCGGCGCTGTTTCATTCCCCAATTGTGTCTGTATTCTCAGCGGTCAAAAATGGGACGTTTTGATCGCGGTCGTAATACTTAAGATCAGGTCTCACGCATGGTCGCGTAGAGAATAACACTTTCGCCGCACAGCCTACGAAAAATCGGCTGGCGATGCGAGGTAGGTCAATTTTGTCCGTTGAGGCTGACAACTCCACCAGAATCTGATATCACCCACTTATGAGGTCTCTCTCGACCGTTAACCGGTTCGAGCAACGCAGTTGGGTCAGGACGACTTGCCGCGGACGGGGACTGTGCAGAATCTTGAGACTCACGCAACACAAGTCAAGCTACGACTTCGGGGAGGCATGGATGGCGGTTCCTATGTCGCAAATGTGGACAGTGGCACGGTATGTCCTCGGCAAACGGCTGCGGGGTGTGTCGCGATATCCCCTGGTGCTGATGCTGGAGCCGCTGTTTCGCTGCAATCTGGCCTGCGCTGGCTGCGGCAAGATCCAGTACCCCGCCGACATCCTGAAGAAGCAACTCACCCCGGAACAATGCTTCAAAGCGGTCGACGAATGCGGCGCCCCGATGGTGTCTATCCCCGGCGGCGAGCCTTTGTTGCATCCCCAAATGGATGAGATCGTCAAGGGGCTGGTGGCTCGTAAGAAGTATGTTTATCTCTGCACCAATGCGTTGCTGCTGGAGAAACATCTCGACAAGTTCACCCCCTCGCAATACCTGTCATTCTCGATCCACATGGACGGCCCGAAGGAAGAGCACGATCACGCGGTCTGCCGTGACGGGACGTATGACATCGCGATCAGCGCCATCAAGGCAGCTTTGAAACGCGGTTTCCGTGTCACGACCAACACCACGCTGTATGCCGGTGCCGATCCCGTACGCTACCGAGCCTTCTTCGATGAGATGATGTCTCTGGGCGTGGAGGGGATGATGATTTCCCCCGGCTACGGTTACGAGAAGGCTCCGGACCAGGACCATTTCCTGGAACGTGAGAAGACGACGACGCTGTTTTCCGAGATGCTGTCGGCACCCAAACGGAGCTGGCATTTCAACCAGTCGCCGTTGTTTATCGAGTTCCTGAAAGGGAACTGGAACCTGGAATGCACCCCTTGGGGAACCCCGACCTACAACATTTTCGGCTGGCAAAAGCCGTGTTATCTGTTGCAGGAAGGCTATTGCGAGACCTTCCAGCAGTTGTTGGAAACGACGCAGTGGGAGAACTACGGCCGAGCCAGCGGCAATTCTGATTGCCAGGACTGCATGGTCCATTGCGGCTATGAACCGTCCGCCGTGACCGAGACGTTTTCAAACTGGCGCGGTTTCTGGGCGACCGCTCGACTGACGGTGTTCGGAGCCGGACGCGGTCGGAAGCGAAAGCCGACGACACCGAAGCCCGGGCAGCCCACGACTCCCGCACCTCAAGCGAAGCCCTCAGGCGCGCTCTATGACTTGGAATTGCCCCTCGGATCGCGATAAGCGTCTATCCGATCGAGTGTCGTATCGCGGGTCGTTCAGAGTGATCAATGACCAGATCAATGACGAAGAGCCGTCGAGTTCATGAACTCGACGGCTCTTCGTGTATTCTGGCACTCGCAGGAACGACTAATTGCTTTCAGCGTTCTGCAATTGGATCGCTAAGCCGTCGAGAAAACCTTTGAGTTGCTTAGCCCGGACCGGGTGTTGCAACTTACGGACGGCTTTCGCTTCAATCTGGCGGACGCGTTCGCGGGTGACCTTGAAGATGCGGCCGACTTCTTCGAGCGTGTATGTGTAACCGTCGCCCAGACCGTAACGCAACTTGATGATCTCGCGTTCGCGGTAGGTGAGTGTCTTCAGGACATGGTCGATCTTGTCCTTCAACATCTCTTGCGTGGCCGTGTTGACGGGACTCTCGATGTCGTCGTCTTCGATGAAGTCACCGAAGTAGCTGTCTTCGCTCTCGCCGACCGGACGATCCAGGCTGATCGGGTGCCGTGAGATCTTCATGACGCGGCGAGTTTCTTCGAGGCTGATGCCGGCGGCTTCGGCCGTTTCTTCAATCGTGGGCTCGCGGCCGTTTTCTTGCAGCAGCTTCTTGCTGACCTTCCGCAACTTGGACATCGTTTCGATCATGTGCACGGGGATACGAATCGTGCGGGCCTGATCGGCGATGGCGCGGGTGATCGCTTGGCGAATCCACCAGGTGGCGTACGTCGAGAACTTGTAGCCGCGGCGGTATTCGTACTTATCAACCGCACGCATCAAGCCGGTGTTCCCTTCTTGGATCAGGTCCAGGAAGCTGAGGCCACGGTTGCGGTACTTCTTGGCGATTGAGACCACCAGACGCAGGTTGCCGCCTGATAGCTCGCGCATCGACTGTTCGTAGGCACCGAAACGGGCCAGGACCGAACGCATACGGGCCTTCAAGGTCGTCGGCGTCTCCAGAGTCATGTTCTGGAGATCTTCGAGTTCCTTCTGCAGGTTGGCTCGTTCGTCCTTGGCGGACTTCAGATCCTTCAGGCGGCTGATCTGCGATTCGAGTTCGCACATCCGTCGTGAAATCTGCTCCAGCCGGCGTTGGGCCGGTTGCAGACGTTGTGTGCGGAGGCTGAGTTCTTCGACCAGCGTCACCATCTTCCGGCGACGCAGTTCCAGAGCCTGGGCTGCCTGCTGACGTTCGGCGGGTGAGGCCTTGGGGTCATTGGCACGCTGAAAATCACCGAGGTTCTTCTCGTAGAGAACTTCCAGGGTTTTCAGGTTGTGGGGCATGCGACCGAGGACCTGGGTCTTTTCCAGACCTTCGGTCATCGACACCTTGATGGTGCGGTCAAACGGCAGCTCGCCGTTCTGCACGCGAGTCAGGACGTCGATCGCCGATCGCAGTGCGAAATCGGATTCGAGCAGCTGACGACGGAAACGCTTCCGAGTGACTTCGATCTTCTTGGCGAGAGAAATTTCTTCGGTGCGGGTCAACAGGGGGATCTCGCCCATTTGAGTGAGATACATCCGGACCGGATCGTCGATGCGGCGTGAGGAATCTTCGCCGGAGGATTCTTTCATCCGTCCGTTCTTGATCGACTTCATGCCCTTGCCGGTCGTCTTACGGCGCTCGGCCGCCAGACGCTCAGCGAGTTTGTCGTCATTGATGATTTCGAGACCGAGCTCCTCGATCGACATCAACAGTTGATCAAGTTTCTCGGGGCTTACGGCCTCATCGGGCAAATATTCATTAACTTGGGTAAAGGTCAGGTAGCCCTGTTGCTTTCCCGCGTCGATTAATGTCTTCAGGTTGTCATCCAGCCGATGCACAGTCGTTCCTCCCCCAGTTGAGACGGCCCCTGCTTGCGGGCCTGTCAGTCCACTCTGCCAACTTGCGTCTCCCCGGCTGGATTCAGCATCCAGGCAGGTTGAGGTCGGCATCGCGACCACCGTATTTGTGACCACAGTGTTACAGTCCCGCGTCTCGTCGTTCATGAAGTCGATGTTGCTTTTCTGCGGCCAGTCTCAATAGCGTCTTGCTGTCGACAGGCTCATTGATCTTTAAATTGTCCGGCGTGGCTCCAGGCCCGTCCTGCGGTGAGTGTCGGTTATCGCGAACTCGCCGCCGCTGTACTGCAAGTAAGGTTCGCCGTGTCAGGTCGGGTGTGACGTTGCGCTGTCGTGCCGTTTCGTCCAACCAGACTGCCAAAGGCTTCAGTTCCGATTCTTCCAGTCGTAGCAGCACCTGATCGATAGACGGCAGGATCTGCTGGTCAAATAATTCCAAACATAGCTCCCACAGTTGACGGAGTGGGGCGCAGGTGATTTCTTTTGTGGAGATTTCTTGACGGATTGAGTTCACTGTTTCGGGATACAAAAGCACAATCTGCAGCAATTCCGCCTCGATCTTCTCATCCACCGTTGCTCTCTGTATTAAGCGATGTATCTGGGAGGGAGTTGCGTGACTCTGCGGAGTCCCCCCATCAGAATTCATGTTCGCGCCCCTCTGTGTCTGTTGGCGGCGCAATTCGCCTAATCGGTCTCTGACGTTTTTCTCCGGTATTCCTAATCGTTGGCAAAGTTTACCGAGCAAAATGTCTTCTCGGAGTTGCCAACGGCCAGAAAGTGATGACCCCAGGTGTGTTGGCATCTCACACAACAGCTCCAACATTTCTTCGACGACTCGATGTGCCGCGTCAGTGGTGTGGGTGCCGTTGCGTGCGATGACTCGTTTCAGTTTGAACTCCCAGACTTCAGGGGCTTGAGCGGCTTGCTCGAGAAACCATTCGGCCCCTTGATCCAGCATTACATCGGCAGGATCCTGGTCTCCTGTCAAAGTCAAAATTCGTAGATCCAGCTCTTGGGCTAAAAAGCGCGGGATCGATTTCTCAGCGGCATCCTGACCGGCATTGTCACCGTCGTAAACCAGCACCACCGTTCGAACAAATCGTTTCAAGATGGTGACATGTTGCTCGGTCAAAGCCGTGCCCAGCGTCGCCACACAATTGGTGACGCCTGCCTGCTGAGCCATAATGCAATCCATGTACCCTTCCATCAAAATCGCGGTATTGGTCTCCTTGAAGGAATCGCGAACATAGTCCAATCCGTAGATAATCCGGCTCTTGGTAAACAACGGACTTTCTGGGCTATTCCAGTATTTTCCCATGCTGGACTTAGGGGAACCGGGGAGGACACGTCCTCCAAATGCCACTGTCTTGCCCTGTGGGTCGTGGATGGGAAACATCACGCGGTCCACGAAAAAGTCGTAATATCCGCCTCTTTCTTGTCTTTCTCCGATTAATTTCGCCGCCAGCATTTGCTCTTTTGAAAACTTTGCTCGTGCCTGGTTTTGTAACCATTCCCAATTGTCGGGGTGATAACCCAGCTTAAAGCGGCGAACGGTCTCGGGCGTCATCCCACGATCTTGCAAGTATTCTCGGACATGCTTGGCTCCGGATGAGGAAATCAGGAACTCGTGAAATTGATTTTCG
>JAZKFE010000052.1:5558-12956 GCA_040386595.1 Planctomycetota bacterium | reverse complement strand
TAGTACTTCGTAGAGTTGCGACTTACTGACACCGGTTGATTCTTGCGATCTGTCGTTCTTATCCAGACCTGTGGGCAGATCCAGTCGAGCCCGCAGGGCGAGCATCTCCAGGGCCTCGCGGAAGGAGATGTTTTCCCGCTTCATCACAAATTCGAAACAGTCCCCTCCAGTTTGACACGCCCAACAGCGAAACGATTGACGCTCCGGATAGACGCGCATGGACGGCGTATGATCCGCATGAAAAGGACACAGCCCGAGAAACTCTTGGCCGCCGCGCATCGGCTGCAAGGTCACGACTTCACCGATCAAGCCAACGAGGTCGGTTTGTGTCCGAACTTGTTCCTTGAAATCCTGCCACTGTGTTTGGGACGACATGAAGGGAATAATTTCCGCTACGAGGGAGGTCACTGGCTGGGTGAACTAGTCAGCAAACACGTTTAATCACTGACACATCAGCCTGCCAGATCAGCCCGCGAGCCGATCGTGTTGCGAGTGTAAGCGAAGATCACGGCAGAGCGAGGCTGTCAACGCCGGGCGCGAGTCGGACAAGGGTTTTTCTCAATTGAGAACTGTCCGGGGCGCCTCTATACGCATTCTGGCGATCAATCTTACAATATCGTCCGCACGCTGAATTGTACCCGCTGGCTAGTGATCGTCAAAGAAAAATACGATCTGTGAGCATCTTGCCCACCAGCGCAACCTCAAATCCGGCTGTTGGTTGCACTGCCACTGTGAAACGTAAGTCTCACAGAATGCGAAACTCTTACCCAGCTTATCTGTACGGCAGGCAGGATTCCGTATCTAGCGATTGCTGAGACTGTACTCATTTTGCTGGACACTTGGATTTTCGTACCAACAACGCCAAAGTCAAGCCGCACGAATGTATAAGCGGCGGCCGGCTGAGCGCTACCAAGTGACCTCAATAGAGTTTATCAACCGCAGCCGATCATTGAATAGGGATGAGCTGGAGCGCATGCGAGGCGGGTTAATCATTCTGTAGGATGGGCACTCCTGCCCGTCGGTTCTGGTATTTCCTACGAAGAGACGGGCAGGAGTGCCCATCCTACGGACTTCTGATTGCTCCCAGCGTCGGGGGCATTCGCGATGCCTGCACTTTTCGAGACTGCCCTATTAGACTGCCGGCAGGGGCACATCACTCCGTGATTCCGTGTGCGACACGGCTCTACGCGACTCCAAATCCGCCTCCGCCGGGGGTTTCGATCATTAAAACATCCCCCGCGGCGACTTCTAATTGGACTTTGCCGCCCAATGGCGTCGTCTCGTCACTTCCCGCTTTCTGCAACGTGTTGCGTCCCCTCGCACCAGGCTCTCCTCCTTCTAAGCCAAACGGGAATGAAGGCCCGCGGCGTTCGGAAAGGATCGAGACGCGTAAGGGGCGAAGGAATTCCAGGCGCCGCCGAATGCCGTCGCCGCCGTGCTGCTGGCCGGCTCCGCCTGACCCTTTGCGAATGGAAAACTCCCACAGCCGAACTGGATAGCGGCGTTCCAGGACTTCTGGATCGGTGAGCCGAGTATTCGTCATATGGGTGTGGACGGCGTCCGCGCCCGAGGCCGTCGCGGTGGCACCGGAACCGCCGCAGATCGTTTCGTAATAGCCGAAGTGTTGATCGCCGAACGTCAGATTGTTCATCGTTCCCTGGCTGGCGGCCGCCAATCCCAATGCTCCCAGCAATGTGTCCACAATCTTCTGGGACACTTCCACATTCCCCCCGACGACCGCCGCGCATTGGGCCGGATCGGAATGGTGCGGGGGACTTAACAGAGATTCGGGGACGATGATCTCGACGGGAGCCAGGACACCTCCATTCAGCGGGATGTCCTCGTCAATCAAGCAGCGAAAGACATAGAGCACGGCGGCCGTGACGATGGCTCGATTGGCGTTCAAGTTGCCGGGAACAACCGGCCCCGTCCCGGTGAAGTCGACCGTCGCCTGATCGCCTTGGATCGTGACCTGCACCGCCAGCGGCGAACCATCATCGAAATAATCGGTGTAGGCGTAGACCCCGTCCGGCAAGGCGGTCAGGGCGCGTCGCATTTTGATCTCGGCCGCGTCCTGAATGTGCTGTAAGTAGGCTTGCACGACCGGCAGGGAATACTGGCGGATCAGGTCGAGCAATTGTTGCGCACCGCTATGGTTGGCGGCAACTTCTGCAGAGATATCGGCCAGATTGTCGTTGACGGACCGAGACGGATACGGCCCTGAAAGCAGCAGTTGTCGCAGCTCGGCCTCGTGCGATTGCCCTTGCCCCACGAGTTTGAAATTCTGGATCAGTACCCCTTCTTCGCCCAGATTCTTAGAAAAGGGGGGCATGCTGCCGGGGACAATGCCTCCGATTTCGGCATGATGGGCGCGGCTGGCGGTGAAGAACAGTAGTTCTTGCGTGGTTTGATCATGGACCGGCGTGACCACGGTGACATCGGGCAGGTGCGACCCGCCGCGGTAGGGATCGTTCGTGACATAGACATCGCCCGGTTGCAAATCGGGATTGTCGGCGATGATCCGTTGCACGGTCTCACCCATGGCTCCCAGATGCACGGGGATATGAGGGGCATTCACCACCAACTGGCCGCGACGATCAAAAATGGCACAGCTGAAATCCAGGCGTTCCTTCACATTGGTGGAGAAGGACGTGCGCTGCAGCGTGGTCCCCATCCGTTCGGCGATCGAAGCGAACAAATTGTTAAAAATCTCCAGCCGGACGGGGTCGGCGGTGGTTGAGGTGTTGGCATTCAACTGTGTCTGACCGGCTTGCTCATCAGTCAGAATGATCTCACCGCGACCACCGATTTCGGCGATGAACCCCGGATCGACGACGACCGTTGATGTCGGTTCGCAGATGATCGCCGGGCCCGAAATACGGTCTCCTGGTTGCAACTGGGCGCGGGTAAAGACACCCGTCAGGCAAGGCTGACCGTGGAACCAAGTCGTCGTTTCCGACGCTGGGGCAGGGTACCGTTCGACGAGTGCTTGTTGCGGCTCGGGGGGCTGTGGAGTCGTCCCCACAACTTCGACCCGGGCTGCGGTGATTTCCAGACTGCGGCCGGCATGTTGATAGCCGTACAACTGCTGATGCATTTCGCCATAGCGTGCGGCATAGTCACCATCGGCGGGGCACGTCACGTTCAACGTCGCTTCGACACCGGCATAGCGGAGATCAAGTGACCGCACCGCCGGCTGGATCAATTCTGAAGGCACACCTTCGGCACGAACTTCTTCCAAAGCAACTGCTGCGAGCTGCTCGAAAATCGGATCTAGCTCCGACAGCTGTGCCGGGGCATACGGCTTGAGGATGGCCTGTGCCTGATGACGACGGACATCGGCTTGACCCATGCCGTAGGCACTCAAAATCCCCGCCCACGGATGCGACAAAACCTGGCTGATCCCCAACGCTCGCGCGACCGCACAGGCATGTTGAGCCCCCGCGCCGCCAAACGTCACTAACACGTAATCCCGTGGATCATAGCCGCGAGCGACCGAAATATTCCGGATGGGCCGCACCATGTTCGCGTTGGCGACATCTAAAAAACCTTGTGCCAGGGCTTCGGGCGTGTAGCGTTGGCCACCGTCGCTGTGGGCGATCTTTTCACACAACGCTTGCAGCTTCTGTTCAACGCTTTCCCGCAGCAATGGGAACGGGAATTTCTCCGACAAAATCTTGCCCAGGAAGAAGTTCATGTCGGTGACGGTCAGCGGGCCGCCGCGACCATAGCACGCGGGCCCCGGATCGGCACCAGCACTGGCGGGCCCGACAATCAACTTCACCCCGTCAAAATCGCACACGCTACCGCCACCAGCGGCCACCGTTTCAATGGCCAGCATCGGCGCGACGACTCGGATGCCCGCTTTCCGCGTTTCATATTCCAACTCGTACTGGCCATCAAAACGCGAGACGTCGGTGCTGGTCCCGCCCATATCAAACCCGATGGCGCGGGGAAAACCTGCCGCCTGCGCCGCACGGGAAAACCCGATGACTCCACCCGCGGGACCCGAAAGAATACTGTCCTTACCGACAAATCGTTCGGCACTGATTAAGCCCCCGGCGGAACTCATCAATCGCAGATTGCTCCCCCCCAGCGACCGTCGTAGGCGAGCAATATAGTCTTTCAGAATCGGGTTGAGGTACGCGTCCATGACCGTCGTGTCACCCCGCGACACAATCTTGATCAACGGTGCGAGTTGGCTGCTGATACTGATTTCAGTGAAACCGACCTCACGTGCCAGGTCGGCGATCAAACGCTCGTGAGTGGCATTGGCGAAGGCATGCAGCAGGCAAATGGCCACGGAGACAACCCCCGTCTTACGGAGCTCCTGCAACTGCTGCCGCACGACTTCGGCATTGGGGGCGATCAACACTTCGCCGTTAGAATCGAGCCGTTCGTCGATCTCCACCACTTCTTGAAACAGCGGTTGTGGTTTTTTGATATTGAGATCAAACAGCCGCGGGCGGTCCTGAGTCGCAATCAGCAGGACGTCTTGAAAACCTTTGGTCGTGACGAAGGCGGTCGCGGCCCCCGTCCGGGTCAACAGAGCATTCGTGCCGCGTGTGGTCCCCAGTCGAACTTGGACTTCAGGGATGGTTTCGTCGAGCCTCAACCCCAGCAAATAGCGGATCGCAACGACCGGTGCGGGCTCGTCCGATTTCAGTTCGTAGACAGCATCCAGCGGAAGATCATCCGGAAAGACTGCGGCGACATTGAAGCTGCCGCTGGTCGTATCGAAATCGATGACCCGCGTGGCAAAGCAGGCTCGTCCCTGGCTGTCGAAGACTCGAAACTGGTAGCCCCCCCAGAACCGCGCCGGATCGCCAATGCGTGCCGGATCTGCGAAACGGACCGGGCCTAAAAACTCTCCGATGCGGCCCTTGAACGAGCCGTTACTGAGCAGTTTGAAGGGGATCAACTCCCCGTCCGGACGCCGCGCCAGGACGTCGGTGAAGGTGCCGCCGACATCAATCCAGAATTCCCAAGTGGAGGCCATCGTTAGAACTTCATGTTTTAGGAGGCGATGCGGAGCAAGACGAAATGCTGATACTCGATTCGGGTCGGGCCACTTTTTGCTTGTTTTGCAGGGGACCCGGATGCTATACCTCACCCGTCCGTGTTCCAGTTTCGCGTGACACGGAAATCGAATTTCAGTCGGAGCACAGCAGAAGTTTGCGACATTCCACGTGAAATTACCACTGCGGCGGCGTCCGCGGTGCCTGTCGGGACGAGCCTCACTCTGGCAATCGAAAACTGAAATCGTGGCGATGGGGATCTAGCGGGGATCCCTGTGGCCGCTCACTCTTGAACGAAAGATCTCGCTATGTCATTGAAGATCTCCGAAGCCGATCTGGCCAATCCCGACGATGCCCTGGCGGTGCTCGTGTTGTTGCAAACGTATGCCTTGGATCCCATGGGGGGCGGAGAAGCGATCGCTCCGGATCTGCTCGAACTGCTCATTCCGCGACTGCGAACCGTCGAATCACGGCTCGTACTACTGGCCCGAGTGGACGGCCGACCGGCGGGGTTGGCCATTGCCTTCCGCGTCTTCTCCACGTTCAAGGCGGCACCCGTGCTCAATCTGCACGATTTGGCGGTGCATTCCGAGTTCCGTGGCCAAGGTGTCGGACGGGAATTGTTGAAGCGGATCGAACTGCATGCCACTCGCACGGGCTGTTGCCGAGTCTCGTTGGAGGTCCGAGTGGATAACGAGGCCGCCCAGGCGCTGTATCGTTCGCAAGGCTTTGGCCCCGGTGAACCAATGCAGGAATTTTGGATCAAACCTCTTGTGTAAGCGGAGACGGAAGTGTCGCAAGAGTTGGGGTGCGACATAAGCCACTGAAGTTGAATGGTTTGTGTCGACGTGCGAGGTGCCGAATCGAGATGTCTGATACTGTGTGAAGGCGACATGTTTGGGTGCCACTGGCTCTGCCAGTGCTTTTGGGGACAGCCAAGAGACTGCCGGCACTGGCACTCAGTTTGTGAGCGGAATGGCGCTAGCCACCGGCTCTTCTGTATCAGAAACATTGAGAAAAGCCGGCGGCTAGCGCCGTGCCGCTCACGGATCGAACCGCAAAGTGAGTACCAATTGACTACCGGCACTGGCCAAGCCAGTGGCACCCAATCCCCAGATGATGTTGTGACTATAGTACTAGACGGTGTCTCTGATTGATGCCCCCTCTCCCTGGAAATAGCGAGGCGAGGGGAGCTGAGGCCGCCGTTTTGAATGTCGCCTGCCGATTCACGGTTGCGTCGTCGCTGCTGAACGCAAAACTGGAAACTTGAGCTTAGTCATTGTCAGCGTTATACTTGAGAAATAGACGCGACTGCACGTAACCCGATTCTGACGATCGTATGGGAGGCGTCTCCTCTCCTGTGAGGAAGTTTGCTCGCTTCCCATCAAAGTGAGATTGTGTTCCCGTCGATGATTCGATCAGCTGAAGGTCGTTAAGTGCCATTCAAACCTTATCCGCAGGCGAGTCCGTTCGCCGGGATGTGGCTGAATCAGCGGCGTTTGCCTTAATATTTGCTGACCCGGTGACAGGTTGGCGGTTTTTTTGGACCGATTTGTAAAAGAACAGAGGCAGAGAGTGTCTCCCAAACTGCTGGTTCAATTGTCGATGGGAGCTGCCGGATTGGTGGCTCTGGCCACGATTCTGGATTTGGCCATTGGCGTGCCCTTTGGTCGTGCCATGATCTTCGACATCATGTTCATCATTAGCGCGTCATTGGTACTGTATCTCGGATGGGAATCGTACCGCGAATTGAATTGACCGACGGCCGCCGATGCGAGTTGGCCTGTCGAACCGTCCCCAGATCTGGGCGCTCCCCAACAGGGCGTCGGTCGCGCGCGATGATCACCAGATGATGTTGTGCTCGCACGAGTGGTGGCGATCAGCAGGGGGCGTTCGTCGGGGACGCGGATTGGGCCTGTGATAACGAGTGGAAAGAACGGGTATGCTGGCGAAACGTATCATTCCTTGTCTCGACGTGCATCAAGGGCGTGTCGTCAAAGGGACCAACTTTCTGAATCTGCGTGATGCCGGCGATCCCGTGCAGATCGCGACGAAGTACGAGCAAGAAGGGGCTGACGAGCTGGTGTTTCTCGACATCACCGCCAGCCACGAAGAACGCGACATCATTCTGGATGTCGTGCGTCGCACCTCCGAAGTCATTTTTATGCCGTTGACCGTTGGTGGCGGTATTCGCACGCTGGACGACATCCGCCGGCTGTTGAATGCCGGTTGCGATAAGGTTTCGATTAACTCCACCAGCGTCAAAAATCCCGACTTCGTTCGCGAGGCCGCGCTGAAGTTCGGCAGCCAGTGCATCGTCGTCAACATCGACCCCAAGCGCGTCCAACGCGACGGTCGTGAAGTCTGGGAAGTCTTCATC
>JAZKFE010000052.1:2664-5548 GCA_040386595.1 Planctomycetota bacterium | reverse complement strand
TCTTCATCAACGGGGGCCGTGTGCCCACTGGTTTGGAAGCCGTCTCCTGGGCCAAGCGGGTCGAAGAGCTGGGGGCGGGTGAGATCGTCTTGACCTGTATGGACGCCGACGGCACCAAAGATGGCTACGATCTGGAAATCACTCGTGCGGTGGCCGATGCCGTCAGTATCCCCGTGGTCGCCAGTGGTGGCGCGGGATCTCCCGAGCATCTCTATCAAGCCGTCACCGCCGGTGGGGCGAGTGCTGCCCTCGCCGCTAGCATTTTCCATTACGGCGAATACACCATTGCCGAGACCAAGCAGTATCTGGCCGAACGGGGCGTGGTCGTCCGTTTGACAGCGTAATAGTCTGCCGGGCATGCACAGCATTTATTCTTTACGCGTTCTTTACGCGGCGAGACGTGAGGCCGTTGCTAATATAAAGACTGCGATCAAAACGTCTCAGGTTTGACCGCGTCAGGTATCGAATCACTCCTCCCCGGCAAGACGGGGTCTAAGTCAAAGGACAGCGATCATGGGTGGTCACGGTGGCGGAGATAAGGCTTCGGCTTCGGGCGGCGTCAGTTCCATTGGCCAGGTCCGCGAAAAGAAGTCGCTTGAGGTCGACAAGCTGTTCAAGGCCATGATCAAGGTCAACGGGTCTGACTTGCACCTGAAGGTCGGTAAGCCCGCCACCATTCGCGTGCGCGGTGATTTGACCGAATTGAATATGCCCCCCATCACCAAAGAGCAGATGGAACAACTCCTGATGCCGATGATGGACGACCGCAATATGGCCATCTTCAAAAATGAAGGTGGTGCGGACTTTTCGTATGTCGTCGAGCATGATGGCGAACCGTGGCGGTTCCGCGTGAATTTGTTCATCCAGATGGGCAACACCGGCATGGTTTCGCGTAAGGTCGAACGGTCCATTCCGGACTTCAACGGCCTGAACCTGCCCCCCATTATGGAAAGTCTGTGCATCTACGATCAGGGGATGGTGTTGCTGGCGGGTGTGACGGGCTCGGGCAAGAGTACGACGATTGCCTCCATGTTGAACTGGGTCAATCACAACTACACCAAGCACATTCTGACGATCGAGGATCCGATCGAATTCGTGTACACGCAGCAACGGTGTTTGATCAATCAGCGCGAAATCGGTATCGATGTCAAAGACTTCGAAATCGCGATGAAGCACGCCGTGCGACAAGATCCCGACATCATGCTGGTGGGCGAAATGCGTGATATGGAGACGTTCTCCACCGCCATGCACGCCGCCGAAACGGGCCACTTGGTGTTCGGAACGATCCACGCCTCGAACGCCCCGTCCACCATCGGCCGTATTCTGGATCTGTTCCCCCAATCGATGCACTCGGCGTTGCGTAGTTCCATGGGCTTCAACCTGAATGCCATCGTCGCTCAGAAGCTGTTGAAGACGATCGTCGACAAGCCCAAGCGTGTGCCGATCATCGAAGTCATGATCATGAATGGAACGATCCGCAAACTGATCCTGGAGCACAAGGACGAAAAGCTGCCGGACGCCATGCGTATCGGTAAGGATGACGGCATGCAGCTGTTCAACGACAGCTTGTACGGCTTCATTCAGAAGGAATTCATCAGCCGAGCCGACGCGTTCGAAATCTCACCGAACATCGAACAGCTAAAGATGATGCTGAAGGGCATCGACGTAAAGGGCCCCGGTATTCTGTAATCGCGGCCGCGGCCGATCTCGGGGAACACCGTGTCTCCATGGTGGGCCGCGCACAGATTAGAGCCTCACGAAACGCAGGCCGTGCCACTGTTTCACGACTGTACTCAGTCGTTAAGCAGTGTTCTCGAGCCAAGCCGGGGTGGCACTGTTTTGAACCCCACGACCTTAGTTCTTGTGGCGTTCAAACCAGTCCTGCCCTGCTTGATAGCAGGATGCATGTTACAAATCTACTTTTTCAAGCAACTCCATAGCTTCATCACGAATGGATTGTTCATCGGAATTTAGTGCATAACGAATGGCTGCAATGGCCTCCGGAGTATTGATTTCGAATAGCGCCGCTAACGCCTTTCGAGGGATGCAATTCCATTCGTCGAAGTTCCAGCGATACCCTAACGCCTTTGTCAGTATCGGAACTAGCTCAGGGTTCGGTAGTTCGGCCAATAACTCTACTGTTTGCTCGTGCCACTGTGAACAATTTTGGTCAGTCAGGATTTCACAAAGCACATCTGTGTATTCATCGCTAATATTGCTCCATGCGGAAACAAAAGTAAGTGACGCTCCTGACATCTTCGGATCAATGCGAACTTGCTGAAGTAGCGAAGCGATTTCACTTACGGATGGCGGCATACTGCGCAGTTCTAGCCTGAACTCATCAAGCAATCGCACAACTTCGCTGTATTTCTGCGCCTCGGAGACTTGGCTGCACAGGTCTTCGTAGCGTCTTATTCTATCAATCAACATTGGTTATTGGCCGAATACAAATGATACTGATGTTGAATTGCCTTACGGCTGCGGGGCGCTACTTCGCGACTGTACTCGGTCGTTAAGGAGTGTTTTCATGACGGGCACCCCATGGTCCTGCCGCCGACAGGTTGGGACGTGATCCAGCTTACCAATTACAGTCGATCGCACGCTTCCGGGCAAGTTGGAACGTCCCAGGCAAGACCAACGCGTCACGGGCGGCTACGGAGTCAACAATGCAACAGAGTCACACCGCAAAAGGTGATCTTGTGCCACTGTTTCGGGGCGGCGTAGTTGGCATGAACTTCGGTAACGGCATGCTCGCCGCACCTCAGCAGTGCTGTGGATGTTCGACGCGCTCACCGAACCACTGCTTAACGACCGAGTACAGTCGTGAAACAGTGCCACGATCTCAGTTGTTGTGGCGTTCAAACCGGTGTCACCCAGCCCGCGA
>JAZKFE010000052.1:0-2654 GCA_040386595.1 Planctomycetota bacterium | reverse complement strand
TCCACTTCCTCGATGCTCGTAACGATGAATGAAAATGGGCCCATATTCGCCAGATCTGGATCCGGATCAGATTGATACTCGGGAACCAAATCACCGCGGCACACTTCGGTTTGTGTCCACACCCGGTCATTGTAACGGAAAGCAAACTTCCCCCTGTCGCCTTTGGCCCGTTCGAAGACTCCGCAGCTGATCCCATCGATGCAAAAGAAAAGGTAGGCCGCCTCCACGAACCACGGATCGAGCCGAAAATCCTTCATGAGGTTCTCATTCGAGATCCATCCCAGACTATCCCAGTAGGGCCGTTTTAAACTCTCTTTCATCTTCGCATAGCCTGGCAACCTCGAAGGATGCACACCTGGAAGCTGCTCATCCAGGAACTTCAAGAGTTTTCTAACAGGAGCCCGCTTGAGGATGTCTCGAACACTCGCCATAAAAATCACCTTGCTCCCTTCGAACTGAGCCATCAGCCGCAGGTCAAGCTGTGCCCGACACTCCCAGCCGAGCCAGCCACCGCCAGACGGACACTCCGCAGGGGAGCCCAGGTTCGCGACTGTACTCGGTCGTTAAGCAGTGTTTTCGAGACGTGCCGGTGTAGCACTGATTTGAACCTCACGAAACGCAGATCGTGCCACTGTTTCGGGGCGGCGCAGTTGGCGTGAATTTCGGTGACGGCATGCTCGCCGCACCTAAGCAGTGCTGTGAATGTCTGACGCGCTCTGCAAACCACTGCTTAACGACTGAGTACAGTCGTAAAACAGTGCCACGATCTCAGTTTTGTGGCGTTCAAATCAGTGTCATTCTGCCGGCGCCACCCCGCATGTCGCGGGCGGCCACTGAGCCAACACTGCAACAGATTACACCGCAAGAGATAGTCTCGTGCGACTGTTTCGGGGCGGCGCAGTTGGCATGAATTTCGGTGACGGCATGCTCGCCGCACCTAAGCAGTGCTGTGGATGTCCGACGCGCTCACCGAGCCACTGCTTAACGACTGGCCGTGACCGCAGGAAATGAACAGGAACGTAGCCAAGTTGCAGAATTGGCGCAGCGAGTACAGGAAGTGACGGGCGGAACAGGGGAAGTTGCGTTTGTTGATCAAGGCTATACGGGCGAGGCGGCGTCTCAACAGGCTCGCGATTCTGAGATCGAACTGGAGGTCGTTAAACACCATGAAGCTAAGCACCGTTTTGTTCCGTTGCTCCGAAGGTGAGTGGTGGAACGCACCTTCGGTTGGCTCGCACGGTTCCGACGACTCGCACGTGGTTATGAGCGACTCACGGAGACACTCACTCATTGGCACTGGTTAGCTTTCTTTGGATTGATACTATCCAGAATCACATTTCCAAGTGCATAACAGGCTCTCGCCCGCCTCATATCGCTTTAAGGGGACTTATATTCTCCAGGCTACCGCTGCGAACTCCCTTTCCTACGAACCCAAAATACAATAAATAATAATATGAAAACGCCGTTGATAACTACGATCCACCATCTCATGCTGCCAGATTCGGAGTGTATTGGCGATTTGCGGTTCGCTCGCTTCACTTTTCCCGAATCCATCCGAGTCGGATCCAACTTGAATCCGACCGCTGGCACAAACGCCTTTCCGTCGTAAATTAAAAGCGCGTTTGTTAGACGATCAACAAGACGATCGCCGTAGCGTACACCGAGGTTTTCTACCGTGAATAGATCGTCTGAAATATCCGAATTGATTGCTACCGCTTTTGCAACGAACGATCGCCGAAGCTGGAGCTCCGAGCCGTTCTCCTTTAAATGATATACAACTACCCGACTCTCATTCGGCAAATAAACCCCATCCACGAGGCTATACTTAACAAATCGTTCCCGGTCACTCCTATTATTATTCGTTTTGACAAAACTGACCGCATTGAAACCAGATTGAGATGCAAACTCAGTAACAGTCTTTCGAGACCGATTGGAGTACCAAATAGTCATTCGGTAAAATTCTTCTCCGTTACGATTTACAACCTCCATCTCCAAATTGCCTTCAGCGGCAACTTTTTCCTCTGGAGTTCGTTTCCCATTTAGCGAATCCAAATAAAGCTTACAAAGTTCATCGTATCGAAGCGATCCGTTTGAAAAGAACAACAATGGGTTAATATACTGGGTGAATTGTTCCTTAGAATCGGCAGACGTCCGGTCTTCTTTGTAAATGATTCTGCCAGCTTGCCCCGCATCGAATCCTGATACTGTGGGAAATCCGGGAATATCGACCCGTGTTTCCGTTAACGGAAATCGAATAAAGTACTCAGGTGTTCGAATCGTTTTTGACTCGTCCTTTCGATGCACTTCGACTACTTTTTCGGTGACCGCATCATGTTCAGTGGTAGGCTCTGATTCAGCATAATCAGAGCGAATCTCGTCATTGCCTTCCCCTGCCTTCCGAATCCAGATCTTGGCCACCGCGTTGGTAACAAAATGGGCCCTAGTTTGGTTCGCCCTCAACTGGCTTGCGTCGATCTTGCCAGCTCGCAACTTTCGCAGTTGCTCCTTGCCTTGAGCGACGGACGCGCCCCAATACTCATCAACAACGTCCCATGTGCCCGCCAACGTGTGGATCTTCTGGTAATTTGCGCCGATTCTCTCCGAGAGCATTGCCAGCGCGCTATTAATCTCGGAGCTGGTTAACTTGCGAACAG
>JAZKFE010000051.1:43130-61751 GCA_040386595.1 Planctomycetota bacterium | reverse complement strand
GGTGTTAATCTGAATTTACTTGCTTGTCCGGCCAGCCCGATGCCTGCGATGGATAAAGCGGGGCCGGGAAATACTTATTCGGTCACAATGCCGTCTTATGTGGGGATCTCTGGCGCATCTGCGACTAGCCCGGAGGGAATTGGCGCATTTCCCGAGACTCGTATTCGGATCTTTCCCGTCTTTTGCCAACTTGCCGGGGAAATGTCGTGGGGTGGGATGCTATTGGCAAATGAAATCACACGGTTGCGGGATGCGACTGATGGCGCCAGTCAAATCGCGCTCATTGGTGAGGCATCAGATTATGTGGCTGGCAATGTGTTAGGGACAAAGATGCGGATGGACGGAGCAGGAACGGGTGGTGGATGGATTCGGGGGGCGGATAGTTCGGGAACGCGATCGAACTACAAGGCTTCGGGGACGTCGCCTAGTCGTTGCTATAATTTGACGACTGTTATGCATCCCATCGGCACGAATGCCATGCCGTATGACACAAGTTGCTTCAACTATATGCCGAATCGTCCATTGCTTTCGCCGCACTTGGGCGGCGCGCACGTCGGCATGGTGGACGGATCTGTGCATTTTCTGAGTAACGACATGGATCTCATCGTTTTAAAACGACTCGCCACTCGAGATGACGCTTCACCGATCGGCGAGCTTTAAATTCGACGACAATACGCCAGGTTGGTTGAGATTCTGTTTCGGTCGCAGATCGTTCACGGATGCATGATCGTCAACAATGACCGAGGATGTCGGCCGCGAAAAATCTGCGAACTCTCGAAGGGGCGACCCTGGGCTGTGGGGTTTCGCTAAGTGCCTTGGCTAATGATTTGAATTCCGTTGCTTCAGAGGTACTTCATTCCTTTGGCGATTCCAAGGTACGAGCTTTTAAGATGTGCATTTGCCTCTAAGCTTCGCATGACAATGATGCCGTTGTTGCCTGACGGCAAGGCTTGTATGCGCAGAGCCTGCTAGTGCGGTGTCACAGCTGGATTTTGGAGTGATGTGGGAGTGCCTGCAGTCGATGGACGGCCTCGAAAAGTACGAGTGCTCCCGAACTTGAGACTGATCAAAGCCCCGTAGGATGGGCATTCTTGCCCGTCGGTATTGGCATTTCCTACGAAGAGACGGGCAGGAATGCCCATCCTACAAAATGATCTGATCGCTTCGCTCCCAATCAGTCTGCTGTGTCACAGCGACAAGTTTTGGGACCACTGGATCTGCCAGTACTGTTCGGGACCGCTGAGAGACGACCGACACTGGCAAGGCCCACTGGCACCCAATCCCAAGATGATGTTGTGACAGAGTGCTCACGCCCCTTCAGGAGATTGGCAGGGCGAATCTGGCGATAGATACTTCGCAAAATCATTGTGAAAAATTGGCCCGCAGTTGTTCTGATTTCAGTGATCTTGGAACCCGGAATTCACGTTAAAATGGAAGAACTTAAAAATGAAGCTCATCGAATTGAACGCTCATGAAAGTGAAGAATGCAGCATGCAAACATTTTGCTGTTCGATTACTTGAAATTTTTACAATAGTCGACAAGAGGAAGGTTGTAATAAATCCAATTGTGGTTGACTCCTCGATCTCCAGCCAGGCGATTTCAATTGGTTTGCAAAGTTGTTGCGGGTGGAACGAAAATTGCGTTCTTGCCGAAGATAAATCAAGCTCCATGGAAATTCTTTGGCGACATTTTGGCCTCTTTTTGTATCGCAGCAATATAGTGGCTATCGTGTCGCGGCGACTGTGATTGAAGCCAAACTCGTTGCAAATAGGTCAAATATTGCTGGGCGTACCTGTGTGAAGTGGGAAGTCGCACTTGGGAAAGTGGAATCTTTGCGGTACGAATCTCAGACCTCTGTCGAGAGGTTTCTTCCAAGCGGAGTCCGTCTGCTAAATGCAATCAGCACCATAATTTCAGCGAATTTTTGGTGCTGATTGGGGGCAAGCAGGCACATCCGCTATCGTCGCTGAGCTCAAATTTGCATTACGCGCGGATCGCCTTTCGGTAATGCCATTTTGTGACGGTACGATTAGTCGCAATGGTCGAGGATGTGATTTATATAGAGCTGTGCAAACCTGTCGGTGTGCCTGACACTTGTAGGCGTGTGGGATTGGAGGGAGTTGTAGACGGGGGCTGTAAAGGTCCTCACCGTTCAGATGCCCTCTGGCGTAATCGCGATGGGGAAAACAAATCTGAAGATAAGCTGTGTCTTCGGACCCTGCTTTGCGAAAACCTGGGCTCTGAGATTTGGTTTGAAGTTTATTACGAAGCAAACGGTTTCACTCCCGTCTGTACGAAGCCGAGGTGAATCCGTTTTAGCGAGGCGAGGCAGGAGTTCCAAGGCCTGCGAAAAATCTAGTGAGACAAGAGAAACTTAATGAAACTCACTGGAAATGTTTGTCGTGTTCGGCCGTTTAAAGGAGTTGCTGAGCTCGACTCCGTAGCGTTTTATGTGAGAGGTTTTATCTCCTCGTCGAGGATGCTTGGAGAAAAATTTTCATAGGATTAGAACTTGAAGTAGGCGTGTCAGGAATTGTCGATGTCATTAGAAGGAAGATCGACTCGGGCAAATTTTTACAAGAACTATTAAGTCGTTGTTGCCGGTAAGGGTGATGCCGAAGTCCTCCTGAACACTGCAAGGTTTGCAACAACTTCTGTTGCTCGGCGTAAGCAAAAATATAGGATGGAGGGTTTCGCATTGTTTATTTAATTAGTGGTGTGACTGAATTTCTTTAGTAATAAGAAATTTACCGAACCTCGGGGCGTCTCGAAAGGTCTATCTAGTCAGTAGATACGATATTGTCGACGCCTCTCAAGTCAGTGACGATGGGTTCTGAGTTGGATCGGGCCAGAATTGTGTTTGTCTCGCGTACGGTCCGCATGAGCACAATTCCCAACAAGACCGGAAGGGAACGAAATGAAACGAACTAGGAAATTGTTAGTAAGTATGGCGGTGTTAGTGTGTGGGTTCTCGCTGGTTGTGTCGGCAGGAGATAAGTCCGCTGTCGTCGACGCTAGGCCATGTTGTGGTGGTGAAAGGATCGCATCGCCGAAGGTGGGGACCACCGAAATGACATGTTTGCAGGTTGCGATCTTTGACGATGGCGATTTGAGTTACTGGTCAGCTGATTGCTACGATGACTCGCTGTGTACAAACGAGCCAGTACTCACGTATGTTTGGGCTCCTTCGGGGGCGAGCGCTCCTCAATACTGTGCTGGAGTGCCGGGATGTACGCTTCCTAGTTTCTATCGAGGAATTACAGATCCGGTTCTTAAGCAGGCTCTGCCGAAAGGTCAGAGTTATGTTGACGTTTTGAAGTTAGCGGTGCGCTATCCTGGGTTGCCAGCCGACCGAACTTGGAATTCTAAAGATGCGGTGAAGGATCTCGGAGAATTGAAGGCCACGTTCGTTAAGGTGAAGAATTCTAGCGGTCGATTTTTTGCAGTGCGGCTGTCTGCGGGAATTGCCGAAATGGAAAAAATCCGATTCCCCGCCGGTGCGTTTCCTCCGAGACCTAAAATCGCCGATCGCAAAATCTTGGTTGGATTCGAGGCAGAGATGGACGAGGCAGACGTTGCCAAGTTGAACGAGGCTATTCCAACCTCGTGGAAACGTTATGAAGGTTGCCCCACAGCTTTTATCTTGAATGTGGAGAATAGCGATTATTGCGTAACGACTACCGCTGCAAACCCAGTCAAGATTCTCGAAAAAGTGTCTCAACCGGCAACCAAGAAACCGGTAGAGAAGAAATAGAGTTCTTCTAAGAGTGCTTGTGATAGTTACTCGTGGCGATTGCGCCACGAGTAACTTCGTTTTGCAGTAGTGAGATCGTCGAGTGGCGCAAAGTACAATCGGCTTGGCTGCGCCGAAACGAAAATTAATGGCTTTGAGAGATGTGGAACGGAGTTAAGAAGTCTTTGGGGGCTGTTCGTGGCTTAGTGCTACGAACGCCTCTGGCTCCCGCTTTCTTGTCGAGCGGAGCCTTCAGATATCTGAAGCCCGTACTGCTCAGGTTGTGAGTTGTTTCTGGTTTGCCGCAACCAACCATTTTTATTAAGAAGTCGGTTACATTCTTTTCAGGAAGTGGCATCATTCCGCTGAATGGTCCGCCAATTTTGGTTGTTGTCCATTCCCAAACTCCTGAATGTAGTCCTTCGATTTGAGTTTGATCGGGGAGGCGGCAGGTTATTGGGTCCTCCGTACTTCCAGTTGAAGCTGGTGGCTGAGCGCAAATGACATTCGAGAGATAGTAGAGTTCGGCTGCCGATGGCAGCCTTTTTCCTTGGTCTTCCAATTTGTATAAGGCCGAAGAGTAGCTTAAATGTGAAAGTGGGCCAGGCCCCAGTCCCTGCACTCCTGAGTACTTGCGTTTGGCATTTGCCCATCCCGCAACTCCGTACTCCTGGGTGCCCCATTTCTCGATATCCTTAACGGAGATCTCTTGAGGATCTACAAAAAATGATGGCACTAGCCAAATTCGTGGAGTCGCTATGCTATTGGGTTTTGGTTCAATAAGTGCAGCTGAGTTTTTGACAAGCCCCATGGACTGCGTGACATCGGATGGGGGGATCTTGAAGCTGGGAAGTTTAATAACTCCGTCAGCTCCCGATCTCCATGTTAAATGTCGGTTGGCTTGCGGGACAACTTCGTCTCGCGGAGGGACGTGGCGATAGACTTCATGAAATCGGGTTTCGTCGAGTACGGCCACCACAAGATAATCCGCTGGCTCCAACTGTGTGATAAGCGGCGTGCGGCCTTTCAGGTGCTGGATCTTGGTTGGGTCGGGTTCTCCGGAATTGGGATCAAGGGGCACCACGGTAATTTCGCAGCCGCTGGGTTCCGTTTTGAATTCGACTTCGCGCATTTCAATTGGGATGAGTTTCGCGCCGCGGAACTGCCAGGCTAGACTGCCGGCTGCCGCGAGGGCGACGATGAAGGTCAGCGCGATGGCGGCGACGAAATTTCGGTGACGGCGGAGCCATTTTCCGACGCGGTTGGGGAGGGCGGCGGGGATGCCGACTAGCGTTTCTCCGGCCAGATAGAGATGGAGATCCTCGGCGAGTGCTTTTGCTGTTTCGTAGCGTTTCTCGGGGGCCTTTGACAGGCACTTCAGGCAGATTGCTTCTAGCTCGCTGGGGACATCTGGCTTGATGCTTCGGGGGGCTGGTGGGTTTGTGTTTTGGATGTTTTCTAGTAAGACCGACATCTCGCCGCTGAATGGTCGGGTTTGGGTGAGGAGTTCGTAGAAGATGGCTCCCAGGGCGTAGACGTCGGTGCGGGCGTCGATTGCCTCGTGGTCTCCTCGTGCTTGTTCCGGGGACATATAGGCTGGGGTGCCGATCAATTGGCCGGCGGTTAGCGGGGATTCCTCGCTCATTCCACGTTTTGCCAGGCCAAAATCGGCGACATGCGGTTCGCCCTTCTTGTCGATCAACACGTTTGCGGGCTTGAGGTCGCGATGCACAATGCCCTGCTCGTGAGCGTGCTGGACGGCGGTCGCCAGCTTGGCCATCAGCCTGGCGGCGTCGGTGGGGGGCACCGGCTGGGTTTCCAGCGCGGCTTTCAGACTGACCCCATCGACTAGTTCTGAAACGATGTAGACTTCGGATTCGAGCTCGCCGACCTCGTGGATGGCGATAATGTTAGGGTGATGCAATCTGGCCGCCGCCCGGGCCTCGCGCAAGAACATCGATTTGTCGGCCGCTGCCGCGCGGTCGGGGCGCCGGACCTTCAAGGCCACGTCCCGCTGCAGTCGCTTGTCCTTGGCGTGCCAGACAATGCCAAATGCCCCGTGCCCCAGCACTGATTGCAGTTCAAACTGATTAATGCGTCGTCGCGGAGGGCTGGCGAGGCGATCTGTCACGTCGGCCTGCGAACCAACGCTGATGGAGTTGAGTTCCAGCTCGGATTGCTGCGAGCAGCGGAGCTCCCACTCTTTCTGGAGCCGATTGAGAGCCGGTGTCGCTTCCGGAAATCGTTGGTAGTAGCTGGCAAACGAGAATTCCGGATGCTGTGCATCGACGGTGGCCGACTCGTTCCAGGTGCCTAGCAGTTCGACCTCGAGCGCAATGAGTTCCTGGAGTAGGGTCGGGCGGTCTAAGTTCGGGAAAGAGCTTAGAAAATCTTCGATCCGTGGTTGTCGGCCTTCGCGCATGGCCGATTCGAACTGATCGCAAACTTGATCGATCAGATTGCTTTGCAACTCGGGATAGTCGTGGCTCGACGTCAGTTGAGGAGGGCTCATGAATTCAATTCTTTAGACCAGATTTCGCGGATCAGATTGAATTTTCGAACAACAGTGCGTGTGGCGACCTTCAGCTTCAGGGCAATGTCTTCATGGGAATGGCCGTCCAGTTTCCACAATGCAATCTGCCGCAAAGCATCATCGCGTAATAAGCTGAGCAATCGGTCCTGCTCTTCCGCCAGGATCAAAATCAAGTCCGGAGGGGGCTGGTCCTTGTCCGGCATGCGGTCTTCGGGGGTGATCGAACCATCCTCGTCATGCGCTGCCGTCAGGGAGATCGTAGTGTGAGCTCGCTTTTGGCGTTGATTATAGACATGACGGTTCACTGCCTTGCGGCGCGTGATGGTGAGCAACAGCCACCAGAGATGCTCGCGGTCTTGAACGTTTTTCAGCTGACCGTCTGTGGCTCCCGTCCAGAGTGCGTTGAACACGCTTTGCACGAGGTCTTCTTCATCCTCGAGAGCTCCCATCGCCGCGCCAAAACGACGGCGAGTCAGTTCGACCAGTTCCGGGCCGTACCGCTCCCACAACTGCCGCGCAGCCTCTTGGTCGCCATTTGCGAGTTGTTGCAGCCAGACAGTGACGGAATGATGCTCCACGCAAGCAGCCTCTCTGATGGAGATGAACAGAACTGCCTTAATCGATTGTCATTCTACGGCGAACAGATGTGCTTCGCAACTTTCTCTGGCAAAAGGTGTTCCGTAGATGTGATGTCTGTGTGAAATGCGCAGGCAGACTAATTTTGAGTGGAGTCAACTCGTCGCAGGAGCTGTTTTCGGCGTAGAAAGCCGAAAATGAATTGATTTGTCTTGCGGATTCCCAGGCTGATTTGTCTGGGGTGTCGAAGTTCACCGAGCGTCTGAAAGACCTCGCGTCCAACGCAATTTGTATCCGGATTAGTGAACTCGCGCGGTCGAGGGGCGCGGTGGCGGTGATTGGCAATTGAGGCGGGGCGGAAAACGCAAGAAGCCCCCGAATCAAAAGACTCGGGGGCTTCAATTGGTATTTTATCAACGTTGTTGATTAATACGTTGGCTCAAATCGCTGACTAGGCGAGGCGGACGGAAGTGGCACAGGGGCCCTTCTCGCTCTTGCCAACCGAATATTCAACTTCTTGGCCTTCGCGGAGAGAATCGAAGGTGGTGCCCACGACTTCTTTGGAATGGAAGAACAAGTCTTTTCCATCACCAGCGATAAATCCGAAACCCTTGTCACTGACCAACTTCTTGATCTTACCAGTTGCCATCACACTACTCCGCGAAAACAAAGCCGAAAATTTTGGACCGGCCAAATTGGACGTGAAACGTCAAAATCGACTGATCCACCTGGAAACAGATAGCCGCACAAAACGAGAGGCACTTTCGGCAAGGGCACAAATCGCAGCATGAGGCGGGCGAGAACAACGCCCGAAGGGTGTCAGACTTGCATTTATCTCTGCTTGTCACGAAACCTCGCGACATCGGAGATCATACCCGTGATGGGCCGCGGAAGAAAGGCCGAAACCCCATGCATTTCCTGTAACAGCGCATTCGCGTCAATACCAGACTGCTTGGGGCGGTGTGTATTTGCCGCAGTGAGGGGCGTACTGGGATGTCTGAAACGAGCGTTCCGTGTTGCGAAAGCCATCAGAAACCAGAGATACAACCTGCAACGTGAGGATTTGCATGAATTCCGCGATGTCAACGTCTGGTGACTTGGCGATCTGCGCCACAATTCACGGTGCTGGCTTAGTTTGAGGGCCGCTTCTGGTGTGCCGTTGCTAAATTGCAACGCGAATAAACAGGAGTTGTCGAAGTCAGTGTACTGTTGCATTTTAAGAACTCCGGGAGGTTCTTCTTTAATTATGTGCATAAAGTCCCTGTTTTAACATTTAAGGCTCTTGCTGGTGTTTAATTCTTTGGGGTAGACTTTATAACCAATCGTATTTTGTCCGCGGCGCCCGGTTGATTGTCTGCCTCTATCGTTCCTAAGACGCAACTTGCAGAGAGCCTTTCGATGAAGCCATTGACTCGTTATGAGGCTGGAGAAGTTCGTAAGGTTGCTGGCTGGAAGGCCGAGCCGCCAAGCTATGTTTCCGGGGTATTGGAAGGGTTGACTCATCCGCTGGTGAAGTTGGCCGAAAAGGCTCTGCCGCCGTCGCTGGTCGCGGAAACCATCCACGATGCCTATGCTTCCTCCGAGGTTTCCTCGCACCGCGAAATGGTGCTGGAGTGGGCCGGAGTGACCGCATTGCACGAGCTCTGGAAGGCCGACATGTCGCAGTGCGATAAGCTCGCCGACAAGGTGATGTTTTTGGCCGAAGAAAAGGCCATGTTGAAGGGGGCCGGAACCGGCGGGGGAAATCTGCTGTCGGCGATCATCGTGGTTCGGGCGCTGATGAACTATTGCCTCCAGACGATTCATTCCATTGGCTATTGCTATGGGTTTAGCACGGAAGAACCGCATGAACGAGAGTATGTTCTCGGTATCATGTTGATCGCTTCCGCGGGATCGCTGAAGGACAAGCAGCATTCGGTCGCGACGACTGGAAATGTGGCTGATTCGATTATCGAGGAAGCCTTTGAGGAAATGATTCAGGATGCGGTGACCGAACAGGTGATTGAGTCGGGCGGGCTGCACACCATTCCTGTGATCGGAATTCTGGCCGGTGCCATGCAGTTTGCGACGATGACGCAGCATGTGGCGCGGATTGCTAAATTCACATTTCAAGAGCGTTGGCTGCGGGTGAATGGCAAGTTGGAAGGGCGGATTAAGCCCGAGTCCAGTCTCGCGCGGCCGTGGGTGCAGCGGGTGGCGACTCGGGCTGCGGAGTCGGCCTATTGGTCAACCTTCGCACTGAGCTTTTTGGTTTCAACGCCTGTCCTCTGGGCTTATCGGTCTCTTCCGGCTCAGGGAGCATTGCGGACGGGGGCGGCGGCGGGCAGTGCGGCGGCTTCAGAAAAAGTGAACCACCTTGTTGCGGCGATGAGTAAAACGCCGGGCAGCGACGTGATTGCTGCGGAAGTCCCCGCGCTCGCATAGGGGCAAGTCTTGGATGTCGATTTCTCGTGTGTTACCCATTTTGGGGAAGGTTGACGATTATGTGCGAAGTGGAAAAAACGGCGGAGAATCTGACCAGCGAAGCGAGTCCAGTTGAGGCGGCAGCTCCTGTAGTGGCAGCTTCGACGGCGGCCGGCGAGTTGCTTTGTCAGGCGGCGGTCAAATCCAAGTCCTTGCTGCAGCAGGCGGTGCCGGCAACCCAGGATGTGCTGACTCGCGTCGTCTACAACGGGAGTTACTATCTGGCCTTCGGTGTCACGTTTCCGGCGCTGTTCGCAGTGCGGATGATTCCCGGCGGTCGTCGATTGGTCTCGGGTTTCGTTGATGGGGCACATGCCGCCAGTCAGTACCTGGATAGCTTGCAGGCTGCCAAGGTCGAGTCGCCGGTTGAGGCCCCCGCTGCAGCGGGCGAAAATCCGGCCGCCGCTTACGCCTAAATCGAGTTGAGGGGCTGACTGGCGAGGATTGCCATGCTTCGGTCGCGGTTGAATGTGTCAAAGAAAACAAAGAGTTCAAAGAAAATAAAAGGGGCGTCGAGAACCAAATTGGGCAGTTGGTTCTCGGCCCCTCTATAGTTGCCGATTTTTTTTGTCGACTTTGTCTGCTGTCGCTTCTAGGCTCGGATTATTTGGCCAGGAGCTTGTCGATCAGGAAGTCGTCTGCATTGGCGTATTTTTCGGACTTGGATGTTCCTGGAATCAACAGGTGGCATTCATGTTTCACGCTGTCTGATTTTTCTTTGAGCTTCACTCCATAGACAGGGTGATGGATTCCGTGCCCCGCGTCTTTGGATGGCAGCGTCATGTCACCGCCGTAGGTCATCAGGAGTGGCGGATCTTTGGCATCGACGTGATTGTAGGGGGAGAATTCGACGTACAGGGCGTGGTGCTTGTCGTAGTTTTTCAGCGCGCCTTCCATGGTCGGTTCGCCGACGGCCAGGTTGATCATGCGGTGCTTGAGGACGTTGGGCCCCAGCCATCCTTCGATGACTTTGGGGTCAATCGAAGTTTGTCCTGCAGAGACTGCCGCGGCGCAGACCCGGGTTGATTCTTTCAGTACGGGATCGGTTGCCTTGGCGTCGGCTAGGTCGTCGTGCAGCAGCAGCCACATTGACGTACAGGCTCCGGCGCTCCCTCCGGTGAGGGCGATGTGCTGCGTGTCGATATTCCATTCGGCTGCCTTGGTGCGAATGAATTGGATGGCACGAGCGGCGTCGTGGACGGGGGCTGGGAGAGACGCTTCGCCCGAGAGGCGGTAGTTGATCGCCGCGCAGGAAATGCCTTTGTCGAGAAATTTCTGGTAGCGCTTCGTGTCCTGTTTTTTGTCGCCGCTGGTCCAGCCGCCGCCGTGAATGTAAACCAGCAGTGGCCTTGGCCCGTCTCCCTTGGCTTGCCAGAAGTCGAGCACATTACGCGTGGCGGGGCCATACGCCACATTCGCGTGGGTGGGGGCCAGCTGCGGTGGAGGCTCGGCCGCGGAGAGTGCTGCTCCCGCGCTCATTAGAGAAATGACGACTGCCATCGACGATTTCAGCATAATCAAGAAGTCCCATCGTACGGGTGCAATTGGCCTGGAGAGGTTCGATCTCCAGGATGAGCGATTCGAAGTCAACATATCAGCCAGAAGGGATGCGAACAAGACGCTCGGCCTGGGTGAGGTTGTGTGGCGGGTGGAGCTGTCGCTTTGCGTTGTCGAGGGCGCGGTTGGCTGAGTGGCCTCAAGAAAGATACTCGCCAACGAAAACAGCCCCTGAAGTGATGAAATATCACGACGGGGCTGTGAGGTTGTTGGCAAACGCAGCCAGCCTGTGGTTGAGGTGGGGCTGCGGCGAATTGGCGGGTGGAACTACCTGGGGATGACCCGGCGTTCTGTAGTTCCGCTTTGTCCTGATTGACCGGTCAGTGCTTCGACTGTGCCCGGTTCGCAAAGCTCTTCGCGAACGATGTTCATATGGCCCGGAGCGTCTATCCCTAGTCGCACTGTATTTGGCCCGATCCGCACGATGGTAATAACGACATCGTTGCCGACCAGAATCCGTTCACCGGGTTTCCGTGAGAGGACCAGCATGGCAATTCACTCCTTGATGATGGCCAGTTTGGCTGCTGAAGAATCGCTGTTGCTCGTCGACAACTCCCAGATGCCTTACCACGGCAACCAGCGAAACCAGCCCCAATGCAACCGCGGCCAACCGCCGCAAGTTCATTGTGATCGTTATGATGACGGTGTCGAATTGATTACACAAGTGGAGTTGAGTGAAAATTTCATTTTTTCAAATTGGCCGCCGGTGACGCGAAAATTGCTGATTGGAGTTTGAACTCAAAGGCCATGCAAAAATGCTGAGTGTTTCGACGTTTTCTGACGGGCGTCAGGCTGCCTCTAAAATAAGCAGTGTTTTGTGCCTGTTGATTAGGCACTGCTGCTTGAGTTTTGTGCTGTGTTTCTGCCGGTCTGGAATGTAAAATGGACCAAGGTTTTTTTGCGGAGTGGTGCCGGCGGCCGTTTGAATTGAGGTCGGTTGATGAATGAGTTGTCGAGAGGTTGCTCGTGATTGGCGGCGGTTGACGCTAGCAGTCGGTGTGACAATCCGGGGCTGCTGCTGTCGGGAGCCGTTCATTACGGGGAACTTGTTGCGATCCGCTTGCCAGTTCCTGACGCGAGGACCACAATCATTCACATTCTCTGATCTCTTCGTGGCAGGCTGCTTCGAAGGCGGAGAGGCGAGTGACGAAGTTGGGTGTCGAGTCTGTTTCATTCCTCAAGGCGAGTGACGGCAATTATGGTGCGGATTGGGTTGATCGGTATCGGCTTCATGGGGATGACCCACTTTGAGGGGGCTCGGCAAGTTAACGGTGGGCGCATCACCGCCATTGCGACGCGCGATCAGAAAAAACTCGCCGGCGACTGGAGCAGTATTCAGGGCAATTTTGGTCCGCGCGGCGGCCAGGTGGATCTGTCGCAGATTAAGAAGTATGCGGATTATCACGATCTGCTGGCTGATCCCGAGATCGACCTCGTGGATATCTGCCTTCCGACCGACCAGCACGAGAAGGTCGTGACGGAAGCGCTCGCCGCAGGGAAGCATGTGTTGGTCGAGAAGTCGATCGCGCTGGAAGTCGCCGCGGCCGACCGGATGGTGGCGGCTGCCGAGCAAGCCGGCAAGCTGTTGATGGTGGCGCATGTGCTGCCGTTCTTTCCTGAGTTCCAATACGCCGCCAATTGCATCAGCAGCGGTCAATACGGGAAGCTCCGGGCGGCTCATTTTCGCCGCGTGATTGCCAAGCCTGATTGGTCGGCCGATATGGGCGACATTGAAAAGACGGGTGGGCCCGGGGTTGATTTGCACATTCACGACACTCATTTCATTGGTCTGGTGTGCGGGGTTCCTAAGGCCGTTTTCTCTCGCGGTATTCTGGAGCGCGGATTTGCCCAGCATCTGACGACTCAATATCTGTATGACGACCCTGAGCTGGCAGTCAGCTGTTTCAGTGGTGGTATCGCCGCGAAGGGGATGCCGTTCGGGCACGGGTTCGAGATCTATCTTGAGCAGGCTACGTTGCTCTACGATTTCTGCACTCTCGGTGCCGAGCCCTCGCTGAATCGCCCGCTGACATTGATCACCCAGGATGGAAAGGCTGTGCAGCCGGAGCTACAGGGCGGGGCTTCCTGGTGTGCGGCATTCACGAATGAAATCCAAGTCGCGGTTGACGCCGTGCGAACCGGAAAAGAACCGGCTCTGCTGTCGGGGACTCTCGCTCGCGACGCTCTGAAGCTATGCTATCTGGAGGCGGAGAGCGCCCGAACCGGGCTTGCCGTTAGCGTGTCCTGAGGTCTACTGTCCCCACCGAACAAACCCGGCTTCCGCAAGGGGGCCGGGTTTTCATTTTTCAGCCCAATACAATTTGCAGCGCATATCATGTTGATTGAAAACTTGCCCCTGAAGACCGTGACTCACAAGGGGCTGACCATCGAGGGCTATTCGCGAGCCGCGGTGCAAAGTTATTTTCGAGTTCCCGAGCTGAAGATTTGCTTTGACCTTGGCGGCAGCCCGTGGAGCTTCATGGGGACGCAAACGGTCTGCGTCACTCACGCTCACCTGGATCACCTGGCGGCGTTGCCGGTCTATGTGGCTCGGCGGCGGATGATGAAGATGGAGCCTCCGACGATCTATCTTCCTGAGGACGCCGTTGAGAACGTGCAGCGACTACTGCAGGTCTGGCAGCGGCTCGATCGCGGTCGCATGGTCTGCAATCTTATCGGGGTGAAATCTGGGGACGAAATTGAACTCTCACGCGAGCATGTGCTGACGGTGTTTGGGACCAAGCACACGGTGCCGTCGGTGGGGTACGTCATCTGGGATCGTCGCCGAAAGTTGAAGCCTGAGTTCCAGAAAATGACTGGCGATCAAATCCGCGATATCCGCCAGGGGGGCGTGGATGTGACGCACGAAGTTCGCAAGCCGCTGGTGTGCTATGTGGGAGATTCGGCTCCGGATGGTCTGGATTCGTACCCGCCGGTGTATGAGTCGCAGATTTTGATCACCGAATTGACCTTCTTCCGGCCCGAGCATCGCAAAGAAAAAATCCACAAGTTTGGTCACACGCATCTCGACGACATTATCGATCGCGCTGAAAAATTTCAGAATGAGCTGATCATTCTGGGGCATTTCAGCACGCGCTGTCACGACCTGCAGATGAAGCAGGCCGTTGATCGACGGATGCCGCCCAAGCTGCGCGAGCGTGTGGAGTTGTGGGTGTAGAGGCCGGGCCTGCGTTCTTGAAGGTCGGCTTGTCTTGCGAAATGGCAGTGCAATTTGTACGGTGTGTCTGTTCATATGACGGATTGCTCACTGGAGTACAAGCAGTGCCACGCTGGATTTGCCCTTATTGCACCCATCTCTCGACGATTGATGCCATCATTGTGGGGCATGAATTCTCGTGCCCGTCTTGCAAGATCGAGTCTACGGTGGTCGATGCGGACGCCGAGTCGATCGCGCGATTGAGAAGCGAGAAAGCCGCTGGCGACGCGGCGTCATCTGGGCTGCGCTCGGTGACAATCTCGACGGTGGTTCTGGGGATCGTTTTCGCCTTGGGCTTGCTGGCGTCGTTCGGATTGATTGCCACAGGCGCGCGAGGCAATGGGCTGAATTTACTGTTTCTGGTGGTGCTCTCGGCTTGTTTGATTTCCCCCTTGTTCGATGCCTTCAACGAAATTCATCGTTGCCGACGGCTGCTGGAAGAGCTCGTCAAGAAGAAGTAGGGAGTCAGGCGATCAAGAATTGGTGTCGCGAGTGACATCCGGAAATGGCGCGACCAGAAAATTGTCGCGGCGTAGAGGCTGCTGCGAGAACGCGCGGCCAAAATCTTTTTGGGGGAGTGACTGGGGGCAGTCGCGTTATTCCCGCAAAGTACCAATGCAAAAAGCTCTGGAAAATCCAGAGCTTTTCGCAAATTCCCCGACTACGACTCGAACGTAGAATGACGGAACCAAAATGCCTTTTTAGGTGTACAACTAAAAGTCTGGAAACGGCCATTCCGGACGGCTATTTGCAACTTTTGGCTAAATCCTATCAGTACAGTGCAAAGCACCTGTAAACATACTGTAAACCCCTATTTGCGAGCGTCAGTGACACCTGCTACTGTACGCGAAACTTCTTATCCTACGCAAGGGGTAAACAGCAAAAAACGGGCGTCAGTTTGCCAGTTTGACGCCCGTTTTTGGTTTAAGATTCACCGGTAGAATGACGTGGTTGAGGTTGAAAATTGTGTCTCGCCGTTGATTCTGTCGCGTTTTTCTGCCATTCTCGGGCGCGGCGGTACATTCTTCCACATCTGCCTTTAACCATAATTCTCAGTTGAGAACTTAATGCCAGCCAAGTCTTTCATTAATGTTCCATACAGCTATATTCGAGCTGTTGAAGTGGAAGGTCGGCATCCAGAGGATGCGGGGGTCTGGTGTATCACCGCCTGTCGGTTGCATTACGGGGAAGGTTTACCTTTGCCCAGCGACCCTGCGTGGTCACAACAGGTGGCTGAAGGGGGCGAATTGCCGCCTTCGCATAAAATACCACGCGGTAGGCTTCACTCAGACCTCCTTGCTGCTTACAGAATGGTTCCAACGGGGTTCGCAGCCTACGAATCGCTCGCAAGAAAAAAAGAGCGAATATTGATTGGCTTACCTCTCTCTCCGAATTGGATTGCCCCCGATAATGGCATTATCGAGCCTTCCGATCCCCCGGAAATATTCTTCGACCGAACGCACTGCGTCAGTTTAGATGAATGGATGCCGGGCACGCCGCTGTTTCACTTTCGTAATTCATGGGGAGACTGGGGACTCAACGGTAGCGGATATTTGCACATCGACTACTTTGATCGATTTGTATTTGAGAGCTTTGCATTCGTTCCAAGCATTTCTTCGCAAATTGAAAGCACCCATGTATCGAACCCGTTCAGGTTCGGAACTGTGGGGACAGGGACATTGAAACGCAGAGTAACACGCGCCGAAAATGATGACCGGTTTTATTCGTTCGTTATTGGCCAGGATGACAAGAACAAATTTGGTTGGGCATTCGTACGCGAGCGTCACAATGTACTCGACCTTGAAGATATCTATGTTCGGCCAGAGTTTCGCGGCAACGGTATCGGTGGCCAGTTATTAAGTGCTGTGAAATCGCTTAGGAATTTGAAATCACTTCCGCTTCGAATCCCAATCCATTGGCCAGAATCCGAGCGAGAAAACCCAGATGGATTTCGATTGACGTGCAAGCTCGTGTCCCAAATGGGATGCACTTTCGTACCGAACTCTTTTCCGAAGGCAGCCTATGTCGCATTCCAAGGCACACAAGGTCTGAATGTGCCGGAAGCTCCAAGTCCATATCCCCATCGCCCAAGAGCTCCGCTGGGGGAGCTCATTCTTGCTGCGGCCCTGTTGATTCTAACCCCATTTACATACGTCATAAACGGCAGGGAAGCAATAGATGTTCCCAAGGCTCGAAGCGTTTTAACCGAGCCTCAGATTGACCGAGTACAACGAGCGTTTGATACGATAAACCCGGAGAGATACGAGCTGATTCTAAAAAAGAATCGACAAGGATTAACCGAAAAGGAACACCTGCGTCTAAACATGCTTCAAACGCACGCAAGGTCTTTTGCGGATTTGCTTGCACCTATCGACACATCTATTGCGAATTCGATCAAAGAGCTGCTGATCAAGACTGGAGGGCCTTCCTTATGACACTATCGGCAGCTTACGATTTTCCATCAGGAGTGCATGTACGAAAACATGGCCCGCAGGGCTATTCCGACTACTCTGCCATGAAGCACTGGCTGAGGGATGAGTTCACATTTCGTTGCGTCTTTTGCCTTGATCGAGAAACGTTTGCCGCAGACGGCTACAGACGTTTTGCCTGTGAGCATTACTTGCCAAAGTCCACGCGGCCAGACCTACGCAACGACTATGACAACTTGCTATACGCCTGCAATCGATGTAACTGGAAGAAAAGTGAGCTTGAAGTTGTCAGCCCTGAAAAACTAGATTTCAGAACCCTGCTTAAATGCAATGAGGACGGGTGCTTTGCCGCGATTGCGACTGAAGGCCAAGATCTGATTGACACACTCGACTTGAATCATCCCGAACGCGTTGATATTCGAAAAACATTTATCACGCTTTTTCGGCTCGCCGAATCCAGTGAGTGCCCAGAGCAGCTTCGGGCGGCAGCCTTGCGGCTTAGGAAGTATCCCGATGAACTTCCGAACTTGGTCCGAGCCAGGGAGTCTGGAAACTCTCGTCCCACTGGCAAATTAAACTGTTACCACGCCCAGCGCGCAGCTGGTATGCTTCCAGCTTTCTACTAAGCAACTGCTGTGCTCGGCAAACGAAACAAGCCCTTGCCAAAGGCGAATCCGGCAGGGGCTTGTTCTAGACATGTCTCGCGCTATCGACTCCAACGCCAAGACATCAGCCCCCGTGAAGGCGGCAACTGATCATGAAGTAGCCAGCCCATGAAGACTAATGCCGCGACAATTTGAACCTGGGTCATAACCCACAACGTATCTAAAAGCATGAAATTCCCTTCCTGGGAATGAGATTTGATTAGGGATGAACCCGGAGAGATTGCTCCCCGGGTTGTTTGTCGCGATCTACTCGACAGGTTCTAGCGCTTCCGGCTGTTGCGAATGATCTGAGTGAGCGTCATTGGATCTACTGCAGACATGAGGACTTCCCGCTGGTGTCCGAAACCACTCTTCCGGAAGCAGGTCGGGCCTCGGCGGACGAGGGAGCCCAATTTCAGCCCGATAGAACGGTCGAACCATCCATATCGAAACGGGCGTGTCATGCTCGATCTGTGTCACCACGTGTACCGCCTGATTGAGCGAAAGACGCCGAAGAATCGGTTTCTTCGTGGTGTTGTCAACGATTTGGTAGGAAGCCCGTCCCGCATCGAAGTGATTCTGACAGTACTGATCCGGCTCTTCTTTAAACGGCAACTCTGGACTGACCGGCTGCATTGCCCTCGGAACACACGAGTTCAACACCATCGTCGGTTCTGGATCACGCACTTTCTTTACCCCTGCAACGAAGCAACTTGCACCATCGTCGATAAGTCCCTGAACGGTTTCAGCCATTGCATCTAGCTTTGCGATTCTCTCGATAATGCTCTCTCGCCACTCATGCAGAGTCATGTCACTTTTTGCGGTATTGCACTCCCGACAGCACAAGACCAAATTCGCGGGCCATTCCTTTCCGCCACGGCTCTGTGGAACGACGTGATCTAGGCTTGATGTGTCATTGGTGACCTCGTCACCGCAGTAGACGCAATGCGGGTCTCTTTGCGTAAGGGTCTTTCGATAATCCTTATACTGAGCTCGATCGAGCATCAGGGGAATTGACATCGCCCTGCCGTCAGCTTCGTATTTCGGGACGGGATTTTGCGGGGAGTCCTGATCGGTGTCTGGGTCGTACAGATTAAAAGGTTGCCACCCAGGTAGTCGCGCAACTGAAGCCTTAATTCGAATTTGCTCGATCATGCGGCACCTCGCAGACTTGCAGACGATTCGGCACCAACCAGCGGAGGCAGCCCGGCCTGCGGGCGATAGCTGGGGTGAGCTTCAACCCAGTTCATGAAGCCCGGCAGATCGACTGCCCGGTACCACTTCAGATACTTCGTGAGCTCGGCTTGACCGGCCAGCCATTTCAAGCGGTCAAATCCAATCGCAGGCAGGGCCGGTCCTTTCTTACTCCCATCCGCCCAGATTCCGAAGATGGCGAACTGTCGATAGGCACAGACAGTCTCGCCGTATTCCTTGCCGCGATACTCTCGGATGTACTCATCGTGCTGAT
>JAZKFE010000051.1:21754-43120 GCA_040386595.1 Planctomycetota bacterium | reverse complement strand
TGCCAGGGGCGATTGATTTGCCCCTCGTGACGGCCAACGCTCGCAATTCGTCGTTTGACATTGGCTGAGGCGCAGTAGCCTTAAGATGCCACTCCAGCCATTCAGCTTCGTCGTCACGAGCCGACTCGACTTGAGCAACCGGGGCGGGTTCTGGGGGCTGTGGTTTCTGGCGACGTGCTTTCCAGGCTGCGATATCAAAGGGGACTACACCAGCCGGAACAACGGGGGGCGGTAGTGTGAACATAACGGGCGCACCTTAAGCGTGGACCGAAGGAATTGAAGTTCCGCCGGTCTGACAATTGGGGAATGTGATAGAGAGGGTGGAATCACACCGCCGCGTAGATTACGCTGGAGACTGATGTGATTCCTTCATCCGTGTTGGGGCATCATCCGACCCGCCCCGGTTGCACCCGAGGGCGGGTCACTTCTTTTCGACTACTCACCTCCTTCCAGAGTTTCGAGACTTCCAAGGGTTTCCTTGATGATTTCCATCAGGCAATCCGCGTCGGACTGATCAGCCAGAGCTAGATCCTTCCATGTTTTGCGGATCACTGCGGCGAGCGTTTTGAGTTCGGTTGCGGACATGGTTCGTTTCCTTGTGACTGAAGGGGATCGTCTTCGACTGGCGGAGCAGGGATATTGTTGCTACAGTTATCGGCACAGTCAATAGGTGTAGCAACAATATTTTCAAGGCAGTATAAAAATGGGCAGAAAGCCACTTGGCGACGTGAGCAAATCTCACATGATGCGAATTCGAATGTCTGAGTCGGAGCGGGCTGAAATTGACGCCGCAGCGACCGCTTCAGGGATGACAACGTCTGCATGGGCACGTGACCTACTCTTGTCCGCCGCCCGCGAACCGACAGTGCCAAAGAAGAAAGCTGCCACGAAGAAAACACCGTGAGGCAGTCGGTCAATTCGTAGGTTGGCTACTTCCTCTGGCCACTGTCCTTGCGTTTCTGTTCAGCATCGTTTCAACTGCTTGTTGTCGCGTTTGATCAGTAAGGACACTTGCGAAAAACACCATGAGCCAGTCAGCCGAAACCGAACCTTGGATTTGCCCCTTGTGCGACCGCAAGTTCAAAATTGCTGTTGGCAGCAAATGGACCGCCTGCCCTGACTGCCAGAAAAGACCCGTACTGAAACGTAACGCTGCGGTGCAACGACGCGCGACCGTCACAGAGCAATGGTTTATTCAATTGGCTTCTGAACCCGAGTCACGTGGGCCTTTGACATTGGAAGAAGTCCGCGACCTCTATCGTCGTGGGACGCTCAGTCAGGTAGATTTTGCGCAAAACGGTGCAGATGGAATGCTGCGATTGGTTTCGACGTTTCCCGAATTGGTCGCTTATTGTTCCGTGCCAGACATTCCAGTATTCACAACTGAAACCGCGTGTCAGCCTGGAATGGAGATTACCCAACATCTATCAGTCGTATTCGCCCGTCGCATCTATGGGATCAATCTGTTCGGTGATCTCACCATTGCGGTGGCCGATCTGCTAGGCGGTCGGTCCAAGCGAGCAGAGCAGGCTATTGTGAACATCGAAGCTGAATTGCTGGCAGACGTTCGAAGACAAGCGAATGCCGTAGGGGCAAATGGAATTGTTGGATTGCGAGTTGAAATGGGAAATCTATCGGGTGGCAACTCGCAAATGCTATACGGTTTCGCGCATGGCACACCTGTCGTGTTCTCGCAGTCAGACTTCGCCAGCGACTCCACGGCGGAATCATAACAATCGAATTAGCGAGCATTTCACGCGGCGGTCACTCCGGCTTATCTTCCCAGAACAATCACAAGTTTGCTCATTGTGTGCCCGGCGCCTCACCAAAAGGGCTTGCCGAGTTGGTGGAAATGCGATAACTGGCTTTTAGTTCAAATGCCAGTTTCGCAACCAATATCGCAAAGGACAACGCAAATGAGCCAAAACTCCCAAATGGCCCTGACAACGAACGAAGCTGCCGGAATACAAGACCTAGAAGCAGCTGGCGTAAAGTTCTTGACATCTAAGCAAGTTCAAAACCTTCTCCAGGTGTCAGAGGCCACTATCAGTAGAATGATTGTCGACCGCTCGATTGCGTCCATGAAGGTCGGCAGTTCCCGCCGCATTCCGATCGCGGCCTATAAGAAGTACGTTCAGCAGGCAATGGCCAACGGCTAACAGCTGTCAGGCCGTCGCTTCTTCTTAGATTTCAATCCAAGTGAATCGGCGGTGTCCCTCGCCTGCGATGTTAGCCATGCCTCGACCTCAGAACGACGCCAGCGACCAGCCTTACCCTTACCGTATGACTTGGGACCTTTCGCCCCTGTTCGCCTCCACATGTAAAGTGTTTCGACTTTAAATCCCATAAGCTCAGCGGCTTCGGCTGCGTTTAGGAATTCTTTGACCGGCGGCTGAATTGTCGTGTTTGGCTGAACAGGGAGGGCTGGTCGCTGTTGAATCTCGATGGTCCTAATAGCCGGTGGCCGATAGCTCTTCCGGAACTCCCCAAGAGCCACCGCCAACTCGGCCAAGCACTTTTCGATTGCCGCCGCGAGCCTCAAATTTGCGTCAATTGTTGAATCAGACATTACCGGGCTCCGCTAGACCAAGATGTTTATTCTGGCACCATTGACTCTGATTTCGGCAGCAATGTTAAATACCGAGATCGCATTTCGCAGAAAATTGTGAACCACTGCGATTGAAATCCCGTTAGAATAATCAATCACCTTAGCCGTGAACAATTGGCGTTCTGGCACAAGAAGGGGGTTTACTTTCAAACAAGGCAGATCCGTTTGCCAGGAGGGCAAGTCATGGACGCACTAAATGAGTTCACACCGGCACAACAGCAACAGCTTGTTGCGCTTCTTGCAGCCAATAACGCTCAGAATGCCGTGATTCAGAAAACGACTTCGATACCTCCTCACGGAAGATTTATTGGCCGCGTTGGCGGGTTCATAGCCTTTCTTGTGAATTGTTCATTAGGTGCCTTAGCGGTCCTGTTGTTGCCTGCCGACGCAAAGCAGGCTGCATCGGAGTGGACACCTACGGTCATCGCGGCTTGCGAGCATATAGAGCACGTAGCCGGTTCACTCTTGTCGCAATCCAGTTCTGATCGGCATCCTCCGGGAAGTAGTACCCCTGACATGATGGACTTTCCGATCCCCCTTGGGTCCGCGCCTCCGCCGCCCCCCCCCTCTTATCAATCTGTTATTGCGTTATCATCCGTATCGTCCGCATCAAGCGGCGGTAATCCGGCGTACCTAGCCGGGAGTGCCGTTCTTACGTTGACAGGAAGGGGAACATTGAGTTAGACGTGACCATGCGCAGAAAATCCCGACAGCAGCCGAAAGACCGCTGCCGGGAAATTCAACGCCCCCGTCCGAATCATCAATCTGCAGTCAACTCGAACTGCATCGCCTGAATAAACTCCGCTTCGATCGCTGGCCAATCCGAAAGCAATTCGGTTGAAACCTCAGCAGTCTTGCCGGTGGTCTTGTGGAATTCGCTGGCTGCGTTTATCGCCGGGCCGTAAAAGTAATGGCCTGCAATAAACTCGCGGCTTTCCCGGTCTCGAGCAACGTACGCCAGCGGCTTCTCTGGCTCACTCGGATGTCGCACTTTCTCGACGGATGCCGCCGCGTCAATGCAGCGGTTCCCAAATGCACGCAATGAGGCTGCGACCTGCTCGGCAATCTTGTCGTCCAGCCGAATCAGTTCGTTGGGGTCCCAGTTCACGTACATCTGCAGCCGCATTGACTCGTATTCAGTCAGAGTGTCGACGCCGTCCGCGTGTGACCAACTCAGTGGGGCGAAAACGGTAACTAGACCTTCAGACGCCTTCATGATGTTGTGAAGGTGCAGCCCTCGGCAGCTGTTGAACGTCATCACCCGTCGAAATCGCTCGACCGTTTCAATATCTTCTGTGGTCATTGGTTCGCCTTTCTTAAGACGCTGGCTGCGTTAGATCGAGATCAATGTGGCCTGTAGGGGGTCTAGCTTCTCGATGCGTTCCAGAATGATTCCTAGATCTTTCGTCGCGTCGATCGCTTTGGCCTGCAGATCGGCGTTTCGTTGCCCGTTCAGGGCCTTGGTCATTGCGGAGTACGCAGCCGTTGATCCGGACTGAACCGCAGCTGTTGGACCGCCGGGCAGAACGGTGTCCTTCTTTTCAATTTCCCTATTAGCCAGAAGGGCTTGGTCCTTGGTGATCAGCCCGCTATTGAGTCCCATCGCGATTGCACGTTTCTCCTCTTTGATCCGTTGTTGCCGATCGATCTCGTCAGCCGCTTCCGGGCTTTTCCGGCGAATCGCTCCCTCAATTGCAGATGCCGAGTTCTTGCGAATCTCCGCGTCTTTTTTCGCTTCATCGGCCTTAATTTTTAGTCGTGCATCTTTCTCTCGCTGGGCTTCTTCCAAAGCCTTTTTATCCATGTCGCTCTTAACGGCAACGACACGAGCCGCGTTCGTTTCCTCGATCTGGCGTGTGATATTTCCTTCATCAATCCGCAGGCGTCGGAGCCGAAGTGCTGCCTCTTCTTGTTTTCGCTCCAACTCGCGGCTTTCCTCCTCCTTCTCGGCCAGCAGCGCGGAGTTGCTACGAGTGTAGAACCCGTCCAGATTCCTAAGAGAGTGTTGAGTAGAAATATCAGTTTGAACCGAGGTTTGGCGCTGAGACATCGCGTTTTGCTGCTCACGTACGATTTGAGCCTCGCGTTGCGTCCGCCTCAGTTCCGCCTTATCCCGTTCCAGTTGGGACTGCAGGGCCTCGGGTTTGGCATTTTGGTTGCCGATTAAATTTCTACGATCTTCCGAGTCGTCTTGGCGTTGGGAACGGGCGGCATTGCGCTCCGTAATTTGAGCCATGTAATCGTCGTGCTGTTTCTTTTGGTCGTCCGCAAGTTCCTTTTCTCGCTTGCGGATTTCCTCCGTTTTGTCCCCCCATTTCATGAGCATCGGAATCAGTGAGACGCCGACCAATGCGGCGATGCTTCCAACCGACAGCGCCAGTCCAGCCGTTCCACCAACCAGCGATGCAATTTGGTTGGTGTTGTTGGTCGTTCCCATCAACATGCCCTTCAGGCCGTTGGTCGTGAACCCCGCAACTGCATCTTCCAGTCCTCGCGTCACCTCCGTGAGAATCATCCCCTTGTTCGCCATCCCGGCAATTCCACCGCTGCCTCGCTGTGTTTCGCGATTCAGAGCCTCTTGAGCCTCTTTCGCAGCTTGCAACGCGGCAATCTCACTTTGAAGGGCTCGTGCTCGTGCGATCTCTGCACCCGTCGCCCCTTGCTGCTGTGCCCGATACAACTGCAACTGCCCTGCTGTCATCCCATGCAGGGCCTTCTCTCGCTGGAGAGTGGCAACCAGCGACTCCCCAGCCTGCTTTGCTGCGACCTTCTTCGCGATTGCATCTTGCTCGGCAAGTGACTCCTCTCGAAGTGCAGCAATCTTCGCCTGAATGCCCCGCGCTGCCGCGATCGTGACAGGGCTTAGCCCGGCCTGTTCGGCTTTGTAAATCCGAATCTCATCCGCCGTCATCTTCAGCGTGGCTTCCTCGTCGCGGAGGCTAGACAACAATGACGCCCCGGCAGCCGCCTGCTGATTGCGGATGTTTTGGGCGTCCTGTGCAGCTTGTGCTGCGTCTCGTTCAGCCGCCGCTTTATTCTTGAGCCCCGTCACCTCTTCGTTGAGCTGTAAGGCGTGGTTAATTTGCCCTTCGCCCGCTCCCTTGGTTGCGGCTCCTAGAATATTGTCCTGCGTGGTTTTCCCCTGCTTGTCAAACTCCTTTTTCTGGCGCTGCAGCTGGCCGATAATTGAGTCGATCGACCCGCTGAGCGCCTTGTTGGAATTGATTGCTAAGTTTGTCCCCTGAGGATAGCTTGACGCATCGCAAGACACGGTTGTGACTAAGTCACCGATGTTTGACATTGTTTACCCCTCTCGCCATCACGGCGGACTAGGTTTTGCGTTAGACGGCCCCGGCCAACACGTGGCCAAGGCCCATTAATTGCTGATCTACTGCCAAACTCGCTACGTGAGTCTCAGCTGCACGTACGACTTTGGACGCCCATGCCTCAATCGTGCCCCCTTCCGGTTGATTGCAGGGCATTTTGGAGGGTTTTAGACTTACGGGAATCTCCCTCGCGGAATAGGCCAGATTGAATTTACAGTCAGGATGCACCAATACCGGTGGGATCATGGTGCGGTTTCCCAGGGGGGCTGCCCGGCAAAGGACCCATAAGCGGGGGTGGGTGGTAGATGGGCGACCAGTAGGCGGGCGTGTATGCGTAGTGCAGGGACACGCCGCCCGCTGATGTCTCTTGCCTAGCTTGCCATCGTCATCTGTCGGCTGTTCGTAAACGCTTGGGTGACTGCATCAGACGCGAGCATGCTACGCTGTTCTGTGAGCAGGTCGTCAATCTCCTTCCGCTTGTCCTCGACCTCTGCTTTGGCGTCCTCCAGTGACCTATTGGTAGCAGCCAACGCGACATCATCTTCACCCTCCCACCCATCGCAGTTCTGCTCAGCCAGTCCTGCTTCAAGCTCAAGGGCAATCCCTGCCTCAATGTCTAACAGTTCACTCAGCTCGCGATGCAGCCGATCCCGCTTCTGATTCATCTTGCCATACTGCATATGAACCTCACCGGTCACGTTCATCAGCAGGCCAGTCCGAGCGACGTTAGCGGCCTGGATTCGCTGGCTGCACGATACCAACTTACCTTCGTACTCACGCACCTCGGCATCGTGTGCCGCCTGCTGCCTTTGCCATTCTTGCTCAAGCTGAGCCTTGGCCTCTCGGTAAATCGCCCCTTCAGCAGCTGCCCCGAACTCTGCCTGTAGGTCTGCTGCCATCCTCAGACTGTCTTCAAACGTGACTAACGCCTGCCCCAACAGTTCGACCGTGGATTCCATCTGATACAGCGTGTCTGCCACCTCTTGAGCTGAGAGGCTGTTTGGTGTCCCGATTGGATTCGCAATTAGAGACTGCACCAGCCATACAAACTGTTCCTGGGTGTTGACTTCGTCGGCTTTGAGCTTCGCGGCAAATATCGATGCAACTGATTCGAGCATGTGGATTCCCTGTGTGATATGGATTTGGGAGTAACCCGCCGCCGAAATGACGGCGAGTCGGCTGCATGTGGACTGACACCTAGACCGCAGTGATCAAATAACCCGCTTTGGGATACGTGACCTTTTCTTGGACCTCATGCCGGACTCGAACGATTTCGGCCCGCACTTGCTCGTCGCGATAGGTCTCGATGGTGCCAAGGGGCTGGCTGCCGTCTTCGGCCCAATGGAACGTCCGCCCCAAGCACGGCTCTCGCAGGTCATTCGAAGTGGCCAGCTTGGCAACTAATACTTTCGAATCCGGCCATGCACTGGCGACGGACAATGGTTGCCCTTCGCGGGCGGCATTCTTGGCCGCGTCGGAAATAATCACCCGCTCTACGTCGAAGGCTGACGCCATCATTTCAGGAGTCATCTCGCCGGCCAGGACGCGATAGTTCGAGTTGTTCCGAATCCGGTCAATAACCTGCAGGCAGTCCCTCAAGTTGAGAAACGTCCTCTTGCTCATCACGACGGCATTGACCCAGATGCCGGTTGAACTCCAAACGATGTACCGGGCTGTCGCGAAGTCGTCCAGCGGAGCTGCTGCGATAGGATCACTCCAGGGTGCAAGCGCGGCCCCGGTCTGAGTGATTACCGCCGGATCGGTCAGAGCTGTAACCATGCGGTGTTCTGCACTTCCGAGAACGGCATTCACCGCCCGCTTGGTTGCAATCAACTCAAGATCAAAGTAATTCCGATATAGCCTGGTCTCTTTAGCGTCAATGGGCTCTTCGATGCCATACTCGGTCGTGCAAAAGGCTTCCTCTGAAAACGTGATGCTCCCGCGACTGTAGCCGCTCCTTGGACTTCGCAGCAGATTGCGATTCTGCAGTAACTGAGCGATCGGGATCACGGGATACGTGCCTGTGTTCGTCGGTGTGCTGAAGATTGGCAAAACTACCTGAGCGATATAGCCTCGGTTCTGGGCTTCAAGGTCAATTTGCTCAACGGCTCCCCCTAAATCGCAACGGGGAATTGCTATTGCTGCGGATGGACTTGGCATTGAACACTCAATTCTGAATGGTGAACCTCTTGTGCGACCGTCGCCAGGAAATTGGCAAACGCGCCGCAAACTCGTTACCGGTTTCTGTCACACACCGACGTGGTTTCGGGCCTCTGCTCGCATCGCATCGTGGGCTCGCGGGTTCTCTCGAACGACTCGGGCGCACGCAGCACTATGCGACATTCCCCTGCTAACAAAGCTGTGGACGCTGTCCATAAAGAACTTCGTATGCGGCTTTTCCTTCAGGGGTGTCACAGATGGGCTGGCAATGGGGGCCGGTCCGCTTCTCGCTTCAGCCAAGAACGCCGCATGAACTTCCGGATTGGTCCGCACAAACCGAGAGGTCGCCTTCTCGCGATCGAGCCCAGTGGCAGCCAGAGCGTTGACTCCGGCTTGAAACTGCTGAGCCGCTGTCACCCCCGGCTGCATTCCTGCTCCATTCGCCGTTCTTGCCACCTTGCCGCCCTGCAATGCTGCGAGGGTCACATCTAGTGACTGAACACCATCGATCAGCCCCATTGCCACCGCGTCGGCAGCAGACATTAGGGAGCCATCCGACACGCCCTTAACCAGAGCCGCTGAAAGCCCACGGCCACGTTGAATCGCGGCAGAAAACTCATTCTGATTGGCGGTCACTGTTGCGAGCATGGACGCCTTCATAGTGTCGCTGATTGCAACGCCAGGAATGCCCATCGGCTTGAGTGCTCCAGTGGTGGCCACGACAACTTGAATGCCGCTCATCTCGGCTTGTTTGCTCGAATCCTGAAGGGCCATCACGGTTCCGATCGCGCCGACACGATCTGACTTGTGGGTGGCGTAAATCTTGTCGGCCTGCGAGCCCAGCCAGAACGCTGCGGATGCCATCATCCCGTCGACCTGCACCGCAACGATCTTCCCAGACTTCCGAGCCGCGAAGATCGCATCACCTAACTCTGCAATCCCGCTCACTGCTCCGCCAGGACTGTCGATCACGAGGCAGACCCCACGAATCGAGGAATCAGCCATCGCGGAGTCGAATGCCGCCTTGACGTCGATGGTTGCAGCCCCGCCGAACATCGCTTGCATGTAGCTGGGATACTTCGTGAGCACGCCCCGAAGTTCGATCACTGCAACGCCGCCTTGGTTTGTCACGCCAACCGAACTGCTCGCAGTGTAAGAACCCGGCCCCGCACGAAGTGCCGAAAACAGCCCCTGCTGGAATCCCGCCTCAACTGCCCAAACTGTGTCCAATGGTGTTGCTCCAGACATTGATTTGCCTCTTCTGAAAGTACTTGGTTCCAAACTCAATCTTTGATCCATCGCGGTAGCTTCACGATTGGCAAGATGGCCGAATTCCGCAGCTCAGCCGTTACTGATTTGGCTTCGATGGTCTTACGGCTCACCCGATTCGGGTCTCCAAACATCGCCCGCCCTTTGGTCAAAATCAGGTTCGCTTCTGCCTCCCGTCGCTGTTGCTTCGATAGCCGTTTCACTTTTTCCGAATCCTTCCCAGAAGTTGCGTCCCATGTTGTTCCCCGACAGCGACGAGTGCCGACCCACTCGCAAATCTGCGGCTTCATGGTCTGCAATAAACTCACGCATGCCGCTAAAGAAATCGCCCTTTTTCCGCTTGGCATCGGGTTCAAAAATGCCTTGCCAGCCGTTTGAAATGCTGTGATCGATTGCCGCGATCGCACGTTCCTCACCGAGATCTGCGAGTCGTCCGAGTTGCTTCGTCGCTGAAGTGGGCGTCATTGGCTTTCGCAGTTCTTTGCGATGCTTCAGCCAAGAGTCCCATGCCGCTGTGAACTTTGGACTTTGGAGCGATTCGGGAAACTCGGTCGACTGAATCTCGGACACTACCCCGCCGACCTTTCGTTCCAGCTTCTTGCCTGGAGGTTGCTTTCCTGTTTCAGAACTCTCCAGAACGAACACTTCCCCCTCTGGGGGATTAGGGGGTTTTGTATTGGAGGGTGTATTAGGAGTATTAAGGGTAATAGGGCTGGAGGGGGTTCCAAAACGACCGGGGTCAGAGGCTGTTTTGACCGGGGTAACAGGTCGTTTCGACCGGGGTGACGGGTCATTTTGACCGGGGTCGATTTGACCTAGGTCAAAATGGATAGGAGTCAACTGTTTACCGAGGTCGTTTTGACCTGGGTTAGATTCCGAGACGACCGGAGACGTTTTAAGGATCATCTCGTAGACTGCCTGTGTTCGCTCGCCACTCTTCGGGATGGCGCACCGTAGCCAGCCATCGGCGATAAGCGCCGCACGTGCTGCTCGTGCTCGTCTAGGACAAGCAGGAGGGAATCCGCACAGCTCGCACAGTTGCGACATGTACAGCCCAACCGGGCGCCAGAACAGGCGGTCCATCAAATCGACGAGAACAACACCGACCGTGAATGCATCTTGTCCCAGTCGCGGCGCAACTCGATCTTCGACCAGGGCACGCACGAACTGAATCGGCAGTGGAGTCGGCTTTGGCTCAATTGGGGTATTGACTTCTGGCACCATGCCCACTAACATTTAATGATCTCCAGTAGAGCCTCAGTCTCCACAAAGGTTAGAGGCAGCAGGAACGGAATCAGCAGCCCCCTTGCCCGGGGCTGTTGTCGTTTCTAGTCTTAGAAAAACTTCTTGACACCTTTGGCGAATTGCCGCCGGGGCTGTGGCTTCAATTCGGCTGGCCTTGGCCTGCTAGCGCGAGATGCCTCGAACGCCGCAAGCGACGCGGGGTCAATTCTCCACCTTGGCCGCCCCGAAGCTCGGTACGCGGTGTTAATTGCTGCTAGTGAGCCGTCCGCGATCCAAGCCAGCACCTTTTCGGATTTGCAGCCGTATCGATTCGCGATTTCGGTCGGCGTGAGATGAGGACATGTCGCGGGTGGCTTCAGCATGCTGGTGCCCCCTGGTGCGAGTCGCTGACCTCAATTTCTCCGTTGCCATCAAATCGCCGTTGAAATTCAGCCAGCGCACTGTCGGGGATTCGTCGCCCTCCTCCCGCTTTAATACTGCGGAGCTTCCCTTGGTCCATCTGACTGTAGATGAATGACCGGCTAAAACCGGTGATTTCCATCGCTTCGGTCACTCGATACCATTTTTCGACTCTCGCTGGCCGATCTGCGTTTCCTGCCACCATTGAAAGATCCTTTAGTTGACGTTGCTTTACTGCTCTGTGCGACACTGTGTTTTGAGTCAGCTGCTCATGCCCCGACGGTAGCAAGGCATTCGCACTAAGAGAATACGGGTACAACGGGTACAATCTTGTACTCGTTGTACCTGAAGAAAAGCCTGCTAAATGTCACGTTGATTGAACTGCTGGCCGATCTGTGAAGTCAGTTGCCATTGAAAGATCCTCAGGGGCGTGCTGTTTTGTTTTGGCGTGCGACGCTGTGTTTTGCGTCTACGCCCTAACCATAGCGGTGTGCGGTCGATAAACGAATACAGCTACAATCCCTACAATGTTGTAGGGATTGTATTGGGGGAAAAGCGTGCGAAATCTCACGCCGACTGACCTCGGATGGACGCTGTTTTGTTCTGATGTACGATGCTGTGTTTTGCGTTCATGTCCCAACGATAGCGGTGTGGGTTTGCCAAGCGAATACGTGAACAACAAACACAAGAGTGTATTCGTTGTTCCTGTTCTGGGGCTTCAGGAGAGTGCGCGCACGATCCGGGAGTTGGTCGTGCGCATAGAATGCGGTTACGCCTAAGGCTTGTTGGCCTTGGGTTTTCGTCCCGGCTTCTTGGGTTCTGTCGATGTCTCGAATTCGAAGTTACGAACAGATGGCGGAGTGTCTGACGACGTAGCCTTGGCCACAGGCTTTGTCTTTTTCTTCAATGTCTTCGGAGGATAGAGCCAGTGGTGGATTGTGTCCGTTACGGCCTTCAATCTCTCGTCAGAGATTCTCTCGCGGTAGGCGGCAGACATATCACCAGAATCAGCCGCATGGCCCATAATTGCGTCGACAGCCACTTGGTCGCGTGATTCGCCGCCAATGGTTTCGAAGACGTGCCGCGCAGCATAAAAGCCCAAGCCCGGGCGGTGAAGCTTCAACTTGATCAGAAGTTTTCGGATCTCGACTGCGATCGAGTCGGCCCAAACACCATTGGGGTGTGACTTGATCCATCGCTGGCGCGTGCGAGTCAGAAACAAGAGAGGTTCATCCCCTACCGTTTTTGCCTTCGGTCGAACGGCCAGGACCGCACGCAGCGCCTCAACGGTTTCCGTCCAAAGGGGAATCCTACGCTTGATAGCCGTCTTCGGGCGCGGGTAGGTCAGCCAACCGCTGTCGAGATCCAAGGCCGAGAGAGGGAGCAATGCGACATCATGGTTCCCCAGCCCAGCTTGAACCCCCAGCAGAAGCATCGCCTTTAGGCAGACCGAAGCGCTCGCTAGCATGAGGTGAATTTGATCGGGCTCAAACATTCGCGGCCCCTTCGCATTCCGGGCCACGCGCAATGTTCTGGGGGGAGGCTTCTTGAATGAATCGCCGTATCGAAACGGCTTTTCGATGGCCCCGTTCATCGTATCCACAAAAGCGAACTTGAACAGAATCTTGACTCGCTGGATGTGGTTACCCAGAGAGACAGGACCACGATTCTTGCTCAATGCCACGCGGAGCGATTCGAAGTCATCAGGACCGATATCAGAAGCAAGTCGAGTTTTCCCGAACCGTTCGAGAACCTGGGCACAAGTCGCGTGATAGTCGTGGAAAGTCCGTGGGCTCAACTCTCCATTGAGCATTCGATTTTCTTTGTTGGTCAGAAATTTGTTGACCACATCGACGATGGAGGGGCCGTCGCCTTGAACGCGTGGAGTTCGACCAGCTTTCAAGTCATCCCATTGACGGTAGAACTTCTCCAGAGCTGCATCAGGATCTCGCCAGGGGCCAAAATAATGTACCCGGCCACGGATCTTTTTAGCCCATCGCTTAGAGGCATGGGCATAGAGTGGGAAGCCCGGAGGCCTCTCAGGTTTTTCGACTTCGACCATTCGGCACCTTCCGGATACTCCGTACGCTATCTTGCGATATTGTACCGGGCGTCATTTGGGCGTCAGGTGCGTTGTACTGGCTGTTTGAGATTTGCCGTAAGTCGTTACCCTGTAAGCAATTCCCCGACTACGACTCGAACGTAGAATGACGGAACCAAAATCCGTTGTGTTACCGATTACACCATCGGGGAATAGGATGACAAGCATCCTGAGATTCTTGCTGCGTGGTTAATACCACAAAGTGTTGAATCGGGCGGAATTCTAGCCCATCCGACGAGCGTTCGCAAGTTCGACTCACTCGCTTCTGGGCAGAAAATTCAGATGTTGTTTTAGACCCTGTTTTGGGGCGTGTCGGCACGGCTTGTTGGCGGATGAAATAAGCGGGAATTGATGCTTGCTGCGATTGCGCTTGCGGTCTTGATTGGGGGATTAAGCTCGCTCGTTGGCTGTTTCGCCGATAACATCGAGGGATGCCGAGTTGTCTCTTCCGTTGCTGGATGAGGTTCCCGCCAGTTCTCGATTCCGTTCTCAGCTGACAGAGGTCCGCGTTATGGTTAATCGCCGCGAATTTGTGTCGCAATTGGGGGCGGGGCTGGGAAGCGTGGCGCTGACTCAGATGCTGGCCTCGACGGGGGCTCTGGCTGATGCTCCGCGGCCCGAATGGAATGGCGGTTTGCATCACCCCGCGAAGGTGAAACGCATCATTCAGCTGTTCATGAATGGCGGCGTCAGCCAGATGGACACGTTCGACTACAAGCCCGAGCTGGATAAGCAGGATGGCAAGAAGGTCGATTTTGGTGTCTCGGCGGCTGCCACCAGCGCCCCCGGCAATGTCATGAAGAGTCCATTTGCGTGGAAGCAGTACGGCCAGTCGGGGCGTTGGGTTTCCAGCGTGTTTCCATTTACCGCGGAATGCGTTGACGATCTGACGTTCCTGATGGCGTTGCAGTCCAAAACCAACGTTCATGGCCCCGCCAGCTACATGATGAATACTGGGTTTTTGAGTCCCGGGTTTCCGTGTATGGGGGGCTGGATCAGCTATGCCCTCGGCCGTTTGAGCGACAACTTGCCGACGTTTGTGGTTCTGCCCGATCCGCGAGGGCTGCCGTATAACAACACCGGCAATTTTTCCTCGGGATTTCTACCGGCGGCTCATCAAGGGACCGTGATTCGTCCGACGGCGCCGGTGCCGATTGCCGACTTGTTCCCTCCGGCGACCGCTAAATTCATTTCCAAGGATAGTGAGAAGGCGGGGCTGTCGTTGTTGGAGCAACTCAACCGGCAGCACTTAGAGGACAATCCCGGTGATTCGCGGCTGGAGGCTCGTATTGCTTCGTTCGAACTTGCGGCCAAGATGCAGTTGAGTGCTCCCGATGTTCTGGATTTGAGTCAGGAGTCCCAAGGGATTCACAGCCTCTACGGGACTGACGATCCGGTGACTGCCGATTTCGCTCGTAATTGCCTGACCGCTCGGCGGATGATTGAGCGGGGCGTGCGCTGTGTTCAAGTCTGGAGTGGAATGGGAGGTCCCTCGCGGAATTGGGACAACCATACCGACATCCACAAGGAGCTCCCGTTTATTGCGAACAGCGTGGATAAGCCGATCGCTGGGTTGCTGAAGGATCTCAAGGCGCGCGGATTGCTCGACGACACGTTGCTTGTCTGGTCGACCGAATTCGGGCGGATGCCGTTCACTCAGGGAGCGACCGGGCGCGATCACAACGGCGGAACTTCTGTCGCCTGGATGGCCGGAGCTGGATTGAAGCCGGGGATGAGCTACGGCGCGAGTGATGATTTCTCTTTCAAGGCGGGAGAGAATGGCATTCACTGCTACGATTTACATGCCACGATTTTGCATTTACTCGGCATCGACCACCTACGTCTGGCCGTGCGGCACAATGGCATTGATCGGCGTTTAACCGACGTGCACGGCCATGTGATCGAAGAGATATTACATGGGAAATGACGAATGTCGAAATCCGAATGACGAGAGAATGTCCAATGACCAAATGACGAATTGAATAGTATCTGAGATGTTTTACGGAGTGCACGTCTGACGTGCGTATTCGGTAGGGAATACAGCGTTTGGGGCTTTGGGCATTCGTCATTCTTTCGTCATTCGGATTTCGAAATTCGTCATTTCCCCTATCCCAGGGCCTATAGTTTTCACGACACCCTCCCTCTCGCTTTGATAAACAACTTGCCGCTCAAAGGATTCAGCCATGATCATTGGTTTGCCCAAGGAGACGAAGCTCGATGAATACCGTGTTGCGCTGTTGCCGGTTGGTGCCGAGGAGCTGACTCGCGCGGGGCATCGCGTGCTGGTTCAGAAAGGGGCCGGAGCGGGGAGCGGTTTGAGCGACGAAGTGTATGCCGAAAATGGGGCCATTCTGTGTGAGACGGCTGCTGAAGTGTGGGGGCAGGCGGACATGATCATCAAGGTCAAAGAGCCTTTACCGGCCGAGTGGCCGCTGTTGCGGCGGGGGCAGATTGTCTTCACCTATTTTCATTTCGCCGCGAGTGCCGCTCTGACCAACGCCGTCGTGGAGTCGGGCATTACTGCGCTGGCGTATGAAACGTTGCGTGGTCGTAAAGGGGACCTGCCTTGCCTGACTCCCATGAGCGAAGTCGCGGGGCGGATGAGCATTCAGCAGGGGGCGAAGTACCTTGAACGGCCTCAGGAAGGGCGAGGGATTTTGCTCGGTGGAGTTCCCGGGGTGCAGCCGGCCCATATCACGATTCTGGGGGGCGGGATTGTCGGCGGCAATGCCGCGCGGATTGCCGCCGGTTTTCAGGCGGACGTGGCGATTCTCGACGTCAACATGGAGCGGTTGCGCTACCTTGATGACATCATGCCGCCCAACGTGAATACGATTTTCAGCGATCGCCACAATATCGTCGAACAGCTCAAACGAGCGGATCTGGTGATCGGTGCGGTGTTGATTGAGGGGGCTCGGGCACCGCGGCTGGTTCGCAAGGACGATCTCAAATTGATGAAGCCGGGAGCAGTGATTATCGACGTGGCGATTGATCAAGGCGGATGCGTGGAAACGTCACGTCCGACGACGCATTCGAAGCCGACGTTCATTGAAGATGGGATCGTGCATTACTGCGTGACCAACATGCCCGGCGCGGTGGGCCGCACGAGCACTTATGCCTTGTGTAATGTCACGTTTCCGTATGCGATGCAGATTGCTCAGCGGGGGCTGGCGGGGGCGTGTACTCGGGATGCCGGGGTGGCTCACGCGGTCAATGTGGTGGCGGGAAAAATCACCAATCGAGCCGTCGCGGAAACGTTCCAATTGCCGTGGGAAGAGTTTCACCCCTAAATCACCTTGCGTAATTCTGGTACAGGCCTTGTGCCACTGCTTTGCGACCGTACTCGGTCGTTAAGCAGTGCCGGTCGTCACCTTGCACTCACTTCGCGACAGACGCATCTCGACCGCACTGCTTAACAACTGGGTACAGTTGCAAAGCAGTGGCACGACAATACCTTGATAGTGGATTCAAGTCACAAGCTGTGACACAGCGCTGGCGGTTAATACTCGAAGCGAGGGTGCGGCCAGTTGCTTCCGCTGGAGGATCGCGTGGGGTTGGTTCCTGTGATCTGCAGGTCTGCGGCGGCGGTGAGGACGATGCTTTCGGAGACGGTTTGATCACCGCCGGCCAGGGCTGCCAGTAGAGACAGATCGCACAGATGAATCAGCATGCGGGGTGAGCCGCGGCTGATGGCGAACAGGCGGTCGATGGCCCGGTCTTCGAAGGCTGGTAGTTCATCAGTAGATGAATTGAAGACGGTGCCAATAAAAGCCTCGGTTTGCTGACGGTCAAACCAGCTCAGTTCAATACGGATGTCGGTCGCTTCGCGCAGCGCGTCGGGCAGGTCGGCGAGTTCATTCCCCCGGGCTGCCACGATCAACGAGAGTCCTCGCCCCTGGCTGGCCAGGTGGATCAGTCGAGAGACCAGCAAGGCACTCTCTTCTCCGCCCTGATCAGCGTGATCGAGAAGGATGACGGTGGGGCGTTCGCCGCCGCGGTTGGCGAGCACATGGTCGAGAACCCGGCGCCACAACGCGAAGCTGGAGTCGCCGTAGTGCGGTGATAGGCCCAGTTCACCGCTGAGTTCCCAGAGGATCTCGGTGCTGCTGCGGCCGTGAACGTCGACGAAAGCGGTCTCGCGTGAGGCACGGCGGACGACGCGAGTCAATTGCTCCAGCAACAGGGACTTGCCGGCTCCCATGGGGCCGAACAGGATGCCGCAATGACGTTGTTGCTCGACAATGAACAGCAACCGGGACATGGCCTCTTCGTAGGCGGGGCTTTCGTAGATCGGTGCCTTCGCACCCCCTGCCTCGAACCGTGATTCCTGCAGTGACCATCCATGATCAAGCATCGAAAAAAATCCTCACGCCGCAGGCGGCAGTCGTTGGCAATCGTACGAACTCGGCGGACTCGCGAGCGATGCTATTCCAGATTGCGGAAGCATGATCGTTGATAACGGTCCGTAGTACGGGTTTGTCGGCGATTTCGCTTGTCCGGCTTGAACCAGATGTGCGGACTTTAGGAAGTCTGAAGAAACACGAACGGTTGTGTGAATCTTCTTCTTCAGACACCGCGGTTTGACAGGTATATTCTCTACGCGGTCCATGCTGAGACTTTTGTCCAATGAGGTGCTCCCGCGAGCAAAAGGTCTCATTGATGACCGTGCATGGTATAAAAACAAATCCCGCCCGCCTGTTGCCAGGCGGACGGGATTTGTGGAGTTCAAACTGGTGAAGAATTCTCGATTACTCGAGGACCTTCTTGGTTTCGGCGACAAGCTTCTCGATCGCCTTGGCGTCGAGGGTGGGCTTGCTGAACGATTCGTTGACCTTGACGGTCGATTCGTTCCACATCATGACGGTGACAGCGGCGTCCTTGGACAACTTGTAGTTGTCGGGGCCGGTGGTCCCTTCGATGATCGTCAGGGGAACATTCTTAATGTTCTTGTCCTTGGCGATACCTTCGAGTTGCTTCTCGACCTTGTCAGCATCTTCGGTGATGACGCAAACGAAGGCAGCCATTTTGGCGTCCTTGTTCTTGCCGACAACGCCGTCGATCTTGGTGATCAGATCGGTGACCGAGTCGTTGACTTCACGAGTGAAGATCGTGACGACAGGTCGGCTGCCGTACTTGCAGCGATAGCAGAGGGTCTCACCCTTGCTGGGGCCGGTGATGTCGCGAACGTTGAAGGCCGGGACCCTGTCTCCGACCGGCAGACCTGACTTCAATTCGCCAGCGAAAGCCAGCCCTGCTGCCAGCATACAGACTGCAGTTGCACTGATCAGCTTCTTCATTGAGTATTCTCCTGCGTGTTCAACTAAATGACTCGCGGGACATCCGCGTGTCGTAATTCCGATGCCGCCCACTTGCTTTCAGTGACAGTAAGGCTGTCCTCTGTAGAAAATCGCGTGGCCCCATCCGGCAAGGTCAGCATCGGAAAATTCGCTGTACGTGATACAACTCACGCCGACGATATCTTGGTTCATCCTACGTCAGACTTCAAGTCCTTGTGGGCGCCGTCTGAGAATTCTGCCGTAATCGTCACCCTGGGTGAACTTCGTGAAATAGGGGGCTCCGGGACGTTTTTAAAGGCCCGTTTTTGGTGGGGTTTAGGGTGATTGCGGATCGTTGGCGGGGAGCCCAGATTCTGGGGGCTGGGTGATTTTTTGTTGGAATTTTGTGGCCCCCAGAATTCACGACGAGCTCTAATTGATCTGGTCCAGCGGGTAAATCGGATGCCGCACGTGCTGATATTGGAATGCGGCGAAGTCTGGGCGATGGATGCCCGGAGTGTCGGCATCGAAAATATGTGAGGCCAGTGGGCCCAAATCGGCGCGAAAGTGGACGGCACTCTTCACCACAATGAGTTTTCGATGCTCAGGGGTGACACCAATCACGCGGAGCATTTCGGCATCCAATAGCTGATAGCGGCGCGAAGCCACCACGACTTCGACTCCGCCGATCACCAATAGCGCCATCGGACCAAATTCACCGGCCATACCCCGTCGCATGGGGCCGTGGAAAATGAAGTGACCATCGCTCAGGGCTCGTACGTAGGCGTCAGTCACCACCGTGGCGCCGTGTCGATCGTCCGTCTTGCCGCCAATGCGAGCGGGGATCGTTTTGCCGACACCCGCCGCGTGGGCCTGGGCGGCCGTTTCGGGATCATAGAGGACGCCGACAACCGCCCCTTCAAACTTAGCTTCGATCAGGGCTCGTAAGGCCACCGTTCCGTCGCACGGAGCTCCGCCGCCAGGGTTGTCTGAACCGTCCGCGTAGAGCACCAAGCCCTCGGTGTTGTCGCGTGCAAAGCGAATCACATCTGCAACTGATGTGAGCTTGGGCTGCAGCGCATCCCGCAATTCCCACAACCAGCCGGCCAGGCGATCGGCCAGGGTTTCTGCGAGCTCTTGGTCGTTGTCTGTCGTGATAAAGATAGAAGCCCCGGCTTCGGGGATGTCGGCGAAGGGGAATCCCGCCATGACGGTGGCGGTCAGCACGCCTGGGGCTGCTTCGAGTTCAAAAACTCGTTGCATAAAGCTTTGCATGGGCTCGCGCAAGGTGCATTGCATCGGGGGCATTGTCAGCAGTGGCACTTGGCGAAACGCCATCGTGGGACGGACTTCGCCACGCACGATCCGAGCCATCAGCAAGGCGGCTTCCACGCCACGTTCAAACATGTCGACATGCGGGTAAGTATCGAACCCGATCAGGACGTCTGCCAATTCTGCCGAGCGGGGGCCGATGTTGCCGTGCAGGTCGAGCGTCACCACGATGGGGACGTTCGGGCCCACGAGTTCCCGCACCGCAGCGATGTAGGCACTTTCGGCGTCGGTGTGTGATTCCGTGACCATTGCTCCATGTAAATCGAGCAGCACGCCGTCGACGGGCAAAATTTGTTGTAATCGCTCGAGAAACAGCCCCAGGACACGGTTGAAGGCTTCGTCCTGGACGATGCCGGCCGGTTGTGCGTGGGCACAGATAAGAGGAAGCAGTTCGAAACCGGCTTGTTCGGCCCCGGCGATATACCCGCCGTGGATGGTTCCCGAGTTCCGATACAGCTCTTTCAGGGCATCGCCGCCGAAGAAATCGGGGCCGCAAGCACTATCGCGAACGAAATCCGCGAGGGTTGTCGGCACTGTCGCAAACGTATTGGTTTCGTGCTGCACACCGCCACAGGCAATTCTCACAGGGGATCTCCGTGATGCAATTTTTTCAATCGTTTGGTGAACGTTTCAAACGTATCGACGAGCGTTTGCGCATACTCTAGCGTTCAGGACGGAATGAATCCACACTTTGCCCGTGTCGCCCGCGGCAGATCGTATTGAGGCTAATGAGGTCGCTGTTTTCAAAGCGAGTTGAAGAAAAATGAGGAATTGTCTCACGCAAAGGCGCGAAGGCGCAAAAAGCGATTCTTAACTGATATCCAACGAGTTCCGAACTTTGCGTCTTGGCGCCTTTGCGTGAGATTCTCTGATTCCGTTTTAGATGAGTTGCTGCAGATCAACAAAACGAGAACCGTAAGGCCTACCGGAAATGCGACGCCGTGAAGGATTTTGGAACGCGAATTCTCAAGGGATTTTCAATTTGGCGGTGTTTCGAATCCTTGGGAGGGTGAGGCTCCTGCCGAACTGCTCAGTCTTCTGGGCCCCAGGAGAGTAAGCGGTTCGGCAGGAGCCTCACCCTCCCAGAATCCTTCACCGCGTTAGCGGAAATGGCATAACTTCAACATTTGCGCCGCGGGCGAGTGCGACCGGAGGCAGTGCTGGGCCGACCGATTTTGGCCAGACGGGGGGAGATCGGTCGTGGCAGGCTGCCAAGTTGGCAGCGGCAGCGGCGTCGGCGAAATGCCGCCATTTTTCGCAAACACTGGTTTTTATTGATGTTGCATTAACAGTTTCGAATTGGCACAACCATTGCTAGCTTGACCGACTACGTGACAGTCTGAAACCGGACTGCGGCTCGGTGCGTGTTGGCTGGCCTTGTGATACAACGAGGTAAGACGACCGCCGCAGATTTTGAAAAACGGCAGCTGAACAACCTACTGAGACATTCGGCACAACCCTGGATTGCGTGAGGAGAAGCTGTGGCCAAGATGATGATTTACGAGGATGACGCTCGCAAGGCTTTGCTGGAGGGTGTCTCCAAGCTGGCCCGAGCCGTCGGCAGCACTCTTGGGCCGCGCGGCCGTAATGCCGTGTTGGACAAAGGCTGGGGCGCGCCGAAGGTGACTAAGGACGGCGTCACCGTCGCGG
>JAZKFE010000051.1:0-21744 GCA_040386595.1 Planctomycetota bacterium | reverse complement strand
GAACTGGAAGACCCGTACGAAAACATGGGTTGTCAGTTGGTCAAGGAAGTGGCCTCCAAGACCAGCGACGTCGCTGGTGACGGCACCACGACCGCCACGATTCTGGCCGAAGCCATCTATCGTGAAGGCCTGCGTTACATCGCTTCGGGCGCTGCCCCGATGTCGCTGGGCCGCGGTGTACAGAAGGCTGTTGAAGCCGTCGTCGCCGAGCTGAAGACGTTTGCCAAGCCGGTTGATGCCAAGGACAAGAAGGCGATCCAGATGGTCGCCACCATTGCCGGCAACAACGACTCGGAAATCGGCGAAATCCTCGCCAACGCCCTCTTGAAGGTCGGTGCTGACGGCGTCATCACCGTCGAAGAAGGCCGCCAGACCACCACCCACGTGGACTTGGTCGAAGGCATGCAGTTCGACCGTGGCTACCTGTCGCCCCACTTCGTGACCGACCAGGATGCCCAGATCGTTGAACTCGAAAACTGCCGCATCCTGATTTTCGAAGAGAAGATCAGCAGTGCCAAGGCCATGGTGCCGTTGCTGGAGAAGATTTCTCAAGCCAACGTGCCGTTGTTGATCATCGCCGAAGATATCGAAGGCGAAGCTCTGGCGACTTTGGTCGTCAACAAGATGCGTGGCATTCTCCGCGTCGCAGCCGTCAAGGCTCCCGGCTACGGCGATCGTCGCAAGGCCATGCTCGGCGATCTCGCCGTGTTGACCGGCGGCACCGCGATCTTCAAGGATCTCGGCGTTAAGCTCGAAAACGTTGAGATGTCACACTTGGGCGTCGCGAAGAAGCTCAAGATTGACGCTGAGAACACCACCATCGTTCAAGGTGCTGGCAAGAAGGCCGATATCGAAGGCCGGGCTGCTCAGATCCGCACCGAGATCACTCAGACCGACAGCGAATACGACCGCGAGAAGCTGCAAGAGCGGTTGGCCAAGCTGGCTGGTGGCGTCGCCCAGATCAATGTGGGTGCTGCGACCGAAACGGCCATGAAGGAACGCAAGGACTTGATTGAAGACGCCTTGGCCGCCACACGGGCTGCCATTGCTGAAGGTATCGTCCCCGGCGGCGGCGTGGCGTTGATTCGCTGTGCTGGTGCTCTGGATGCTCTCAAGTTGACCGGCGACGAAGCTTCGGGCGTCTCGCTGATCCGCAACATCCTCGAAATTCCTCTGCGAACCATTGCTTCCAACGCCGGCCTCGAAGGGGCTGTTGTGGCGAACAATGTCAAGAAGCTGAAGGACCGCAACCACGGTTACGACGCTTTGAATGACCGGTATGGCGACATGCTGGCGTTCGGTATCGTCGATCCGGCCAAGGTCACCCGCAGTGCGTTGCAGAACGCCGCGAGTGTTGCCTGTCTGTTGCTGACGACCGAAGCCATTGTGGTGGACGAACCCAAGGAAGACGAAGGGGACGGCCATCACGACCACCACGATCATGGTGGCGGAGGCATGGGTGGAATGGGAGGCATGGGTGGGATGGGTGGCATGCCAGGCATGGGTGGCATGGGCGGCATGATGTAAGCGAATGAACTTCAGCAGCCGGCGACCAATTCGTGGCCGGTTTGCTGAGTTTTCGATACGACCCGGGTGACCGTGGGGTTACCCGACCAATAGAAACAAACGTCCGAGCAAGACGGAAATAGCCCGTCTGCCGACGAAACATAAATCAACGAGACAGGGAGTACCCTAACGATGAATTTGACCCCTTTGGATGACCGTGTAGTTGTTGAGCCGTTGAGCGCCGAAACCACGACCGCTGGCGGTATCGTGCTGCCCGACTCCGCTCAGGAGAAGCCGCAACGTGGTAAGGTCAAGGCTGTTGGTCCCGGCCGGTTGCTGGAAAGCGGCGAGCGAAGCCAGGTCAACGTCAAGGTTGGCGATGAAGTCCTCTTCAGCAAGTACGGCGGAACGGATATCGAAGTCGGTGGTGTGGACGTCAAGATTCTTCGTGAAAACGATATCCTGGCGAAGATCGTCGGCTAGTCACTGTCGGACTTCACAATGAAGTCCTGATAGATTCCTGATGACAAGTGGCGGGTTGTGAAATACTCCACCCGCCCCGCATCACTCCCCAGTCCAAACAACTGCGAACATCTATAGGAGTCCCCAGGCGTGCCCAAGCAACTATTGTTCGACGACCCCGCCCGTCTCAAGCTGCAAAAGGGAGTCGGCATGTTGGCCGACGCCGTCGCTGTGACGATGGGACCGACCGGTCGCAACGTCATCATCGACAAGAATTTCGGCAACCCCGTCGTCACTAAGGACGGCGTGACTGTTTCGAAGGAGGTCGACCTCGAAGACCCGTTCGAAAACATGGGTGCCAAGCTGGTCAACGAAGTAGCCAGCAAGACCAGCGATATCGCTGGCGACGGCACCACCAGCGCCACCGTGCTGGCTCGCTCGATCTACGAAGAAGGTCTGCGGAACATCAATCTGGGGGCTAACCCCACGATCGTGCGTCGCGGTATCGATCTCGCCGTCGAAGCCGCTTTGAAGTTCTTCGCCGCCACCGCCAAGCCGGTGTCGAGCAAGGCTGAAGTTGCTCAAGTCGGTGCGATTTCGGCAAACAGCGACAAGTTCATTGGCGATTTGATCGCCGACGCGATGGAGAAGGTTGGCCGTGACGGTGTTATCACCGTCGAAGAAGGCAAAGCCGCCGTCACGACCTTGAAGCTCGCCGAAGGTATGCAGTTCGACAAGGGATTCATTTCCCCGTACTTCGTCACCGATCCGGCTGAAATGAAGTGCGTGCTCGAAGACTGCTACGTCTTGTTGTACGAGAAGAAGGTTTCCAGCCTGCGGGACCTCGTCCCCGTTCTGGAGAAGGTTTCTCGCACCGGTAAGCCGTTGTTGATCATCGCCGAAGACCTCGAAAGCGAAGCCCTGACGACCTTGGTTGTCAACAAGCTCCGCGGTGTGCTGAAGATCGCTGCCGTCAAGGCTCCTGGGTTCGGTGATCGTCGTAAGGCGATGCTGGGCGACATGGCCGTGTTGACCGGCGGTACGTTCATCTCCGACGATCTCGGCATTAAGCTGGAATCGGTCGAGTTGAAGCACCTCGGCCAGGTCAAGCGGATCGAAATCACCAAGGACGCCACGACCCTGATCGAGGGTGCTGGCGATACCAAGGACATTCAAACTCGCGTACAACAGATTCGTGCGCAGATTGAAAACACCGAGAGCGAATACGACCGCGAGAAGTTCCAAGAACGCCTCGCCAAGTTGACCGGTGGCGTGGCCATCATCTCTGTCGGTGCCGCGACCGAAGCCGAAATGAAGCAGACCAAGGCTCGTATGGAAGACGCCTTGCATGCCACTCGCGCTGCTGTTGAAGAAGGCATTCTTCCCGGTGGTGGCGTGGCTTACCTGCGAGCCATCCCGTCCGTCCGTGCCGTCAAGGGCAAGGGTGACGAGAAGATCGGCATCGAGATCGTTGCCAAGGCTTTGGAAGGCCCCATTCGCCAAATCGTTGACAACAGCGGTTTGGACGGAGCTGTGGTCGCTTCTGAAGTCATGGAATTGTCGTTGAACGAAGGCTATGACGCCCGTCTCGGCAAGTACTGTGACCTCGTGAAGGAAGGCATCATCGATCCGGCGAAGGTCGTTCGCAGTGCTCTGCAGAACGCAGCTTCGATCGCTGGCTTGATGCTGACGACCCAAGTGTTGATCACGCGAACCGACGCCGTGGACGGTGGAAGCCGCGCCAAGGTGGAAGGTAGCGTTCGCTAGACCCGAACATTGGCCTCCTCAAGTTCGAACAGAGCTTGGGCGGCCAAGTTTTGATGATGATTCCGAGCCACCGGCAATCCTGCTGGTGGCTCGGTGTCCATCGGGCGGTCGCATTTTCCCGGTGGTTAAGTAAAACACGAAGTGAGTTGGTAGGTCAGGCTGTGCCTGACGTTTGTCGTGATGCCGGCAGCTCGTCAGGCACAGCCTGACCTACTATGCCGCTCGACGTCCGTCGTATAATAGAGAACCCACGCAATTTCCCGCAGGCAACGTGCCTCGGTCTGCCCTATTCACCGGGACGGTAGAGTCTGCTCCCCCTGTGGTCAACCATGTCGAAGATGGCCTCAAAACGCGATTACTACGAAGTCTTGGGAGTAGCGAAAGACGCTGCTGCCGACGACATCAAAAAGGCTTACCGCAAACAGGCGATGGCGAATCACCCCGACCGGAATCCGGGTGATCACGACGCCGAGAAACGCTTTAAAGAGTGTGCGGAAGCCTTTGAAGTGCTGAGCGATGACAATAAACGCTCGGTCTATGATCGACACGGCCATGCCGGCCTGAATGGTCGCGGCGGTGCCCACGAATTCAACGATATCGGCGACATCTTCGAGCAGTTCGGCGAGATGTTCGGCTTCGGTGATATCTTCGGCGGCGGGGGCCGAGGACAAGCTCGCGGCGGCCGGGGAGCTCGTAAGGGCAACAGCCTTAAGACGCAGATCACGCTGACCTTGCTGGATGCGGCTAAGGGCTGCACCCGTGAGATTGAGATCGATCGCGAAGAAGCCTGCAAGACTTGTCATGGTTCTGGTGCGAAGCCCGGAAGCTCGCCTGAGACCTGCAGTTATTGCGGCGGCCGCGGTCAAGTCGTGCAGTCACAAGGCTTCTTCCGCATTCAAACGACGTGCCCAGGATGCCGGGGCTCGGGCAAGGTGATCCGCGACAAGTGCGGCAAATGCCGGGGTACCGGACACGAATCCAAGCCGGTGAAGCTCAGCGTCAACATCCCTGCCGGTGTTGATACCGGGATGCAGCTGTGCTTGCGAGGCGAAGGGGAAGCTGGAACGGGTGGCGGACCGAGTGGCGACTTGTTCTGCGAAATTCAGGTCAAACCCCATCCGCTGTTTCAGCGTGACGGTCTGCACCTGACATGCCACGTCCCCATTACCTATTCCCAGGCGGCTTTGGGAGCCGAGATTGAAATCCCGAACCTAGACGGCAAGCAGATGCTGACCATTCCGCCGGGAACACAACCGGGCGAAGTGATTCGGCTGAAGCGTCAGGGAATGCCCGATCCGCAAGGGAGCAGCCGGGGCGATTTGCGAGTTCAGGTCATTGTTGATGTGCCTCGCAAATTGACACCGAAGCAAGAATCCTTGCTACGGGAACTGGCCGAAATTGAACACGGAAATGTCACCCCGCAACGCAAGACATTCTTCGACAAGCTGAAGACATTTTTCGCCGGGACGACTGAAGACGAGTGAGGTTTGCAAAACCATAGTCGTTGTTCGCTCCGCGAACATGACGCGGTCGCAGTAGCGAGCTTGAATTAGCATTGAAGTTGCGAAGCTGGTTCAGGCCGGCAACTGCGAATGCGTTCTGTTCGCGGAGCGAACAACGACTTTGGCGGAAACTCCACACAAGGCCGCTATAACCAATTATTATCGAGACGACTAACCGTCGATCGTTACGAAGATCAGTGCCATGAGTGACAAGAAACCAGAGACATCCGAGACCACTTCGGCCGAAGCGACTGCCAACCAGGGGGAATTTGTGGACCAGAACGAGCAGGGTGTAGATCCCTTCGTCGAAGCCGGCAATCAGTTGGCCACACTTCAAGCCGAGCGGGATGATTTCCGCGAACGCTGGCTGCGGTCTCAGGCTGAGCTGGAAAACTACCGCAAGCGCGCCCAGAAGGAACTGGAAACCGAGCGTCAGTATCGCTCGTTGCCGGTAGTCCGGGACGTCCTGCCGGCTCTCGACAACCTGCAGCGTGCGTTGCAAGTGGCGAAGTCGACTAAGGACGCCGACCAGTTGATTCAAGGTGTCCAGATGGTGGCTCAGCAATTTGAGGACGCTTTGACGCGTCACGCTGTCGTCACGATCAAGGCCGTCGGCCAGCCCTTCGACCCCAATTTCCACGAAGCCATTCAGCAGGCACCGTCGAAGGATCATCCTCCGATGACCGTCCTGCACGATGTCGAAACGGGATATCAGATGTATGACCGGGTGATTCGCCCCACGAAGGTCATCGTCTCGGTTGCTCCCGCTGAGTAGAATGCTAGTACGCCCTCGAGCCCGACTCACAACGTTGGGCGATGACATTGCTCCCGCCTTTTTCAGAGATTTGAGACTCTCATGCCCACTTATGATTACGAATGCGATGCCTGTAAGCACAAATGGGAAGAGTTCCAATCGATCAAGGCTGTGCCCACGAAGAAGTGCCCCGAGTGCGGTAAATCGAAGGCCAAACGGCTGATCGGTACCGGTGCGGGAATCATCTTCAAGGGCTCGGGCTTCTATCAGACCGACTATCGCAGCAGCTCCTATCAAAAAGCCGCTGACGCTGATAAGTCATCACAGTCGCCGAGTAAGCCCGAGTCGAGTGGCGGCAAATCCGGCGACAGCAAGCCGGCGTCCAAGGACTAATGCTTTGTGACAGCTTAGATTTGGGATCCACGCCCCAAGATATTGTCGTGCCACTGTTTCGCAACCGTACTCAGTTGTTAAGCAGTGCATTCCGAGCCGTCCGGGCACTGCTTAACGACCGAGTACGGTCGCGAAACAGTGGCACGCAATCCGAATTCTTAGCGGTGATACAGAACTAGTCGAACTTCAAAACCACGGGCAGGTGAGACCCCATGCACGAACTCGTGGCCCAGTTGCTTGGTTCTGATCTGACGGTGCGCCAGACAGCCATTGAAGCGGCGGAAAAATCGACCGAGGCCGAGGTGATCTCGGCCTTGATTCAACTACTGCAGGATCCCGCCACGGGTGAGCAACCGCGACATCAGGTGGCGGATGTTCTGGGGCGAAATGCACTGCCGCAGGCGGTGTTTGCTCTGCAGATGGGAGTCACAGATCCAGACGAGATTTATCGCGGTCTGTGTGCCTGTGGGTTGGGGCATATTCCTAGCTCAGAATCGGTCCAATTGCTACTCGGATTGCTCGGCGATAAGGTGAATACCGTTCGGAATCTGGCCGAACGTAGCCTGTTGTTGATGCCCGACGCGGTGCGTGATTCCGGATTCGATTTGCTCCTGGAATTACTGAGCCATCCCGTTCCGCTGACGCGGTCTCCGGCGGCTCGACTGCTGGGCCTCACCCGAGACCCGCGAGCTCTGACCCCGCTGCTGGACCTATTGAAAAAAGATCGACAGTGGCTGGTTCGCATGTGGGCCGTGAAGGGCTTAGGCGATCTGGGGCAGAATGAGGCCTTTGACGCTCTCGCGGATCGGCTGCGTCACGACGAAAAGAACCGCGTTCGTGCCGCCGCGGCGGAAGCCATTGGCAAGCTGCAAAATCCGCAGGCTGAAGTGATCTTGTCGGCAGCCCTGACTGACGAGGATGGCGGCGTTCGGCAGCATGTGGAAGAATCGCTCGCCAAGTTGCGGCGGGCCAGCCAGGGCCACGACGAGCCCGAAGAACATCACGAACCGCACTTCGAAGACGAATAGCGTCGTGTGGTGTGGCCCGCGGGACGGTCCAGGAGACTCGTTCCTACGAGCGACACGTCGTTCAGATCTCGTTCCATCGCCTCAAATCGAATGCACGGCCGGCTTGGCGACGATCTTTTGGTGATGTTGTTCGCTTAGTGGAATAAACTGCCCGGCTTCGGGGTCGAAGGCGTCCACATCCCCCGTTTCCAGTTCATAGACCCATCCGTGGAGCTTCAGCTTGCCGCGAGCCAATTTGGCAGCCACCGAGGGGTGCGTGCGGACGTTTTCCAATTGCACCAACACGTTTTCCTCGACGGCGGCGATCAGTAGTTCTTTTCCCGAGAGATGCTGGTAGTTCTCTTTGAGAATTCGCCGTGTGGCCTCGGCGTATCCCAACCAACTGCTGACGACGGGAACGTCTTTCAGCGTCTCGGGAGCCAAGAGTCCCGTCATCGCCCCGCATTGTGTGTGGCCACAGACAATCAAATCCGAGACACCCAGTACCGAGACGGCATATTCGATGGTCGCCGCTTCACCACCGGAAACGGCTCCAAACGGTGGGACAATGTTGCCGGCATTTCGCAGAATGAAGAGTTCCCCCGGATCGGTGTGCGTGATCAGGTTGGGATTGATGCGTGAATCGGAACAGGTGATGAACAGTGATTCGGGGTGTTGGCCATCGGCCAGTCGCTCGAAGAATTCGCGGTAGTGGCGAAAGATGTTCTGCTGAAAGTGATGAATACCGGCAACCAGTTTTTCCATCTGTAGGTACTTTCTTCGGGACGATAATTGGGCGTGGGATTTCATATCGTCCCGCTGGCAGGCAAGCTGTCGGCCCCGTCTCGACTTTTCCTCAGGAAGTCCAGACGGGGAACACGGGCGATTGCTATACGTAACAGTTTCTGCCGTCGCCTCACAGTCAAGATTTTGAATTGATCGCCAATTCATGCCCCTTGCTGAGCAGCCGAGACCTATCTCTGCGGTCTGTGGAAGCGGTATAAATAGGGCTCGATCAGTCACGTTCGTCAGCCATTCGCCTGCCGCAAGAAAACCCCTGCCCCACGATCGGGCGATGCCAGGATCGACAGTTCATGAGTTCTCAGCTCGACGTCAGTTCGAATCCGCGTACTCCCAGCTGGCTGTGGACGCTCATTCTGTTAGGGCTGGGCTGTTGGCTGATGGCGGTCTGCTGGCACGAATGGCTGTGCGATGGGCTGCTCGCGGCGAATTTTGACAGTGAAGGGGGCCGCCGCTGGCTGATTCGCCGGCTCAAGGGGCGTCTCACGGGCGATCCGATCGGGACGACCGCGTTGGTCCCGTTTGAAAATGTGTTGGTGTCGCAGATCGTTTTCACCTGTCTGTGGTGGTTCTCCGGAGCCGCTGTGCTGGCGGGGCGTTTGCGGGTCTCATTCGCTCGCAGTTTGCTCGTGTGGGGCTATCAAAGTTCCCTGTGGTGGCTGCTCGCGGGAAGCTGGACCGTCTGGCATTTCCTGGCCCTGGTGACCAGCTGGACCGGTGCCGCGGTGGTGATCAGTCACTTGCCCGAAATGTGGTTGTCGTTCGCCTCGGCCGGCTGGATGACGACGTTCGTGATTCAGTGTGTCCGCTGGCGTTGTCCCACCGGTCAACCTGCAACACCGCGTCGAGCTGGCATCCCCATCGCCGTGTGGGCTGCCGTGTTGACCTATACGCTGATCTTCGGCGTGATGAATACCCTGCTATATAACAATCTGCTCGTACCACACGGCGACTCGGCCATGTACGAGGAGCATCTGTGGAATTTGCTGCATGGGAAAGGCTTCCGCAGCTTCATCGACAAGGGGCTGTTTCTGGGTGAACACATCCAGGTCATCCACCTGGGCCTGATCCCGATCTATCTGTTTTGGCCCTCGCACCTGCTGCTGGAATGGTGCGAATCACTGGGGCTGGCACTCGGGGCTATTCCCGTTTATCTCATGACCTGGCGGCAGACTCAGTGCCGTTGGCGAGCTACCTGCTTGGCGTGTGCCTATCTGCTTTATGTGCCCATGCAGCGGCTGGATATCAGTATCGACTTCAAAACCTTCCGCCCGGAGGCCTTTGGCATTCCGTTGTTGTTGGCGTCGTTGAATGCTCTCGATACTCGTCGGTGGAAGGCGTTTGGCCTGTGGCTGTTCGCCACGTTGATGGTGAAGGAGGACTATGCGTTGATCATCGGTCCGCTGGGACTGTGGATCGCCGTGCATGAATTTCGCATCGCTCCGGCCGGCACACCTCGCTGGCGCCGAGCCTGGCCCGGCATCGCTCTGGCCGCTGGGGCAGTGGTCTATTTGTGGTGGGCCGTCAAGATTGCCATTCCGTACTTCAAAGCCGGGAATGAAGTCCATTACGCCAAGTATTTCAGCCAGTTTGGTCAGACAACCAACGAGATCGTCTACAACCTGCTGCTGCATCCCGACTGGCTGGCGCGGGAACTTTTTACCCCTGAAAACTTCCTGTTCGGGGCGGCCTTATGCCTGTCACTGGCGTTGTTGCCGCTGTGGTCACCGGGCCGGCTGGCGGTCGGGGCTCCTCTGTTTGCCGCTTTGTGTTTGAATCAAATCGCCCGGAATACGCAGCATCACTTTCATGCGCCACTGGTCGCCATTGTCTTTTGGGCGGCAGCACATGGGCTGCGAAACGTGCAACGGGTGGCCGAGTGGTGGGCCACACGACGTGGCTCTACGAACCTCATCACGGCCGATGGAGTACGTTTCGCCGTGATTATGACTCTGTTTGCCTCTTCCGGATTTCATTTCTGGCATGCCTTATCCCCCGGCGGATTGCCGTTTTGGGATACTCATTCGGCTGCCCATTGGAAGCGGAAATACGCACCCACCGCCCGGGCCGCCGAATTCCCCAAAGTTCTAGCGGAGATCCCCCCGAACAAACGTGTCGCCTCCACGGACTTTGTCCATCCCCGATTCAATCATCATGAACGGTCGTACGACTACAGCGGCTATCGCCCCGACGTGCCAGCGGACGTCGAATACCTCGTGATCGACGTTCAAGGGCCTTACTCCCAAGTGCGGTCCCCGGCAGACGTCGCCGAGTTTCAAAAGCACCCGGAACGGTGGGAATTGTTGCCCGACAATACCAACGGCTATTTCTACGTGTTTCAACAACGCAGCGCCTCCAAACAGGCCGGGGGGCAGCCATGAGTGTGCCACATCCTGTTGCTCCTGCCGCTCAACGCAGTACGATTCTTGGAATGTTGCTCGTCATCGTCGTGGCCATTGGCCTGACGGCCATCTTCTGGCCCACGTTGTGGTCAGGAGGAGGTTTGGTCGGCGGGGATATTTACTCCTACTTCTATCCGCAGAAACAGTTCTATGCCGAGTCTCTCCGTGCCGGAGAAATTCCGCTGTGGAATAATCGCACTGGAAACGGCTATCCCACCGTTGGCGAGAGTCAAACAGGTGTCTTCTATCCGTTTCACGCGCTCTACGCGGTGCTCGATCTCAATACGGCTTACAACACTATTCAACTGGGCCATTATGTACTGGCCTTCGTCTGGTGCTGGCTGTTTGCTCGCCGTTGGGGCTTGGCGTTTCTGCCAGCTTGCCTGGCAGCGGTCGTGTACACTTACGGGTGGTTGCCGACCCGCATGTGTGTCGAATGGGCCGCCCTTGGCGCCGCCTGGTTTCCGGCTGCGTTGTGGTGTGGCGAGAGTTTTTTACAGACCGCTCACCGCCGTTATCTTGTGATACTCAGCCTAGTGCTGGGACTTCAAATGCTGGCCGGGCATTTTCACCTCGCCTTCATCACCCAGATCACACTCGTCGGGTATCTCGGCTTGCGGTTGTTTGTGGTGCCGGAGAAAGTGTTGCCGACTATTCTCACGCAGCGATTCAAAGCGGTCGTCTGCTGTAGTATTGCTCTACTGTGTGGATTTGGCCTCGCCGCCATTCAATTGGGGCCGACTTGGGAATTGAAACAACTCAGCCAGCGAGCGGCATTGGGGGATGAGCACGACCCGGGCTACGGATACATTCCCTGGTGGTATCTGGGGCAGCTGGTCGCTCCCTGGGCTTACTATGTTCCGGGTTTGAGTTTAGGCTCAACGCCGGTGGGAGCATCCCGTACCAACACAGTGGAAGCCCATCTGTATTGTGGTCTGATTCCGTTGCTGCTGGCGTGCGTCGGGATTTTCTGGCGTAGTCCTCAGGCGGATCGCCGCAACAAGATCTGGTGGCTGCTGGGGGTTTTATCGTTAGTATACGCGACCGGCACTCTGATGCCCGTGGCGAAGCACCTGCCCGGTTTCGGTTTCTTTAATGGAGTCGGCCGTTACGGCATCATTTTCAATCTGGCCATCGGACTGCTGGCGGCCGAAGCCTTGCAACGCTTTGTGGGACCGCGGCGGACTTGGAAAGCCATTGGAATCGTATTCGCCGTTCTGGTGCTGACGACCAGTGATGTCTGGATGATTTCTCGCATGGTACAGCACAGCGTCGCCGTGCTGCGTCCGCCCCTGCGGTATCTTTCCAAAAGTCCCATTCGAGAAGAGCTTGCCCGTTCGCCGGTGCCCGTTCGTCTCTTTTGTCGTGGGGCGAATCTCCCGAACCTGCTTGGTGTGTCTTCGACGCCGGTGTATTTGGGAATTGGTCCGCAAGCTTATTTCGATCCGCGCTGGAAGATGCCGGAACCGTTGCCCTATGACACGTTACCCACTTCCGAGCAACTCGACTGGCTGCGGCGTGCCGGGGTGACTCACATCCTCAGCTTCACTCCGTTGGATCTCGCTGCATGGCCAGCGACGATGGTACTGGCGACCCCGGATCCGTTCCTGAATCTCGCCTGGGCCCGCGGATTTAACGAGCCGTTCTATCTCTATGAACTCACCGGTTCGAGAGGGCGTGTGGCGTGGGCGAATCCTGTTGCGACGGCAGCCGCCCAGATCACCAGTTATCAAGCCAACTCTGTGAGTATCGCCACCGATTCACCGGTGGCGGGGACATTGATTTTGACTGATCTGCGTTGGCCCGGCTGGCAGGTCCAAGTCGATGGCCGTCCTGCCGTCGCAGTGGCGGACGACACGGCGATCGGCCCGTACCGAGCGGTTGAAGTTCCAGCGGGACATCACACCGTGACCTGGATCTTTCACCCCAATTCCGTCTGGATCGGAGGCATGATCAGTGCCGTCACCGCGATGCTGCTGGTGGTGATGGCCACTTCTCGGCGATTGTATTTATTGAAACCGGTGACTCCCCCGGCCTGAGCTCGATCCCAGATCCCCGAGAATTCGGGAGCTCAGGTTGCAGAAAGTGCCCCGTGGCGTCAAACTTTGAGTCGGTCAGAATACCCTAACTTCTAAGCACGGTTACACGTTACGGGAAGGATCAGGCAATGTCCGCTGGGGAACCGTGGGTTGCCATTCAGCGGAATCCGAAGTCCGGCAGCGGCGGAGCACGTCGTGAACTGCTGGACTTGGTCATCCACCTTCGACGTCTGGGGCTGAAACCCCGAATTTTTACCCGTCGCGAACGTCTCGCCGCCGCCTTGTCGGATCCAGAGCGACGCCGATCGCTGCATTGCATCGTTTCTGCCGGTGGTGACGGAACGTTTCGAGATCTGATCAATCGCTATCCGGGAATCCGCCTGGCGCTGTTCCCGCTGGGGACTGAAAACCTGGTAGCTCGGTTTCTGAAGATCCCCAGACATGGTCGCCAAGTGGCCGAAATCATTTCGGCTGCTAAAGTTACGCGATTTGATCTGGGCTTGTTCGGCGATCACCGATTTGCCGTGATGGCAAGTGCGGGGTTCGATGCGGACGTCATGCACCGGGCTCATGCCCGTCGTACCGGACATATTAACCGCTGGAGTTATCTCCAACCGATTGGCGAGTCTTTGCGTAGATATGGATATCCGGAAATTCGGGTGTTTGTGAACGAGAAACCGGTTGCCGCGACGTGTCGCATGGCGGTGCTGGTGAATTTTCCGGCTTACGCCTTGGGATTGAATATGGCCCTGGGAGCCACGGGAGACGACGGGCTGTTCGATGTTCGGTTAATGGAGCGGGGAACCGCATTCCAAATGTGGAGGTACTTCTTTAATCTGGTGTGCGGTCGGTTGGAGCGCCTGCCAGACGTCAAATCGATCACGGCGACGCGCATCCGCTGGGAATCCGACGTGCCAGTTCCCATTCAGGTGGATGGGGATCCTGCAGGTTGGACTCCTGCGGAATTTTGCATCTTGCCCGGAGCGGTGGAGATCCTCGTTCCTTGATGCCGATTTTCGCGATCCCCAATTGTTACCGCCCACATTAAGCCGCAATCTCCAGAAAGCCCGTAGTTGTCATGTTGAAACCCGCGAACCCCGTGCAGATTGGTCCTCATCGCTGCGGTCGCGGACTGCCCCTGTTGTTCATCGCGGGGCCGTGCGTGATTGAATCCGAGCAGCTGATCATGGATGTCAGCCGCCGCCTCGCGGACATCGCTGAGGAACTCGGCGTGTCCTTGGTTTTCAAATCCAGCTTCGACAAGGCCAACCGGACCAGCATCCACAGTTTTCGCGGTCCCGGTTTGACGGCAGGTTTGGAGATTCTGGCCAAGGTCAAAGAACGGACCGGCTTGCCCGTCACCACCGATATTCACGAACCACATCAAGCCGAACCGGCCGCCCAAGTCTGTGACATGCTGCAGATCCCGGCGTTCCTGGCCCGTCAGACCGATCTGGTACAGGCTGTGGCCGAGGCGGTGGCGAAACGAGGCGGGGTGGTGAACGTGAAGAAGCCGCAGTTTGTGGCTCCTGAAGACATGCAGTTTGCCGTCTCGAAATGCCTCGAATCGGGATCGGATCAGATTTTGTTGACCGAACGTGGCTCGACATTTGGATATGGTCGCCTGGTCAATGACTTCCGTTGTGTGCCCATCATGCAGGCCTTTGGCTGCCCCGTCATTTATGACTGCACACACAGTGTGCAACTGCCCGGTGGCAGTAAGACGGGGGGACAGCGAGAGATGATCCCCACATTGGCTCGGGCGGCAGTGGCTGCGGGGTGTGATGGAGTCTTTTTAGAAACTCATCCCAATCCCGACCAAGCCCTTAGCGACGGCCCGAATATGCTACGGCTGGAAGATGTTCCCCAGTTCATTCGGCAGCTGGTACGAATACGTCAAACTGTGACTGAGTTCTAAGCAGCAAAAGCTCACTGATAAGATATCGACACTGGCTTTACCCACTGGCCGTCCATTTTTCCTTGATAAAATCCAACATGATCCGTTCTCGAAAATTCTCCACGCTGCGAACTTTGGTCTGCGGTGGTCTGCTGATCTGCCTTGGTCTTGTGGGTTGCAGCGGTCCCAGCAAGCCGGAGAAGGCCCCTACGGCCGAGGCCCCGGCGACCGACAAAACCGCGGCCAAATCGCCGAAGTCGTCCCCTTCAGAAGATTTGCTGAACAGCATTCTTTCAATGTTGCGATTGGAATCTCTGGGGATTACTTCCCAAGAGGACGAAGTTGTCGGCTTGCTGAACCAATGGCAGCGGTACAGCTTAGGAAATAAGGTCATCGAAGACGAAGTGGCACTCGATGGGCCAACACTGGAAGCGTTGCGCGAACGTCTTTCTGAACGCCAGATAAAACAAGTGCGGCAGTCCGCATTTCAACGTTCCGATATTGAACGCTTGCGGAATGATCTGCTGCTGAATGCCGTCGTCAAGCATGCTGTCGGTCAAGGCAAAACCGACCTGGAACGCGTGGGCAACCTCTTCGCTTATCTGGTCCGAAATACCGACCTGATCCCCAATCACCCTGACGAATTGCCCCTCACCCCGTATCAACTCTATTTGCTGGGAAAAACCACGGCAGTCGATCGGGGTTGGTTGTTCGTCGAACTGCTGCGTCAACTCAAAATCAATGCCGTGATTCTGTCGGCACCGCTGCCCAAGGACGTCGAGGATTGGGACATCGCTCAGCCGTTCCTGGTGGGCGTGCTGCTGGACAAGCAAGTCTATTTGTTTGACCCCCGGCTCGGCTTACCGTTGACCGTGCCGGCCGCAGAGGGCGCCATTGCTACCTTGGAGCAGGCTCGTACGAACCCCGAAATTTTGAAGCAATACACGCTGGCCGAAGATAAACCCTATCCGATTACTGCCGAGTTCTTAAAAGCTCCAGGCGTGTTCCTGGTCGGTGATACCGCGTTGTGGTGCTATCGGTTCAGCCGACTGCAAAAGGCTTTCACTGGCAGTCGCGCGATGGTGATTTCGGAGCCGCTCGTTGACCAGGATGGGCAGCAGGGGTTGGCAACACGTGTCGCGAATTGGCCCGGCCAGCCGTGGGCCGCGTCGCAGGTTGCCATTTGGAGTTATCCGGAATCACAGCTTGTCGGGCAAGAATCACTCTCGGCACAACATCAGCAGACGCTGACCAAAATCACCGATGGCTGGAAAATGCCAGTGGTGGCTGACCGAGCCAAGAAGGGGGAGCAAATCGTTGAGATTCGCCGCCCCACGAATCTGCTGTTGTTCTCGCGACTCGATCATGCCCAGGGAAAACTGGAAGATGCCGTCAAAGGCTACACCCATGTGCGTGTGGAATTGAAGGTTCGCCCTGACGTGAAGGAGATCACGGAACGACTGGTCTATGCCTACCTGATGGCTGCGGAAGATGCTTTGTATTGGACCGGAGTCTGTAAGCTGGACGAGGGCGATCAGGTGGATCGACGCATCGCGACGGACAAATTGCAGCAGTACCTTCAGGTCTATCCCAAGGGCCGCTGGGTGGATGCGAGCCACATTTTGCTGGCCCAGATGCTGGCCGATGCGGGGAGCCCAGCTAAGGCCGTGGCCGAGCTTGAAAAAGTTTCTCCCGATCATCCCCAGGCTCAAGGCTTGGCCATTTTAAAGCATCGCTGGTCGCAAGCGGCAGCGGCAGCTCCCGCCAAGTAGACGTGTGAGGTATCGTGGGTGCGCTGCCCCAATCTTGGAGTGGCCAATTGTGGCTCCTTCGGAGTCGGTTTCTCATGGCGAGCAATACTCGCGTCGAACGACGAGGCAACTCCGCAGGGCTGGCCGGTGCATCTTTTGCACATCTCACTTGGCGTGCAAACCCGTAAGCCTGCTGGGGTCGAGCCTTCAAATTTCACAATTGGCCAATGTCGCGTTTCAACTACGCCCCCCTGAGTACCGGCCAATTCTGAAATTGGAACGCCCGACCCCGATCTGCCGTGGTAAATACGTCCGGTTAAACCGCTGTAACTGAATTCCCATAACTTCCGCACCGACCTAAACCGCGGCACGAGAAGTTCTGTGAGGAGTTTCATCTCCTCTGGGGTGACACTATCATCGTGCGGCTGGATGTGCGGGTGCCATTGCTCCTGCTGGCTTCACCCTCACGAATCGATCATGCTGCAATTCATCGCCAAACGCTGGTTTCTGTTCTCGTTGACGGGATTGATTGCTCTGGGCATGACCCTTGGCGGAGCTCAACCGGGTTGGGTGAAGCCGACTGCCGACGCAATGAATCCGCTGCTGACGACTGCGGCGATCTTGTTTTTGATGTCCTTCAGCCTGGAGACGCGTCAGCTGCAGGCGGCGTTGCGGACCCCCTTGCCGGTGTTTCTGGGAGCCGTGCTCAATATTGGGCTGGCCCCGTTGTTGGGCATTGCCTTGATGGCACCGCAGGGGCTGATTGATTTTCGCTATGGTTTGCTGGTCGCGTCGTGCGTGCCGTGTACGATGGCGGCCGCCTCCGTCTGGACTCGCAAGGCGCATGGGAATGATGCCATTTCCCTGCTGGTGACATTGGTAACGAACTCTGCCAGTATCCTGACGATTCCATTTTGGCTGACGCTGGCCACCACCTGGTTTCCGCTCGGCAGTACTGAGGATGCTTCGACACTGGTCGTCAATGCCCCGTTGTTAAACTTGCGGCAAACGGCCATCGAGCTGCTGGTGGGGGTGTTGTTGCCGATCATCCTGGGACAGATTGTGCGTCAGCCGGCGGTACTGAGTGCGTGGGCATTGCGGCATAAAGTGGGGATCAGTGCCGTGGCCCAAGTCCAGATTTTGATCATGGTCTGGACGGCGGCGGTGAAGGGGGGGTATCGCATCTCGCAAACGAATCTGGTCATTAGTTTGTCGAGCGTGGTGCTGGTCTGGGCCAGTGTGATCGTGGTGCACCTGACAACGCTCTATGCCGGGTTTTACTTGTGTCGCATCTTGCGAGTTTCTCGTGCGGATCAGATTGCGGTGGCGTTTGCCGGGAGCCAGAAAACTCTACCCGTGGGCCTGTTGATATCAGAAACATTGTCGCGCCAAGCGGGGCTCAGCTTTGCCGTGTTTCCGATGCTGATGTACCATGCCTCGCAGCTGTTTCTGGATACCATCATCGCGGACAGAATTGTGGCCAACGAGCAGGCCAAGAAGCCGTAAAATCGGGGTGGGAGAACTCTGAATCGTTTCCTGTAGTCTGCCAATGGAAGAGATGCTGATGACGACGCGTCGAGGAATCATTCTGGTGGATCACGGTTCGCGGCTGGCCGAGAGCAATCGCCTCGTGGAAGCGGTGGCCGCGGCCTTGCAGCAAAAGTTCGCACCTGAGCTGGAGATCGTCGAGCCGGCCCATATGGAGCTGGCTGAGCCCTCGATCGCGACCGCGTTTGACCGCTGTGTCAACCAAGGGGCGACTGAGGTGGTTGTGCTCCCTTACTTCCTGGGGCCGGGGAAGCACTGGACCACCGACATTCCCGCCTTGAGTGCCGCTGCGGCCCAAAAACACCCGGGGGTGCCCTTTCAAGTGGCCCCGACTTTGGGGCTGGATGACTTGATGCTGGACCTGCTTTACAAGCGGCTGGGCAGCAGTTGCAGTTCTGGAACGACGGCCCGTGGTGGAAGCTGAGCGATAAACAACACGGCCGCGGCGACATCTTCCGGCTGCAAGGCTTGATCCAGGACTTCTCGCGGGGTAGGCACAGGTCGCTTCTGAAGAATTTCGGTCTCACAGAGCCCAGGAAAAATCACCGAGGTGCGGATGCCGTGTTCGCGTTCTTCGACCCGGGTACCATGAGCCAACCCGGTCAGTCCGTGCTTGCTGGCTTGATAGGCGACGCCGGAGACATCGGGACGTTGCACGGCTCCGGTGGAGAGATAAATGATTAAGCCGGCGCGTTGTTGCCGCATCGCGGGCAAAACGGCTTGCGTGCAGTGAAAGGCCCCCGTCAAATTGGTGGCGAGCAAATCGTCCCAGCCACCCACAGTTAGCTGCGTCAGCTTGCGTTGGGGCAGGTTGGTTCCCGTGGCATAAACCAGGATGTCGATCCGCTGCCAGGTCTGCAGAGTCGTCGCGATCAATTGCTCGACCTGCTCACGCGAGCGGACATCTGTGGGGCAACTTTGCAGAGACTCCGGCCGCCTGGCGACCAGTTCTTGCAGACTCTCAGCCCGCCGTCCGGCAACCATGACCTTGGCTCCCGCGGCTGCCAGTGCGAGTGCCGCGGCCTGACCCATGCCGCTGGATGCCCCGACCACCACCGCGACCTGACCCTGTAGATTCTCGGACATTGAGAGCTCCCCTTTGTTTCTGCGTTATAAGATACTGCTTGGTGCCTATAATCACCATTTGATTTTCTGCTGCCGTTGGACGATAACCAAGGGCTCATCGCGGCTCTTGGTGTGAAGGATATGACGTGGCTGGATTGAAGATTGTGATGTTGGGAACCGGGGATTTTGCGGTTCCGTCGTTTGCTGGGCTCTATCAGACTCCGCACCAGGTGCTGGCGCTGTATACGCAGCCCGACCGGATGCGCACGGGCAAAGAGGTCCATCGCAATCGGATGAAGGAAGTGGCTCTCGAACATGGGACTCCCGTGTTTCAGCCGGAGAAAATCAATACTCCCGAGGCGCTCGAAGAACTGGCCGGGCTGGGGGCGGATGTGTTTATCGTCGCCGCGTATGGACAGATTCTGTCTCGAAAATTCCTGGCCATTCCACCACTGGGCTCGTTCAATATTCATGCATCGTTGCTCCCCAAATATCGCGGAGCTGCCCCCATCAATTATGCGATCTTGAATGGCGAGTCCGAAACGGGTGTCAGCCTGATCGAGGTCGTTCTGGCTCTGGATGCCGGTCCTGTTGTCGGTGTGGTGAAGACCCCGATTCAACCGCAGGAAACGGCTGGCGAGCTGGAAGAACGGCTGGGGTTACTGGCCGCACCGTTGACGGCAGAGTTTCTCGATCGGTTGCAGCAAGGCACTATCGAACGGATTCCACAGGACCCGAGTCTGGTGACCCTGGCTCCGAAGATGCAGAAAGAATTTGGAGTCGTTTCGTGGGACAAGCGGGCCGACGAGATCGACTGGCATGTGCGCGCCATGCAGCCGTGGCCCAATGCGTTTACCTATCTGCATCAGGCTGACCGACCGGCACGACGATTGGTGATTCGCCAAGTCGCACCGGCCGCTGAGCCTTCCAGTACGAAGGCTCCCGGGACCGTGTTGCTGGCGGACAAAAATCAGCTCATCGTGCAGAGTGGTTCCGGGCCGGTCTCGATCGTGCTCATTCAGCCGGAAGGGAAGAAGCCGATGTCTGCGGGAGATTTTCTCCGCGGCAATCGACTCGTTCCAGGAGACCAGTTTGGCCCAGAAGTATTGTCAGCCTCGTAGCCTGACCTCGGAATCAGGTGGATTTCCGGAGAAAAGAACTCGACTCAGAGAGTCAAGCTACGGGTTCGAACGCGCTACGAATGACGCGAATCAATTGGCTTTGAGCTGTGCGTGAAATGCATCCACCGCGACTTGGGCTCGGTAGTCGATGACCTTTTTGCCCCAGGCGATGGTCTTCTCGGCGGGAGCCAAGTCGACGCCATTGATGTGGAATTTCTTGGCGGCGATACGTTCCTTCATGCGTACGCTACTGGGATCGATCGCCAGCATCTGGGCCGTCATCCCGAAGTCGTCATGCAGGCCGTCGTTGCCTTGCTTGATCCCCTGCGATTCCAACCACGGGCCGACATCCTTGTAGTTGTAATACTCGGGGATGTAATACAGCCGGCCCTTCCGGTCCTTCCGGTTGGCATTCAATTGCTCGGCAACCTCTTTCAAACCGGGCTGATTCCCGCCGCTGTCGCCCAGCAGAATAATGTTCTCAAATCCATGTACGCGATAGCACTGGCAGATGTCGGTCAGCAGGCGGCGATAGGTGTCTTCCGTCAGGCTGATCGTCGTCGGGTAGAGCATGTGCAGATCGGGCGGGTCAATCGTGCCTTCGGGGACGAAGCCAATGATAGGGGCGACCAAGGCGTCACCCAGTTTGTGAGCGATGGCTGCCGTGGTGCCGCGCAGGACGATGTTGTGTTTGCCTGCGGCCAGGTACGGACCGTTTTGTTCGTAGCCCCCGGTGGCGATGATGACCGTTTTCTTGCCGGCTCGCATGGCGTCGCGGACTTCCATCCAGGTCAGATCTTCAATGAAGACCGACTCGACCGCGGCGATGGGGCGAGGTGTATTGAAGTCAGGTTTGACGGGATCCGGCAGGGGAGCGTCCGAGAAACCGAACGGCGCAATCACGACCAGCAACAAAGCAGTCCACACAACGCAGCGGCGCATACCAGCCCTTTCCGAGTCCAGAAAAGATCCTCACACAGGCCCTTTGTTCGTACCGGTGAAGTACGTATCAAAGAGCTCACGTGTGTAGTCTATCGGCGACGGGGGCAAAACGGTAATGCACGGAAAGATCCGGCCGACGCTAGAACGTCGTCTCGGACCATTCCCAACAGTGCCCTGTGCTTTGTCACAGCTTAGATTTGGGATCCACGTCCCAAAGTATTGCCGTGGCACTGTTTTGCAACCGTACTCGGTTGTTAAGCAGTGTATTCCAAGCCGTCCGGGCACTGCTTAACAACTGAGTACATTTGCAAAGCAGTGGCACGCAATCCTAAATCATAGCTGTGATACAGCACCTAGCCGACCTTGCGGAATTCGCGGCGGCGACCGAACGGGCCCACGGGACCGGCGGCGTGGCCTTCCCATTGATGACGGGCGACGCTGTCCAGGATTCGTCCGGCGACGATCATCGCCTGCAACGCCTGTTGGCCGTCGACCCACGGCTGGTCCTGGCGTTTGACGCAATGCACGAACTGCGACAGTTCCTGCGTCAGGTTGTCATGAGCCTGGATCGGCAACGTTTGCGTTTGGATGAAGCGACCAAAAACGCTTTGCTTCAGAGCGTTGACGTCGGCACCCGGTTGCTGAGCCATTTCGACTGGCGAGGGGCCTTCGTGCAGGCCGATCCCTGGGGCCATATGGACGACCTCGGGCTTGGCGAAGTCGATGTTCACACAGCCGCTTGCTGACCAGACCTGCATGGTCCGTTGCGTGACTGGGCTGATGCGGC
>JAZKFE010000050.1:0-5755 GCA_040386595.1 Planctomycetota bacterium | reverse complement strand
CACAACCTCTTGTTCGCTTCGCTCACCCAGATTCGAGAATCTGGGCTACCCAATCATCTCAGACGCAACTATTAAGTTAACCCGCTCGAGTTGGAATAGTTTGGGGACGATTTGTCCTGCTTATTAAGTTCGAATTAGAAGTGCTAGTTCTCCTCGTTTAAGAATTCCTCGGAAGATTTAAACAATATGTCCACGGCGACGAATAGTTATACCGGCGAAGATATCGAAGTCCTGGAAGGTTTGGATCCCGTTCGCAAGCGGCCGTCGATGTATATCGGTGGCGTCGATGTTCGCGGTCTGCATCACCTGTTGTGGGAAATCGTCGACAACTCGGTTGACGAGTATCTGGCCAAGCACTGCGACCGGATTGTGGTGACGCTGCATAAGGACGGGGCTTCGTGCACGGTTGAAGACAATGGCCGTGGTATCCCCGTGGATAAACATCCGAAAGCGAAGATCCCCACCGTTGAGCTGATCCTCACGACGCTGCACTCGGGTGGCAAGTTTTCGAATAAGAGCTACGCCCGCAGCGGTGGTCTGCACGGTGTGGGCTCGTCAGTCGTGAATGCTCTGTCTTCCGAGTTGGTCGTCACGATCCGTCGTGACGGCAACGAATATATGCAGCGTTATAAACGTGGCAAGCCGACCACGCCGCTGAAAGAAGTCCGCCCCTTCCGCGGCCATGGCACGACGATTTTCTTCCGTCCCGACGAGGAAATATTCCGCCGGACGCAGCTGTCCAGCGACACGATTCGTCAGCATCTGGAAGATATTTCTTATATCCATTCGGGCCTGACGATTGTCTTCGAAGATCTGACGAAGAACGAGAAGACGGAATTCCATCATCCTCAGGGGATCTCGGAATACCTCGACAAGCTGATCACGGACAGTCAGAAGAAGCCGATCCATGAATTGAAATTCACGGCCGAACGCGATGAGCAAGCCGCGAAAGTCGAAGTGGTTCTGCGGTGGACCGAAGGGACCGACGAAGAAATTCGCAGCTATGTGAATGGAATTCGTACGCATGCCGGCGGCACGCACGAAGTCGGGTTTCGGTCTGGACTGGTTAAGGCCGTCAAGAACTACATGGAAGTTCACGACATCAAGATCAAGGGAGTCGCGATCAGTGCGGAAGATATCCGCGAAGGGATCGTTGGCGTCCTGTCGGTCTTCTTGAGTGAGCCCATGTTCCAGGGGCAAACCAAGGAGAAACTCAACAACCCCGAGATTACCTCGACGGTAGAAAGTCTGGTGCGCCCCGGCCTGGAGACCTGGCTGAATGCGAACCCGACGATCGCAGATCAAGTGGTGGGACGCATCGTCTTAGCCGCGCGGGCTCGTATGGCCAGCCGCGATGCCGCGCAAGAAGTTCGCCGCAAGACCCCGACCAGCAAGAAGACGACGCTGCCTGGCAAGCTGGTCGATTGTCGTACGACAAATCCCAATGAGTCCGAGTTGTTCCTGGTAGAAGGTCAGTCAGCCGGTGGCACGGCGGCGTCAGGTCGCGACAGCCGCACCCAGGCCATCTTGTTTCTGAAGGGGAAGATCCTCAATACCGAATCATTGGCGCTCCCGAAGATCCTGGAGAATCAGGAAATCAAGGACATTGTGGCCACCTTGGGGACTGGCATCGGTAAGGATTTCGATATCCACAAGCTGCGCTACAGCAAGATCATTCTGTTGATGGATGCCGATAGCGACGGCAACCATATCAGCACGCTGCTGTTGGGCTTCTTCTTCCGTCACATGCGCGACCTGTTACGGAACGGCAAGCTGTTTCTCGCGCAACCGCCGTTGTATCGGATTGATGTGGGCAAAGAGAAGCACTACATCCAGACGGATGTGCAGAAGGAAGAGTTCCTGGCCGCCCTGCCCGCCAATCGGAAACCGGTCATCAACCGGTTCAAAGGTCTGGGTGAGATGATGGCCCAGGAGCTGGCGGAAACCACTTTGCATCCGGAAACACGAATTCTGTTGCGGGTGGATATCGATGCCCAGTTGGACGCTGATAAGACGTTCAACCAACTCTTGGGGAAAGACGCGAGCGAACGCTACAACTTGATCATGAATGAATCGAGTTTGGCGGACGATATCGATATTTAGCAGGTGTGTTTCGAACTCTTCCCGGGGAGCAAACCGTCGGGCGGGTGAGGAATCGCGTCTCGTTCCGGCTCGACGGGCCCGGGAGTGCGTCCCACCGGGCTCGAAATGGCGATTGTCGATGCCTCTCTTAATCCGGATTTCGGGTAGCAGGTTGCTGGCATTTCGCTGAACGGCGCGGTAAATAGTGTCAACGTAGGAAAAGACTCGTTCGCGATGTGCGCCGACAGGCTGCGATTAGCCCGAAGGAATTGCGCTCGCGTGTCATGAGGGAAGTGCTTCGCGCCTGACCCTCGGCATGTCCTCAATTCGAAAGAGACTCTGAACAATGTCCATGTACATCGGCGAAGCATTGGTTGGCGAAGGTAACGAAATTGCTCACATCGATCTATTGATCGGTGACAAGACCGGTCCGGTCGGCGTGGCATTCGCCAACGCGTTGTCGACACAATCGGCCGGTCACAGCAACCTGCTGGCCGTGCTCGAGCCGAACCTGGCCGTCAAGCCCGCCACCGTCCTGATCACCAAGGTGACGATCAAGGGTGCTCGTCAAGCCGTTCAGATGTTCGGCCCGGCCCAGTTCGCCGTCGCCAAGGCTGTTGCCGACAGCGTCGAAGCGGGCGTGATCCCCAAGGATCAAGCCGAGAACCTCGTCATCGTTTGCGGTGTGTTCATTCACTGGGCCGCCAAGGACGACAAGAAGATCTTCGAATACAACTACGAAGCCACCAAGTTGTCGATCGCTCGCGCTATGAAGAACGAGCCGGCCGTCAGCGAAGTTCTGGCCAAGAAGGATACCGCCAAGCACCCGTTCTCCGGTGTGTAATCGGCAGCATCAAGATTTTACGAAACCCGGCTTCTCTTGTTTGGAGCCGGGTTTCTGTATTCTGACATTGATCGCGGGCCGTTCCGGAGATGCGCACACTGCGTGTTTCCATCCATTTCCAGTCTCTGAACCAAGGGATGTGCCGCGATGAAAACGATCTTAATGCAGTTCGACACCGACGCTCGTCCCAGCACTTTTGATCGCGTCGTCGCCGTCGATGCCGGCGTGGACGAACTGTTCAGCTACGGCGACATTTCACCCGAGAATGTGACCTCATTGGTTCATGGGGCGATATTTACTCGCGGGATGAAAGACCTCAAACACACCGCAATCTTTATTGGTGGTAGTCAGGTCTCGGCAGGGGAAGCGTTGCTGAAACAGGTCGGCAAGACCTTCTTCGGCCCCATGCGTGTTTCCGTGATGATGGATTCCAACGGATCCAATACCACCGCTGCAGCCGCTGTGCTGGCGGCGAAGAAGCATCTGTCATTGTCCGGACTGTCAGCCTTGGTGCTAGGCGGTACCGGGCCGGTCGGCCACCGCGTGGCTCAGATCCTGGCATCTCAAGGATCAATCGTACGAGTCGCATCACGTACCTTGGACCGCGCCGAGCAAACCGTAGCCGCAATTCGCTCTGTCGTCCCGGACGCACAGGTTACACCCGTCGCCACTGGGACCGAAGCCGAGCTGCTGGCAGCCTCCACCGGGGTGAGCCTGATCGTGGCTGCCGGAGCTGCCGGAGTGGAGTTACTGGCGGAGTCGACATGGCGATCCTTGTCCGAGCTGTGCGTCTTGATCGACCTCAATGCTGTGCCTCCCCTGGGATTGGGCGGTGTGCAGGCTTTGGACAAAGGTGTCGAACGGCAGGGAATTTTCTGCTACGGAGCCTTGGGGGTCGGCGGAACGAAAATGAAAGTTCATAAAGCCGCCATTGCCAAGCTGTTCGAGTCGAATGATCAAGTTCTCGATACTGCCGCGATTTATGCCATCGCCGAAACTCTGGCTTAACGTCTGACGGATTTTTAATCCGGATTTTTTTCCTCATTCAACGGCGAACGCACGGCGTCATTGTGCTGCGGGCTGCTGTTGCGCGCTCGCATCGCTTTTGCATATTGGGGCATTTTTGTCCAATTTTTCAGGCGTTTTCGTGTCACCTCGCTGGTGTTAGCGTGTCTGTTATTATGTTTATCTGTGGCCGTAATAACATTTGTGGGGGATGACCAACGCTCGGTTTGCGGTCGATCTGCCTCGAAAAGTGCGTGTTGTTTCAATAGCCTCCTTGTCCTATGATGGAGTTTTCTACTGCTGAACGTATCGTTCAATTCCTCCAATCCCCTGCGATGTCCCATGAGAGTCCGCGATCCTGCGCGCGTGCAACGTATCATCGAGACGGCCTCCGACCTGTTCGGCGAGTTCGGCTATAACGACGTACGGATGGAGGATATTGCGACGCGTGCCGGGGTGGCTAAGGGAACCTTGTATCTGTACTACAAGGACAAAGATGATCTGTTTCTAGCGTTGATTCTGGAGCGGATGGATCAACTGTTTGCACAGGTACAAGCCCGAGCCCAAGGGGTCGAACAGCCTGAGGAAAAACTGTTGGTCGTGGTCCAGGAAGCGTTCGACTATTTTCGCAGCTATCCCCACATTTTCGCCGCCATTCAGCGGTTGGACAATGTAGGCTCGGTGTGCCAGATGGAGGCCTTACGGGGCAGCCGTACGCGTTTTCTGAATTTTTCCGCCAGCATCATCCGAGAACTGAACGCCACTGGCCGAGCTGCTGTGAAAGATCCTGACATTGCGGCCGTGGTGATGTGTGGGATGATGCGCGAATTGCTGTTCGCGCCGCCACCTTCGGGGGGAGAAGATTTCCCCGAGCAAATCGTCGACATGTTTCTCCATGGCATCGTGAAGGCCAAAGCCTGAGTCGCGTCACATTCGAATGAATCGAGATGTGGCCGCAGTGTCCTATGTTTGAGGACAAAGTGGCTTCGCTGGGTAGCCCAGATTCTTGAATCTGGACTAGAACCCCTTAACTTAAAGTCTTCGTCAGCATTCAGAGATGCTGATCGTGAGAAATTCGGTTGGCTCGTGAATTCGGGTTTGCAGAAAACTTCCCTGAAAGGGAAGGACAACATAGCCCTGGGTCGCTCGGTACGCCGAGCGCACCCTGGGTTAACCCCCCCTCGCGAATTCCCAACCCTGTAAGGGTTGCACTGGCATAGTTGTTTTCAATAAGTGAAACCCATTCAGGGTTTTTGCTCAATTTTGATCGTATACCCAGGGTGCGCCGCGAGTACTCGGCGACCCTGGGCTATGTTGTGTATCCCCTTCGGGGAACAGAGATTTTCGAAGGCGGCTAACTGAAGACCTGGAAACGATTCCTTGCTTTCTGGACGAAAACATTCAGTTGAAACGCTCTACCCATATGCACGGAGCGTATTTACGGTGCTGCCGGCTTACTTCTTTTTCGCCGGGAGACGCCAGCTGGAATTGAAGATGTCGGCCCATTCCACAGTCTCGTCATAGCCCTTGTCGTTGGCTGTGAACTTGAGAACGGCGATGTCTCCCAGTCGTGGATAGAGCTGAGCATTGGACGCCTTGAACTGCGGCTCGTGGAACGTATGGCCCGAGTTAATGACGACGTAACGTTTGGGCTGCAGCGGATTGGGATAGATCAAGGCGATGCCGTGCGTTGATGTGTCGTAGTCCTGGTCGTTGACGGTCAATTTGGTTTCGCCCCACTTGATCGGCAGCCGTCCGTGGATTTTCGAAAGGATGCTGTTCGAGCCTGGATCGCCAAACAAAATGAGATGTTTGCGGCTCATC
>JAZKFE010000049.1:0-10871 GCA_040386595.1 Planctomycetota bacterium | reverse complement strand
ACCCCCACCAAAACCGCCGCGTCCTCGTTGAGCGAACACTTCAAGAGTGCTCGCGAACAGCAGAAGACTCACGGCACTGATCATTATTGTGATTCGTTGCATGAGTTTGATTCTCGAAACGTGTGTATTGAAATCGACAGCCACGATGTCCCAGGAGTTCCATTGATCAACGACTGCGCGATGATTACTTCTTGGCCTCAACTCGGACCACTTTCACCGGCGGCAGATTGGCGATTTGCTCGCCATCGATGGTCAAATCGATGGGCTGCCATGAGAAAGTGTTCTTGTCGACATGAATCAGAATATTGCTGGAAGTCATGATACGGCGGTCGGTCAGAGCCGTCTCGGTCTCGAAGACCCACTTGTTGCCATCGCGAGTGACACGGCCTTCGCCAAACCCGCCGTCGGCTTCGAACGTCCAAGTCCGTAACGCATTCGTTTCGGGATCGACGCCAATCAATTGCATTCCCGTGACGGTCGATTCCTTCTCACGGATGGAGAACTGCGCCTTAATAAACGACTTGTTTCCAAACCATTCATAAGAGGTCTGCGCTTCCGCGTCTTTCCCCTTCGCCGACCAGTTACCGATCAGCCATTCGAGTTCATGTAGAGGAGACTTGTCGATCGCCCATTCACGAATGGTTGCCAGGTACCATTTGCCGTCTTCGCGGACATACAAAATGTTGTAGTGATTGGTGGTCGATTCTTCGGACGCGGCGATGGTCATCAGACCTTCTTCAATCGCCGTGTCACGCGACGGAAATTGGAGCGACCCGACTTCCAAGCTGATCTTGGGACGTGCGTTCTTCGCAAAGTGATTCGCAAAAGCCTCCTGGACGGCCTCACGGCCACGCACTGCCAGGCCTTCAGTCGTGATCAACTCGCCCCCGGCAGTCAGGAACGCCGCGGCCGCAGCGGCATCGCTCTTTTGAAATGCTTCGGCGAAGCTTTGCATTGTCTTGCGAATAGCGATCCGGTCGGCCGCGCGAGGATCTTCGGTAGGCTTGTCGCCGACCGCTTTCGGGGCCACTTTTTCCACGGCAGGGGGCTTAGGCGCATTCTGGGCCAACAGGCCTCGCACACCGTGTCCGGCCGACAAGCTGCACAGCAGCGCCGATGCCGCCAACAGAGTGAGTGCCAAACGATTTCGTTTCATGACCATGTTGCTTGCTCCTGTATGAAAATCTCTTCCCCGCCAATGCAGGGGATTTCGAGACGACTGCGGATACGGAAAAAGTGCCCCAGCGGTAACGACCGCGAGGGCAAACGTGGGAATTGTGGCCGACCAATCGCTTCTTCAAAAAGTCTTCATCAACCCCGGATCTGAAAAGACAGTCACGGTGCAGCACACGGCCAGAACCATCGTCAATCAGCGGTGGCGTGATCGCACTTCCTGGAACAGTTGTCAGTAAGATCTCCTGACCTGACAGGCAGTTGATCGCACGAGTTCGGGAACGGATTCCCCATACTCCAGATGACAGAAAAGTCTGATCAGGGCTTGTTGAAAATTTGATGCAGCGAAACCAGAGACCGTATATGAAAAGGCGTCACGTGAACGTCGAGTTAAAAGAAGACGCGTCATCCAGACGCTGACTGCCCGCATTCCCTGGGACTAGCTCTGGTCGTTATTTTGGCCACGTCATCAAGCCGAATCAACTCACTCATTTCGGCGGCCGAAGAATGATGCCGTTCGGCATCACGACCGAAGATCCAACATCAGACACTCAAGCGAAAGGCGACCACGCCCCCTTCGACAAAGTGCCTGTCCCCTAAACAGCACGCAAATCTCAACCGCCGCTAACCATTAAAGGACAGGCATCTAAATTGATCTGTCTTCTCTGCGGCTTCACTCGAAGTAGAAAACGATGTGACACCCCAGAGAGAAGAGGGTAAGCCCCCCAAAAAAGAGATGCCTGTCCTTTAATTCGGGGCGCTAACGACTTTCCGGGTGAAGAAGTGCTCAGTGGCGAAAGACTTACGAATTTCTCGCTTCACAGAGATGCCTGTCCTTTGATGGCGGAGGACGTGACTCGTGAGGGGCGGAGTGAGCATGAGGGTGAGGCTGTCGTTCTCTGCGCTCCCCCACATTCGCAATTTCAGACTACCTATCCATCCAAAAATCCTCTGCCACACCAGAACACCGCAAACCCTCTCATTCATACGATCTGCCAATTCTGCAAATACGCTGCTACCGACTGGGAACTAAAATCGCGGTTGTTGCGTCCGAAACAGACAAAAGCGAGATACTGAACTGGCGCCTGCTTGGCCGTCGGAAGCAACCAAACGAGCAACAACACCGTAAGTGGTTTTAAAATATAGAGTTGCGATGCAGACACAGAACGAGAATAACAGAGAAAATTTCCTCTTTCGCCGTTTTTCCCTTTCTGATAAGACTCGCACCCCTTCGAAAAACACTTCTCGGTTCGCCCCCTGCCTCGTTAGCTTCCTCCTAAAACAAATCTGTCAGGATAAGTTGGCTACAGCGACTTTGACTGTTATGCCGATCTTTCCAACAGGTGACGGTTCTGAGCAGTCGTCGACCCACTCGTCGATTGCGGGACTTCGTAAGCGCCACAGATTAGGAATTACCACGACTCATGAATAATCCCCTCACGAACTGGATCCGTGGAGCGTTTGGCGGGAACCCTCGCAAGCGCATTTCTCGTGAAACCCCCGCGGCTCATGAACTGTCGGCCCAGTGTGAATCATTGGAAGAACGCGTCGTGCTCGATGCGTCGCTGCCCAATTTGAACAACGCCAACTTCATTGGCGGGCAAGACATGTACGTCGCGCTGCCCGGGACGGACAGCAACGGGAATCCGATTACCTATTCGGCCAGCAGCGCCAACGCCAACGTGAACGCGACGATTCTGACGGGTGGCCGCAGCATCAAGATGACGGTCAGTGGCAAAGACGCCAACGGGGTGGACTTTAGCGGCGAATTGACGTTCCGCCTGTTCGAAGATCTGTCCCCTGAGACCACCGCCAGAATTATCACTCTGGTTCAGCAAGGGTTCTACAACGGACTCGACTTCCACCGGATCCTCAATGGATTCGTGGCCCAGGGCGGAGACCCTTCAGGCAACGGTACGGGTGGATCGGGAACGAAGATCAACGACGAGTTCAACAAGAACCTGACGTTCACCGGCCAACTCGGGAGATGACACGGGCGATTCCCAGTTCTTCATCACCGATACCGACCTGACGCTCGATTCGATGCCCCGCAGCTTGAACTTCAATCACACGATCTTCGGTATCTTGACCAGCGGGTTTGATACCTACCAGAAGATCATGACGACCCCCGTTCAGAACAACGGATCAGGTGAAGTCTCGTCACCCGTCACCAACGTCGTGATGTCCAACGTGCAAGTCTTCACCGATACTACCAATGGAGTCTTGAAGGTCAGCGCCGCCGCTGGCTTTACCGGAACGTCAACGATCACCGTGACCGCCACGGGATCTGGCACTCCGATGACCAAGAATTTCATTGCAACCGGTGTCTCGGATACGCTGAACGACCGGCCGTACCTGGGGCCCGTCACCAATCAAACGACAGCCGTCAATACTCCGGTTTCCTTCACCGTCACCGGCATTGATTTGGAAAACGACAACCTGACGTTCGTCGTCAAGGATCCCACCAGCGCCAACAGCAATTCTTCGGCACTCAGTTCGGCGGCGAATCCGCTGCACGGCACCGTGACCATCCAGACCACACAGGCCAACGGCACTACGCCCGCAACGACAATCATCACGTTCACTCCTGAAGCCGGCTTCATTGGGGAAATCGAAATGTTGATTGGCGTGCGTGACAACACGAATCACGCCAACTCCAGCGGACTGGATGCCAAAAACAACTACGATACGCAGAAGATTAAGCTGACGGTCACCGCGACAGCGTCGAACGTGCCGCCCGTGGCCAATGCCGGTGGTCCCTACTCAGTGGCCGAAGGGGGCAGTCTCACATTAAATGGAGCCACTTCGACCGACGCAGATGGTGACACGCTGACGTACAGTTGGGATATCAACGGCGACGGCGTCTTCGGCGACGCCACCGGTGTCAATCCGACGCTGACGAAAGCACAACTGAATGCGTTGGGCATCAACAACGGTACTGCAACCTTTAACGTTAAGGTTCGTGTGGACGACGGACATGGTCACATCGTGACGTCCGACGCCGTCACCTTTACGTTCACGAACGCCCCCCCGGTGGCATCGGTCACTGGCCCAGCGACCGGAGCCAAGGGTGAAGAGCTGACGTTTACGCTCGGAGCCACCGACCAATCGACGGCTGACCAGACGGCCGGCTTTACCTGGAAGATCGACTGGGACGGCGACGGAGTCTACGATCAGACGGTGACGGGAACCTCGACGCAAACGGTCAAGCACACCTTCACCAAAGCCGGGCCGCAACAGGTCAAAATCAAGGCCATCGACCAGGATGGTGGTGAGAGCGACGTCATCACCAAACAAGTCAATATCCAAGGTATTGACCTCGTTAACGGAACCTTGAATATCGTCGGTGACGACTCCGATGATGTGATCAAGATCATTCGCGATGCAGGTACCGGCAATCTCCGTCTGTTCATGAACTATGAGGACATGGGGTTGTTTATCGTCACGAATGGGATCAACATCGAAGGTCAGGGCGGCGACGATCGCGTCCTGATTTGGTCCGATGTGGCCGCACCGGCCAAGATCAATGGCGGTGATGGCGATGACGTGCTGAAGGGTGGCAAGGGCGCCGACGTCATTCATGGTGGTGCAGGGAACGATATCATCGTCGGACGTCGCGGCAACGACATGTTGTTCGGTGAAGCCGGCAACAACATCATTCGTGGCGGCGGCGGGAGTGACGTCATCGTGGGTGGGGCAGTAGCCGATGAACTCCGCGGCGGCACCGGACGCGATATCATCATTGGTGGCCAGGGTGCCGACTATATCTCGGGTGGTAGCCGTGGCGATCTGATGATCGGTAGTAGCACAGACTACGATACTGATGAAGTGTCGCTGGGTCTGATTCGCGATGCCTGGAATCAGAACATGAAGATCGCCGACCGCATTACCCTGCTGGGAACGACCGGCATCGGAACGAATAACTCGATCAAGCTGGATGCCGAGAGTGCCACGCCTACCGTCAACGACGATACCGCTGCCGATCGCATCTTCAGCGTCTTCGGCAAGAACTGGGTGATCGGCTTCAGCGACGACAGAATCGTCGATCCCTACCACAAGGGACTCAAGACGATCGGCGATGCCTAAGTTCACGGGCACTCCTTTCGCGGTCACAATTTAATGCAGATACAAACAGCCGGGATTTCCCGGCTGTTTGTCATTTCCGGCGTCCATTCGGGTACAGCGAGTAAAACGAGCCACAACGCATCGAGAAGAATAGAATTCTTGACAATACGTCCAGTTGCTGGATAATCGAACTTTGCCCATTTTTCTCGGGCCAATTGTCGATCACAAGCCATTCAGAACTGCCTTGTGGTCACCTTCTCGTGCTGTAAAAATTCTTCTCAGGAGTTCACCGATGACTCAATTTCAGCGGATGAAACGGCCGGGCTTCACGTTGATTGAACTGCTGGTTGTCATTGCGATTATCGCGGTCTTGATCGCCCTCTTGCTGCCCGCAGTGCAGCAGGCTCGAGAAGCCGCCCGGCGGACGCAGTGTCGCAATCAACTGAAGCAACTTGGTTTGGCGTTGCATAACTATCACGACACCCACACGGCCTTGCCACCTGGGTTGTTCAATCGCATCAATGACTGGGGAACCTTGGCCGCATCCGAGCGAATCGGTTGGTTCTCGTTAGTCTTGCCGTATCTGGACCAGGCCAATCTGTACAACTTGTGGCAGAAAGAATACGCGACTGGGGTGAATGGGTTAGCGTTCTCCGGTCGTCACACTAACATCCCCATGTTTCTCTGTCCTTCCGATCCGGTCGGCTCCAAGGCGACGGTAGACGGAATCTCGGTCAGCTATTTGTTGAACGGTGGTGCTCAGGCTTGGGGGAATCAATACACGGCCACAGACTCGACGGGTGGCATTCCCACGGGCTTGTTCTACACCAATTCCAGCATCCGTTTGCGCGACATCACCGATGGCACATCGAACACCCTGCTAGCCGGCGAAATCGCACTCGTTGCTGACAGCTCTGCGGTGGTTACAGGTTGCAGTGGCACCAATCGCGACATGCGGGGACTGGCTTGGAATAACGTCCATCTGGGAAGTCTGGTTGTCACCTTGCGACCGCCGAATTCTCCCATCGCCGATGTCGTGGGCTGGTCCTGTATTAATGCTCGCCTCTCGCCCTGTAACTCCTGCGCTTACAGCAACGGGGTGGTCACGATTCGCAGCAATCACACAGGAGGAGCGCACCTCGCCATGGCCGACGGTTCGGTCCGATTCGCCTCGTCAAACGTGAATACGGCAACCTTTCAACGAGTCGGTTCACGGGCGGATGGCGAAGTTCTCGGCGAATGGTAGGCACGGTGCCGAAGCCATTGGCGACTGTCGGGATGCATCCGCGTTGCGTCTCATCTAGCCAAACACCGGCAGGCTCCATCGACACTGCCTGCGAACGTATAACGTGGCGCAGACCGCCCCGAATGAGATAGCCTAGGTTCTTGGATCTGGGCTATTTGTTTTTGTTGTTTTTGCGGGGCTATCTGTTTTTGAGGCTACGGCGACTTCCCATGGCCATCAGCACGCTGCTCAGCACACCCAGCAAGACAAACATATGGCCGACCGACTCCATGGTTTCTTCCAGATTGACACCCCATAACAGACTGTGCGGAAGAAATTTCCAGGCCCCCGAATCGACGCTGACGGCCAGGACATACCAACTCACGGCACCGAACCACCAGCCGCACAGCGACGAACAGTTCCACACGGGCATCAGACGTTCGCGATGTCGCACGGCCGAGATGGCCAGAACCACCAAGCCCACATAGACGCCAGCTCCGGTCCCCGGAAAATGCAGCTCGCGACACAGCAGTACGATGGGTAGACAGATCACCCACGCCCGGCACACATGACGCTCGACCCACCAGAAATACACGGCCAAGACCACCGCTGCGGCCAGGATCGAGGGGCCTAGGATTTCTTGAAAATCCTTCCCCGTCCAAGCATATTTACCGACGAACCACGGCAGCAGTTGCCCCGAGCCCAACAGGCCAATCAGCGCCAGTCCCGCAACGGGAAACACCGCACACCACAGGGGCAAACGCGACACAATCGCGTAGATGTCGGTCCCGATGGAGCGGCCCCATGACGCCAGCCCGCGACGTGACGCGGCAGACACCGGAGTGGTCGAAGAAAGGTCTGCATCCTGCAGAGTCAGTGCCTGGCTGGCCATCTTATACCTCGTATCGATAACGCGATTGAAACGCTGAACTTGATTCGTCAAAACGGGGGGGACTCAGCCCTCCCGACATGCCCACAATGCAGACAAATTATTCGATCTTCAACAACCCGCCCGTTTCCAATCGGGGGCGTGAGGTCACCGGCGTGGTCCAGCTTTGCACACCTTGCGCAGGGGCCGTGCGGACCACGCTGGCGGCCCACATGGTACCGGGGCCCGGTGCGGTAGGAACCAATTCTTTCCAGGGGATGGCGACTTCAAACCGCCACGTGGCTTCGTCGCCGTCAGCAGCCACATACCACTTGGGATTCCACGAGACATCGCCCCACAGATCCTCATTGGTCCAGCCTCGTTGATCGATCGTGAACCGGTAGTAAGTCACATAGTCGCGATCAACATCCAACATCAAGGTGATGCGATCATTGTCTTCCAGATCGGCGTCGTACGTGCGGCCTTTATGATCGGGCAGATTGACCGGCACATTGGGGACTCGCGAGCAGACCCCGGCAAAGTACAAAAATTCGCGATCATGGCACATCAGCACGAACGATTTTTCTTTCAACGGCCCGCCGGTTTGATCGGTCACCAAGGCCATCTCTTCCGACTGTTGCCAGCATTCGTCACTGAGCAATCCATCGAGCACGGGCGGCTTGGGAACAGTGCGTACGGAATACAGCGATTTGGGAGGCACCCCCGCCATCTGACTGAACCACAGTTCCGTCATGGCCGTCTTCTGCCAGGGAGTCTGGTCCCCCCCGCGCAAGATGAAGTGGTAGCACTCGTCGGCGTTCGTCGCGAGTTGTCGCTGACGATACAGAGCTCCCAACGGAAACTGAATTTCGGGACTCTGGTACCATGCGGGTGACGTCCGCTGCAACAGGCTGGCCATCCGCCGGGCTTTGTCCTGCCACAGATTCGCTCGTTCCTGTCGCAGATCTTTACCGGGTCCGATATCAACCTTGAACGGAGCTTGTTCGACCTGTAACCCACCACCTTGACCTCCCAGCTGCTGGATTTCATCCGACAACGTCCCTTCACCCGTGCCCAGTCGCTGGCCGGCATTCCGCAGACGTTCTGCCAGCTCCGCGGTCTCCACGCTCAGGACTTTGCGTTCCACGTTGGTCGATTGCAGGCGGCGATAAGTTAGCTCCGTCCCCACCCACAACTGCACCAGCCACCGCATCGCATCTTGGGCCGCGGGTTCATGCGGATAACGATCCACCATCTCCACCAGGGTGGCTTCTGCCAGGTCCCAGTATCCTTGGCGACGATAAGCATCGGCCAGTTGGGCCAGGACCAGTGCCGCTTGATCATCGGGCATTCCCGCCGTCACGCCCCCCAGCTGAGCCAGCAATTGCTGCGCATGCCGGCCATCGGAAATGAAGCGTTTCACGTACTCGTGGAAGTTGCCTTGTTGCCGCGCCAGCTTCATCTTCTTGTCGAGGTCTTCATCATTTACCGGAGGCAGGGTGCGCCGGGCCGCAGTACCAGGATTGATCCCCAGCTTGGCAAAAAAGTCGCGTCCCGCGTAGTCAGCGTTCTCACCAGATAAGGAGATCACTTTAAAAGCCTCGCGCGAGGTCACCGCAATCGCTTCCCGCTGTAGCCGGGCCAAGGCTGGTGCGGCCGCCATTTGTAGGGCACAGCCCTGACGCGGCAGGATGTCAAACGCCCCAATATTCACTTGCCCCTGACTCCCCGCCGGCAGCCGTACGAAGACGCGCTCGACCTGCCAGGCCGGCAAGTCTGCCAGCTCTTGCTGATCCGTCTGGCTGGTCGCATCAGCAGCCTGCGGGATGGCCTGCAGCATAGTTTCGCGAATCAATTGCCCCACCACGTCGCGCGAATTGCTTTCATCCAGAATCACGACACTCGGCTTCCACGTCCGCAACTGACGTACGAATTGCCCAACCAGCCGTTCCTGCAACGCACCTTCCGAACGCTTGGTCCATTCCGCCAACAATTGTTGAGGATTGTTTTCCAGTCCTGGAATATCGAGCGGCAGTCGCCAACCCACGGTGGCCGCCGAGCCTCCCGCCAGCATCACGGCTTCTGAGAGCTTCAAATCCAGTTCTCGCGCGGCCTCGCGTTCCGAGCCAATGTCATGCCGCGGTAACACGCTGACCAACCCGCGGAACCCGGCTTCACCCGAGACCGCCGTCACCATGGGCACCGACACATGGTCCACCTGACTATGAGCCGTCAGGTAGGCCATCCGCCGATTGGCTCCACGGACCGCCAGCCAACTCAGACCACCATCAGTGGACTGCAAAATCGTCCCCAAAGCACCGACTGCCCAGCCGGAATCATCCGACGGAAAACAGATCGCCGCGATCGGCAACGTTTGCCGTGTGGGCTGTCGTTCCCAGGTCGCCCCCGCGTCTGGAGAATGCCAGATCACCGTGCCGGGATCTCCTGCGATCCAGACTTTGGAACCGCGAACCGCAACCGCACGAAAGTCGAACAACTCGCGAACTTCTCGCGGGGGTGTCGCAGCCGGAGCCTGCCAGACGATGCTGTTGGGATCGAGATGCAGGATCAATCCCCCATCGCCCACCAGCCAACCTTCACCACCCGGCAACAATTTCAGACCATACAGGCCGCGAAGCCCCAGGCTGCCCAATTTGGTTTTGCCCAAGCGGCCCTTGCTGTACAACGCATGCTGACCCCGCAAGCCAGCAACCGCTCCTTGTTCATGACTCAGGAAATCGGCCGCCCGCCAACTCCCCAACGATTCGCCCACGGCCGGCTGCCAGGTCTTGCCGCCGTCGCTGGTATACATCACCCCAGACGAACACCGCGAATTCGGCTCGCCCACGGCCACACCATGGGTCAGCGTAAAGAACTTAATCCGCTGCAATTCCGGCAGATCGGTGCCGCCAACCGGCTGCCACGTCGTGCCGCCGTCAGTTGTTGCCAGGAGCACACCGACCCCTTGATGGGCATACGGCAGACTCTCCCCCCCCGCGACCCAGCCGACGCGATCGGTCAAGAAGCACGCGGACCGCAAGGCACACTTCACCCCTGACCGCTGCAAGTCCCAGGTCATCCCGCCATCGGCGGTCTTCCAGATGACGCCGTGATCGCCCACGGCCCAACCGCATTGGGTTTTCACAAACTGAATATCATGCAACGCCGCATCATCTTGCAACGGCGTCGGAATCACTCGATTGCGGTCAGTAAGTTCGTCTGCCGCGTATCCGACGGATCCCGTCAGACCGAGCACCACGCACACGACCAGCCATCCCTGACGAAGCATCGTCCGATCTCCCATCCATGGGTCTCTCTATATAACCGGCGGAAGTTTACTCAAACGTCCCAATTCCCGGGAGGCCGATTCAGGCGGATGAGGCAGGGATGGAGAGGCTCGGCATTTTGCGACCGGAAGGCAATTTTTCAAAGTGGGCAAAGTCCGAAGCCGTCCAGGATCTTTGAATTCGCCGTGATTCGAATCATTGGGAGGGTGAGGCTCCTGCCGAACCGCTTGGTCTTTCGGATCCCGGCAGACTT
>JAZKFE010000048.1:0-6938 GCA_040386595.1 Planctomycetota bacterium | reverse complement strand
TCGGCAGGAGCCTCACCCTCCCGATAATCGCAATACCTTGCTCTCACCGCAACCGAAAAAGATCTGCGATTGAAGCAACATCGCAATGAGCCCCCGAATGATTTCGGGGGCTTTTTTACGATTTCGCTATCTCGATTAGGCCTTGGCAGCAGCCAGGACCGCGTCGTAGTTCGGGTGTGTCGCGATTTCCGCGACGTATTCGGCGTAGGTGATCTTGCCAGCGGGATCGATCACGAACACAGCGCGAGCCAGGCAGCGATCCAGCGGACCGCCGGTGATCAGCACGCCGTAGTCTTCGCCAAACTTCTTGCAACGATGGCCGCTCAGAGTGATGACGTTCTCAACGCCTTCAGCCCCACACCAGCGCTTCTGGCCGAACGGCAGATCCATGCTGACAACCAGGCAGACCGCGTTGGGAAGAGTCTTGATCGACTCGTTGAAATTCTTCGTCTCCAGATGACACACCGAAGTGTCGAGCGAGGGAATCGTGACGATGACTCGCGTCTTGCCGGCCGAGTTTGCCAGTGTCACGTCACCCAACGACACATCCTGCAGTTTGAAGTCAGGGGCGGCATCGCCAACCTTCAAGGCGGGGCCCGCCAAGTCCACGGGGCCACCCTTTAACGTTACGGCTGCTGTGCGAATATCTGCCATCATGTCGCTCCTGATCGGGGAGAAAAGTTTGAACTCGGTGGTGGAATCAACCGCACGCAGTCGGGCCATTTCTGGCCAGCCGGCGCACGATTCGGCCAGTGAACCCGGCCCCTGCGTGCAGTATGGCGACTTGTTCTTGAGTTGCAAGTATCTCCATTTTCAGAACGCGTGAGCTCTACATTGAAATTCGTAGTACCCATCTGCCAAAGCCATGAAGGAATCTGGGAGGGTGAGGCTCCTGCCGAACCGCTCAGTCTTGCGAGTCCCTGTAAACCAAGCGGTTCGGCAGGAGCCTCACCCTCCCAGCGATTCGAAACACGAGGAATTCCAAATTCCTTGAAAACTCACGTTCCAAAATCACGGAATTGGGAACCGCTGAAACCCGTTAATACCCCAATTGCCCTATCTCTCCGGGAATGATCTTGAGGCCAAACCGAAGATCGCGATAACATCCGGAGTTCGACGACAATGATGCGAAATTCTCTTTGATCTGTCAGCAGAATGGTGTGAGGCATGGATGCCGGCAGCCTGAGTACTCGACTTGCCAACCGCACGATCCACAAGATCTGTGTGATTAAGCCCAGTGCGCTTGGCGATGTCGTGCAATCGCTGCCCCTGCTGCCGGTGCTCCGCCAGCGCTTTCCCGAGAGTCACATCTCCTGGGTCATCAACCGGGAGTTGTCCGATTTGCTGACGGGACACTCCTGCTTAAACGAACTGATTCCATTCGATCGCCGTGGCGGTGTCTCTGACTGGTGGCGACTGTTGCGGCAACTGCGGAACTCGCAGTTTGATCTGGTGCTGGATCTTCAAGGACTGCTTCGCACAGGCGTCATGAGCTTCGCCACGCGTGCGCCGGTCCGCATTGGTCTGCAAACGGCCCGCGAAGGCTCGCACCTGGCTTGTCATCACTTGCTTCCCGACACCGGAATTCAGGTTCCAGCTCATCGACGCGCCTGGCGGGTCGCAGAAGAGTTAGGGCTCGGTGACCTGCAATCCCAGACAGAGATTGCCATTCCCGAAGGCGACCGGGCCTGGGCCGAGAGCTTGCGTGCCAGTCTTCCTGGACCGTTGCTGGTGATTCAACCGGGAACCCGCTGGCAAACCAAACAATGGCCCATACGCCATTTCGCCGAGGTCACTCGCCGAGCCATTCGAAAAATGAATTGCTCGGTCGTTGTCATTGGCAGCCGCAACGAAAGCGCTGGTGCTCAAGAACTGGTGGAGATGGTGCAGCACGTTGCGCCACACAGTGAGCTCCGCAGTCTGGCCGGACAAACGACACTCAAACAACTCGCCGCGCTGTTACAGCAAGCTGACCTGGTACTTTCGAATGATTCCGGTCCACTGCATTTGGCAGCCGGACTGGGCACCCCAGTCGTGGGGATCTTCACCTGTACGAGTCCGGTTCGCTCGGGCCCGCCGCCGTCACCCTTCCATCAACTTGTGGCGACCCAATTGCCTTGTGCGGCCAGTTACTGCAAACGCTGTCCGCAACAGGGGCCAGCCCATCAGGCCTGCTTTGAGGAGTTATCCCCAGATCGCGTCTGGCAGGGGGTGTTGGCCGCCTGGTCGGAGATTCAGCGCTCACCCACTCGTGGTTCACAAATCCGTGCCGCATGATTCCGCTCGCTCGGCGAACGTCGCAGTGCTTGTACGTCGCGTTGCTTAGGTAGATTTCAGACCGTAGACATTGCCCCATGACCACCTTACTTGATCGCTATCTGCTCCAGCGTTACTGGCAGGCCTTCGCGGTCACCTTTCTGGCCTTGTTCGGTCTGTATGTGGTTCTGGACGTCTTTACGAACCTCGACGAGTTCACCCGTAGCTCCCCTGCGGTCGGGGAAGTTCTCGTCGACATGGCACAATATTACGGGGTTCGAGCCTGTGCCTTCTTCGAAACCGTCGGCAGCCTGATTTCCGTCATGGCAGCCCTGATGGCTCTGGCGATGTTACTACGACACGGCGAACTTAATCCGATTCTCTCGGCAGGAATCCCCAGCTACCGGCTGGCGGTGCCCCTGATGTTCGGCAATGTGTTTGTGAGTATGCTGCTGGTCGCTAACCAGGAGTTACTCATCCCCCGCCTTGCAGAACAACTTCAGGCCCGGCCAGGGCAGGGGATCGAGTCCGTAGAAAAGCTCCGACCCGTGTTAGATTTTTCCACTCACGTCCAGATTTTCAGCGGAAAGTTATTTCCTAAAGCGCGCAAGCTAACGAATACCGATTTTCTGCTACACGCCCCGGAACTCGTCAGTAAGCTGACCACGCTCCATGCGGGCACCGCCATCTATCAAACCAAGTCGGCGCAGCAACCGCTCGCCGGATGGTACCTTACCGAAGTCAGTCCGCCCCATTCGCAATTACTGCTAACGGATCGCGGCCATGAGATTGTCCGACCGGGAAACACCCCCAGCGATGTCTTCATCGTGACCGACGTTGGCTTTGATCAGCTAGTCAATCGTAACAAGTTCTTCGAAAATCTTTCCACGCGCGAGCTGCTGGAAAATGCTCGGAATCCGTCGTTCGCGATTTTGTCCCTCCGGGCGCAAACGGTCCATTTGCATTCCCGGATGACTCGGCCGTTGTTCAATCTGCTGGTCGTGGTGATGATCGTGCCGGTCATCATTCGCAAGGAAAGCCGAGGCCTGGTCGTGAATCTCGCCCTCAGCCTGGCGGTGACGACGTTTGCCCTGGTGCTGCAGCAATGCTGTTCCTACCTCGCGCAAGGCGGCGTCATCCGACTCGATCTGGCCGCCTGGCTCCCCGTGATCGTCAGCGGGATCCTGGGGGCCTGGTTTTCAGGGTTCATCCGGACGTAGAGACAATTGGGAGGGTGAGGCTCCTGCCGAACCGCTAAGTCTCCCGAATCTCAAAAGACATCGCGGTTCGGCAGGAGCCTCACCCTCCCAGCAGACCTGACATCAACAACGACTGACAATGTGTCGCCATTCGGGCGAATCGAGATGCTCGCACATGTGGTCGTCGAAGAGTTTTTTATCGGCATCCGCTTGAACCGTGACCCGGCCGCCGTAGATCCGGTCAATCACCCAGCGATCACGACGACGTTCAATGCCTCGAATGGAATTCAGGGGCAAGAAGAAGGCCCCGGGATTGTCCATCAGCAGTTCGGGCAACATTTCCCCTTCGTGCGGCTCCAGCAGTTGCGGACGGTGTTCGGCGACTTGAATTTCGCGAACCTCACGACTGCGAAAGAAGAACAGCACCAAATACAACGGCGACCAGAGCAGGGCGGCAATCCGCCATAACAGCGGTGGCCCCACGTGACGTTCCTCGAATCGCGTCACATGCTCCAAACGATGGGGCAAGAAAAACAGCCCGCGCGAAGTCGCATACAACAAGCCTTGCCCCGGCAGATTGCGACGCGGAATCCGGACTGGTCCGAGAGGCGTAATCAGATCCCCAATATCCGATTGCAGTTGATCCAGCGGAGGATCGGGCTGCTCAATGTCGATTCCTGCGGCGCACTCGGGGCAGTGCCCGTTATAAGGGCGAACCCAGTTGTAGCAATGAGAGCACAAAAAGTAGGATGACATCAGGCGTCGCGGTGAGGAATGAAATCAAATCGGCTCGGGCCGCACGTTTCTTTTTCGCCTGCCGAACATTACTCTATATTCAGCACGGCCATCACGGAGACGATGCAGCGCCAGTAGTCGCATGCAGAAGTCTCATCTGTGACCGTATCTAGGATAGACAGCAGGCAGGCCGTTCGGCAATGTTGCCGCGGAGAATCGTCGAGTTAACACTTCCGGATGCAAGTTCGCCACGATGACGCTCAATAAGAAGCAGAAGAAGCAGATCGAGGTCGAAAAGAAGAAGCTGACCCAGTTGCAAATGCAATTATCCGGGGCCAAGCAACAGATGGACGACATTCGCGAAGTCCAGCGTTTGCAGGCCGAGATTGCGGCGTGCCAGGCACGCATGCTCAAGGCCCAAACGGAAGAGTAGGGCCAGCCGATACGCGCCAAGGACCGTGTTGATTTTTCGAAGCACGGTGGCGCGAAGGTCACAGAGAGATCACGCCCGAGACCACAGCCAATCTCTCGGCTGGCTCCAGGGATGTGTGCGGTCAGATCTATGTTCGATCTCGCACCACGACGAATGTTGCTCAATCACCACACGTGCAATCGTCGTGGTGAGAGAAACTCACGGCAGTCGTTGGACAGCGCCGTTACGGTGTCGCCGAACGCGATCGGCCGGATTCGGAAATCACCAGCACGGCATCGTCTAACAGACAAACCGCGTCCCATTCGTTAATTCCTGCACCCTCGGCAGCTTGCAGCAGATCACATTCAGTCTGAGCGACCAGATCTTCGTCGGGAGCATCACCGAGGAAGGTCGTGCAATAGGCATTCGCAACGCCCGGGTAACGCCGCCATTCTTGAGCATAAATCTGCTCGGCGAAGGCGTTACGCGACGTCTGATGAGCATCGAGGAAATCAATGATGACTAGCGCCTGGCGATGTCTCATTTCCTAGGGACTCCCGTTCTATCTTCAAACCTGGACGATGATTTCCCGTACCGATCTGCGGCTCTCTCGGAGTTCCACCGCAACATTTGACATTGCGAATCGGGTTTTCCAACCCCTGGATGAGAAACACAATCCGCTATTCACCAGTTAGACCGTCCCTGCCATCACTGCACTCTATTGTGACTGCTTACTATCACAAGTCCATTTCGTATTGGATGGCTTTTCAGAATCCTGCATTACCTCATGCCAACCACGAGACCTTTAACGAATGCGACTCAAAAGCCGGTTCGAAACACACCCGCTGTTCATGGCACATGACGACGAAGTCGCATAATCCCTTTTTCAGGCGGGGCACCATACCACCAAGTTGTGCACTTCAGTGAACATGGTGACATTTTAACACTATCGAATTTTCTTCCTCAGTCTGAGGCCGCATGCCATCCAGTACGACACATTTTGATCGCGAAAATCAGCTCGAAACGCCGGCCTTGGGACCGTATAGAAAATATGTCTATAAACACGAACAGAGCCGTCCAATCAAAATTGGACGGTCTCTGTTACCTCCTCAGGTTGTTTCTCGTGTCTCAAGCGGCCCGCTCCGACTTCAGTATTGTGTCTGTTTTGTGTTTTGTATCCCCGGTGTTTCGTACTCTCTCTCAAGCCTGACTCTCAATGCCATCCGGACTTAGGAAGCGGCAGTACTAACCCACAACTGTGAATCCCTCCCTCAGTTCCTGGCTCTCACCCCAAGACCTCGTGTAAGGGACATGTCGATTAGACCAGCCACTGCAAAGTGTCTTTCCTCGGGACACCTCGCAATTCCATTTTCCGATTGACTCCTCTATCCAGTCAGCGTCAGATGAAATGTCCCTTCGCCACTCGCGACTGCGGCACGGGATTGTTTGATTCATACGGATTCAAGGAAGAACTCGAATCCGATGTGACAAACTTCCCGCAGATATTTTTTAATTTCAGTTCGGCGGGGCGAGCTTTGCGGCGTAAGTTGTGTGTTTGAAATGCCTTGTGGCAATTGAAAAAACTTAACTGAGTTGTGTGGAATGAGTCGTGAGTAGTTCCGGATCAGTTGTACTCTGGCTGCAGGAATTAAAACGTGGGAACCGCGATGCGGCCAACGCGTTATGGGATCGCTATTCCAAACGCATGAATCAGCTGGCTCGTGCTCGTCTCCGCAATGCCAAGCATGGCGGATTCGATGAAGAAGACGTCACGCTCAGTGCGTTCGAGAATTTCTGCCGGGCCATTCAGGACGGTCGCTACAGTGAGCTGGATGGCAGCGACGGACTATGGCATCTGCTGGCCACATTCACGTTGCGAAAAGCCAACGACCGCCTCAAGATCGAAGCCGCAGAGAAGCGGGGTGGCAATCAGGCCACACCGCACGATGTGCATACTTATCTGGGCGGGGCCGATTCGCGATTAGATAAAATGCCCACAAAAGAGCTCGGCCCCGAGTCCGCCGCCCTGATGGCCGACGAGTGCTCCCGGCTGCTGTCGTTGCTCAATGATCCCGAATTAGAGTCGCTGGTCATGTTGAAGCTTGAAGGCTACACCAACGATGAAATCGCCGAACGTCTGGGGTACACGCGACGCACGATTCAGCGCATGCTCAATCTGGTCCGCGACGCCTGGAAAGATCGCACCGACGACAGTGCGGAATAAACGAGGGTGAGACCCATTCAAGCCACGCCGCGAAGACTTTTTGACTTCCTGGGAGGGTGAGGCTCCTGCCGAACCGCTTTGGTCTTTCGGCACTCAGTAGACTAAGCGGTTC
>JAZKFE010000047.1:38943-42728 GCA_040386595.1 Planctomycetota bacterium | reverse complement strand
GAGCCGGGCCTCTTGTTCGCTGCGCTCACCCAGATTCGAGAATCTGGGCTACCCCATGGATGGTGAGAATCTTGGCTTGCCGTGTTAGGCCAGGATCTCGTGGACGACTTTTCCGTGGACGTCGGTCAGGCGGTAATCTCGGCCTTGGAAGGGGAATGTCAGGCGTTCGTGGTCGATGCCCAGGCAATGCAATAACGTCGCGTTCAGGTCGTGAATGTGGACCGGTTTCTCGATGATGTTGTAGCCGTAGTCGTCGGTCGTGCCGTGGACCACGCCGGGTTTGATTCCCCCGCCGGCCATCCACATGCTGAAGCAACGGCCGTGATGGTCGCGGCCGTAATCGTCCTTCAGCCCTCCCTGGCCATAGACGGTGCGGCCGAATTCTCCGCCCCACACGACCAGCGTTTCATCCAGCAATCCGCGTTGCTTCAGGTCGGCAATCAAGGCGGCTTGAGGTTGATCGATATCCTTGCATTGCTTGGGGATGTTCGAGGCCAGCCCGCCATGTTGATCCCAACCACGATGGTAAAGTTGCACGCAACGGACACCCCGTTCCACCAGCCGGCGAGCCAGCAGGCAGTTGGCGGCGAACGTGCCCGGTTTGCCCGCTTCAGGGCCGTACATGTCGAGCGTGGCTGGAGTTTCTTGTGACAGGTCGGTGAGTTGCGGAACCGATGTCTGCATGCGGAAGGCCATCTCGTATTGCGCGATCCGCGTGGCGATTTCCGGGTCTCCCGACTGGATCAACTGCAACTGGTTCATGGCCGCGAGTTTGTCGAGCATCTCGCGACGGAGAGTGCGGTCGATGCCGGGGGGATCGGACAAATACAGGACCGGGTCGGCCCCGCTGCGGAGTTTGACTCCCTGGTGATTGGAGGGCACGAAGCCACTCCCCCAGAGACGCTCCAATAGCCCTTGGTTGGAATCGGCACCACTGCCTTGGGAAATCATCACTACGAAGGCGGGGAGATCATCGGCCTCGGAACCGAGACCGTAACTCAACCAGGAGCCCAGTGACGGTCGCCCCGGTTGTTGCGAACCGGTTTGGATGAAGGTGATCGCCGGGTCGTGATTGATGGCTTCGGTGTGCACGGACCGGACAATGCACAGGTCGTCGACGATTTTGGCGGTGTGTGGCCAGAGTTCTGTGACCCATGTTCCCGACTTCCCGTGTTGCGAGAACTGGAATTTTGACGCGATGACAGGGAAACTCGTTTGCCCTGAGGTCATGCCTGTCAGGCGCTGGCCTTGGCGGATGCTGTCGGGAAGTTCTTTGCCGTGGAATTCTTTGAGCTTAGGTTTGTAGTCGAGCAACTCCAGATGCGACGGACCACCCGACTGGAATAATGAGATGACGCGTTTGGCTTTGGGAGCAAAATGGGGCAGTCCCGCCAGTGGGGGATGCTCGAGGGGAGCCCGCTCGGCAGCTCGGCCTTCGCGTTGGAGAAGTGACGACAGTGCCGCCAGTCCCACGGCCGAGGCACTTTGCTGCACGAAGGCCCGGCGGCGTAAGGCGGAAACCAGGTCAGTCAGAGAATCGGTCGGCAGCATAAGATGAAGACTCACTGCAGGTTTCGTGTTTTTCGGGGTGGTGTCATCAAGGCGAGCTTAAAGCGGCAGCGGGGGCATTTTCACTGATTATGGAGGAGAGCCACTCGCTGGTGCTTCGAGCTGGTATTGCGAATTGAAACAGTTGATGAAGAATCGAGCAATCCGACTCCTCAGACACGAAGATCTTGATATATTACCATCCACACGATTAAGAAGTAGATCTTCGATAAGGCTTTCGCCATCGAAGTCTCTGCCTGATGTCGCGTACGTTATCAGTATCAACTCGTTTTGATGCCCGGTCAACTACCTAGTTTCCGGTGTCTGCCATTCGCCATACAATGGCACCAAGATTTGCCCTCCCACCAGGTACTGCGATAGAATGATGGGTTAGAAGTCATTGACTAGCTTTGATTTCAAGCGCACGCCTGCCTTGTTGATTGGACGCCTGGGGATCGTTTCGACAAACTCATTCGCCTCACGATGAGCTAAGTTCCCAGTGACTAATCCTGCCTAAATCGAGTTCGCGAACCTGCAGCGACCCCGGAAACTGCTGGATGCGCTTAGACATTGAGACTCGTTGCTATGTCTGTCTTACCCAGCTCTGACAGCACCACACACTCCTCATTGTTGCAGGGGTGGCTGGAGCCATTTGATTACGCTCCGCGGACGCGAGTCGTCTTCGGTCCCGGGACAATTGAGCAGCTTGGAACGTTGGCCGTCGAACAGGGTGCCCAACGTGTCCTGCTCGTTACTGACCGCGGATTACGAGCGGCGGGACATATTGATCTCGCGGTGAATATTCTGCGCGACGCCCAGTTGCCGGTCACCGTGTTCGACGACGTCCAGAACAATCCTACGACACATGATGTCGAGCGGGGATTGGGAGTGGCTCAGACCAATCAGATCGATTTGATCGTCGGTCTGGGTGGTGGCAGCAGCATGGACTGTGCGAAGGGGATTAATTTTCTCCTGAGTAACGGCGGCAAGATGGAGGACTATTGGGGCACAGGCAAAGCCAAGCTGCCCATGTTTCCCATGATCGCCGTCCCGACCACTTCCGGGACTGGCAGTGAAGCTCAATCGTATGCGTTGATCGCGCATCCCGAAACGCACATGAAGATGGCTTGTGGCGATAAAAAAGCTGCGTGCAAAGTGGCGATCCTGGATCCCCTGTTGACGCTCAGTATGCCGAAGTCGGTCACCGCTGCGACGGGGATTGATGCGATCAGTCATGCCATCGAGTCGTATGTCACGACGAAACGCAACCCGATTTCGCTGCCGTTCGGTCGCAAGTCGTGGGGCTTGTTGTCGCGGGCCTTCCCGATTGTGTTGCGTGAGCCGCGACATACGGCCGCACGCGGCGCGATGTTGTTGGGGGCACACTTTGCGGGAGCCGCGATTGAGAACTCGATGTTGGGGGCGACGCATGCGTGTGCGAATCCGTTGTCGGCCCATTTCGACATTGTGCACGGCATTGCGATTGGCATCATGTTGCCGCACGTGATTCGCTTCAATGCGGATCATGTCGGAGAAGCGTACGGCAAGCTGGCCGAAATCGCCGGTCTCTGTGATGCGAGCGACCCACAGGGGGCAGAGCGACTGGCGGACTATGTGACAGAGTTAGTGGAGCTCTCGGGGCAGCCGACGCGTTTGCGCGACTGCAATGTGCAGACGGAGTTGATCGCCAGGATGGCTGCCGAAGCCGCGAAGCAATGGACGGGGACGTTCAATCCCCGCCCCGTGTCGGCCGCGGAATTCGAGGAGTTATACACATGTGCCTGGTAGGTTCAACTCGCTTCTTTCCGTCGACCTCAAAGCATTCAACCTGTGCGACTCCACGGAAAACGTGCGGCCATACGTGGTGCTGGCGGGCCATGGTTTTAGGCTTGATCGCTGGTGGTGTGGCCAGCATTCTGACTTGCTCAGAGAGCCAGGTGGCTCATGCTGATGAGAAAGCGTCAGCGACCGCTTCTGCGGCGAAGTCAGTGGAATGGCCGTCGTTTCGCAATGGGTATGATCTTCTGGGCATCGCCCATTCTTCCTTGCCTGAAAAACTAGAACAGCAATGGAAGTTTGCGACGGGCGAGATGGTGGTCTCGACGGCTGCCATTGTGGACGGCCGGGTGTATGTGGCGTCGCTCAACGGGCAACTCTTCTGCCTCGATCGTAAGACGGGGGCAAAAATTTGGAGTTATCGCTCACTGGATGATCCCGATCCCAAGGCTTTCGCGCCG
>JAZKFE010000047.1:36573-38933 GCA_040386595.1 Planctomycetota bacterium | reverse complement strand
GTAACTGCCGATTCGATTTATATTGGCGATGAAGATGGCATCCTGCATGCTGTTAATCGGGCCACGGGCAAGGTTCGCTGGACGGCCAAGTCGGGGGCTGAGATCGTCAGTTCGGCGACCTGTTATCAGGACAAAGTGCTGTTCGGATCGCACGACAATGTGTTGTATTGCGTGCAAAGTTCGGACGGCAAACTGGTGTGGAAGTTCGAAACTCAGGGCCCGGTGAACTGCACTCCCGCGATCAGCGGCAATCGGACGTTTGTGACCGGTTGCGATGAGCATCTGCGGGTGATCAACATCGACACGGGCAAAGAAGAAATCGACATCCATCTGGCGACCTATTTGATTGCGTCGCCCGCCGTCGTGAATGAGACTCTGTACGTGGGAACCTACGCCAGCGAGGTCGTCGCCATGGACTGGCAGACCAAAAAGAAATTGTGGGCGTTTAAGGACAGCGAACGTGAGTTTCCTTACCACTCGTGCGCGGCCGTCACTGCTGATCGAGTGATCGTGGGTGGACGGGACAAGCGGTTGCATTGTCTGGATCGTAAGACGGGGAAACAGATTTGGTTCAAAGAGACCAAAGGCAAGGTCGACAGCTCTCCGGTGGTTGTGGGAAACCGGGTGTTTGTGGGCTCGGAAGACGGCAATCTCTATGGACTTAACATAGAAGATGGTAAGGAGATCTGGAAATTCAGTGCGGGCAAAAGTATTTCCGCGTCGCCAGCCGTCGGTGAGGGCTGTTTGGTTATCGGTTCGGAGTCCACGGACGGGTTTGTGTACTGCTTCGGAGCGGCTCAGAAGTAGCCCGGCGAGCTAGTACACCGTATGATGGTTAGCGTAATAACCAATTAGGTGACTGACGAACGACGATTTTTTAACGCGGCCAAACTGAGACCTTGCTGAATTTTACGATTGCGAACCAAACGTCTCATTTTTTGATCGCTTGAAGTAAAGAGCCCCGACATTCTGATTTCAGCACTCACCGACGGTGCGACATTCCACCCCGGTCTGGTCGATAACGATCATTGAGATGCTGAATTCAACACCCCTAGATTGAGCCGTGTTGATGACAACCGAATTACCTCTCAAGACAGAAGTCGGCAGCTATTTCATCTCGAACTATCCCCCGTTTTCCCTGTGGAAGCGTGAGGGGACGCCTGAGATTCTGGAAGCACTCCATCGCGAGCCGGACCGCACGGTGCCGCTGGGGCTGTACATCCACATTCCGTTCTGCCGCAAACGCTGCAAGTTCTGCTACTTCCGCGTCTATACCGATCAAAACGCGAAGGCCATCGAGAACTATGTGCAGGCGCTCGTCAAGGAGATGGAACTCCTCAGCCAGTGCCAAGGGGTTGTCGGCCGGCAACTGAAGTTCGTCTACTTTGGCGGCGGAACCCCGTCGTATCTGAGTGCCAAACAATTGCGGTCGCTGCGAGATCGTCTGCACGCGTCGGTCTCATGGGATGATGCGGAAGAGGTGACGTTCGAATGTGAGCCGGGGACCTTGAGCCTGGAAAAAGTCCAGACGCTGAAGGACATCGGCGTGACCCGCATCTCGTTAGGTGTGGAGAATTTCAACGATCAGATTCTCGAAGAGAATGGCCGCGCCCATCTGTCTCCCGAGATCGGCCGGGCCTATGACTGGATCCAGCAAGTCGGGTTCCCGCAGGTCAACATCGATCTCATCGCCGGCATGATTGGTGAGACCGATCAGAACTGGGCGAACTGTATTGAACGTGCCCGGGCGCTGGCTCCCAACAACATCACCATCTATCAGATGGAGTTGCCCCACAACACGATCATCTCCAAAGAGATGAAAGAACAAGGGATGGAGTCCCCGATTGCTGGTTGGGAAACGAAACGTCGCTGGGTGAACGAAGCCTATGAGTCGCTGGCAACGTCGGGCTATCAGGTCTCCAGTGGCAACGAGCTGGTCAAGAATCCCGAGACCGACCATTTCGTCTACCGCGACAACGTCTGGCGGGGTTGCGATTTGCTGGGGACCGGAGTCGCGTCGTTCGGCCATTTCCAGGGAATTCACTACCAGAACCTGGATCAATTAGAGCAGTACGAAGCGTCACTCAATGAGGGGCGATTACCCGTCAACCGGGCGCTGCGGCCGACGAATCATCAGTTGCTCGTACGAGAACTCGTGCTGCAAATGAAGGAAGGGCAGATTCAGGCCGAACCATTCCGCCAGAAGTTCGGAGTGGATATTTTCCAAGAGTTCGGCGACACGTTCGACCGTCAGCAGGCCAAGGGGTATCTCAAGCGGGACGCGGCAGGTGTCGCGTTGACTCGCAAGGGACTGCTGCAAGTCGATACGCTATTGCCCGAATACTTCGAGCCCGAACATC
>JAZKFE010000047.1:0-36563 GCA_040386595.1 Planctomycetota bacterium | reverse complement strand
GAGGGCGGGGCGCGGGCGAAGTCCTCGGCGACGGTGCGGTACACGTAGAACTCGATCGTCCGGAGTCGTTGTTTGCTCGGTGAGCTGTACGGCGATGACGGACAGGCTAGCCGGGAACAACGGCCGGCACGCAATGCATGGGATCAGGATGTTCCGTTCGCAGAACGAACAACGACGAAGACGGTGGCAGAGCTTCTCAATCAATTCGCCGGGAGGGCGTGAGTTTGAATCCGTTGGTCGAGTTAGATTCTTTAACACGGTTGTTTCCGGACGGGCTGCCTCTGACGGCCCATGCGGAACATATTCCTTCCGCCCTGACCCCCGAGCCCTACAAATCGCTGTTGGTGCACGAGCATCACATGACGGTCACCATGGAGTCCTATCATGGCAGTTCCGTCGATGTGCGGGTGCTCGAAGAGCGGTTGGATGGAGAAGATTATTGTCGCAAAATTCTGTTGCTGAAATCGGGGACCGAGACTGTCGTGCAGTTTGGGATTGTGCGGCTGCATCTGCAATTCGTCAGTCCCATCGTGCGGGATGAAATCCTGGCCGGAAATATTCCGCTGGGGCGTGTGTTGATCAATCATGATGTCCTGCGGCAGATCGATCTGGGGGCCATTTTAAAACTCTCCACGGGGCCGCAAATGGCGGAACACTTCCGCTGTCCGCCCGGTGAGATAACATATGGTCGGCTGGCGACGATTTTTTGCGATCAGCGTCCCGCGATCGATTTGTTCGAGGTCTCGGCGCCGCTGCCGGTTTGAAGCCTGATTGATCCGTGCCAGACCTGCCGAATTGATCGCCCGCGTGACACCGCGTAAGGACACCAATGCCGCAACACGTTTACCACCGCCGAGTCCAGTTTGCCGAAACCGACATGGCGGGGATCGTCCACTTTTCCAACTTCTACCGTTACATGGAAGAGGCCGAGCACTCGTACCTGAGATCGGTTGGTCTGAGTGTGATGATGGACCAGCCCGACGGCACCGTCATCGGCTGGCCGCGCGTGCGAACCTCCTGCAGCTATGAGGCGCCGGCGCGTTATCAGGACGAGATGGAGATTCACGTCAACGTGAGTCGTAAAGGGGTCAAGAGTCTGACCTTCAACTTCGAATTCTGGTGCGGAGAAACTCGCCTGGCCCGTGGCAGCTTAAAAACCGTTTGCTGCATTGTGGCTCATAATCAACCGTTGGTATCGATTGCGATTCCCCCGGAAATTGACGCGATGATTGAAGAATGGCCCGACAGCGCAACGCCAGAATCGTAATCGTGATTCGGTGTGTCACATCGCCGCAACACGGGTCGCGCAGATTTGAGAATCAGGGCGGCTCCCATGTGAAAACATGGCGAACATCTGTGGAGACAATCGAACTTTCCGTTTATCGTTGACACGTGACGATGGACTGCCTATGAGATGAGGACACGGCACAATTCTGGGCCCTCGATGATTTCGTTCGCCGTTCAGGAAAAGGTCTTACTGTCCATGGGGCTTTCGTTGCGCGAATATGCGGCTTGGCTAAAAGAGCGGGAACTCTTGTGGCCGGCAGCGCCGCAGACGGTCCCGGCCAAGGCCACTCCGTACATCGCGCCGCTCACTGGGATCAAAGCTGTCACCTGGAACGTCTACGGAACCTTGCTGACGATCTCGGACGGGCAGCTGTTGCTGCAGCATCCGCAGGCCATCCGCATGCAGGTGGCGATGGAAAAGACGATCCACGAATTCAACATGTGGAGCAGCATGACCCGCCGCCCCGGCGAACCTTGGGAGTATTTCCTGCCCAAATACCAGGCGGCGATTGAAGATGCCAAACTGACCAGCGGGTGCCCCAAGGGGGACTTTCCCGAAGTCAACGCCGCCCAGGTCTGGCGGAAACTGATCGACTTTCTGGCCGAAAAAGACTACTCATACGACGAGGGACGCTACGGGGACTGGGATGAGTTCTCCGAAAAAGTCGCTTTCTTCTTTCAACTCTGCCTGCAAGGCTGCCAAGGGGCGACCTCGGCGCTGTCGGTTGTCACTGATGTTGCGGCCGCCGGATTGAAACAAGGTTTGCTGGCCGACACGCAGCCATATACGCTGGCACAACTGTTGCAGGGTTTTGAGCAGCAAGGTAGACTGCCCCCCTTGGCGGATTTATTCGCTCCGGGGTGTCTGATACAGACCCACGAACGGGGGGTTCGCAAGCCATCCGTTTCGTTGTATCAGCACAGCCGGGAACAGTTTGCTGAGTTGAATGTAGAACCGGAACAAGTGTTGTACGTCAGTTCGCGGTTGACGGATGACTTGGCATTGGCCAAACAGCAGGGATTTCGCACTGTGCTGTTCGCAGGCGACAAATTGAGCCTGAAGGCCAGTGCTGCCGAGTGCAAAAATTCGGCCATTAAGCCCGACCGGCTGATGACTAAGTTGGATCAGATTCGCAATATCCTGGGAATCTGACCCCCATTTTGCATTCCGTCACGCCAACGTCCCTGTGCCCCGTCGAATTTCGGAAGACTTCAGACAATACAGCACAAGTTCGTTGCGGAACGCTCCTCAGTTTGTAATTTTGACTACAAATCGCGGTCGTTACCGGAATGGGCCGAAACAGCCCCCGGCACGCCCTTCGAAACCAAAGATTGACCTGAGCGGTGCCGATCGGAACTCCGATCACGCCGCATTGCTCATTTTGAGAAGACTGATATGCCTCCTCCGTTGATGGTCGACCTGTCGCAACTGAATTTCGATCAGCCGTTGCACAATATCGATGAGATTCGCCAGGTGAACCCTCAACGGGGTGATATGGAGCACCTGACGGCGATCGTGCATATCGACCCGCCCACGCATTTGGTCGTGGGGTACAAAGATGTGACCGATCACGAATTCTGGGCAGCCGGACATATGCCCGGATTTCCCTTGATGCCGGGTGTGATCATGTGCGAAGCGATCGCCCAGCTGGCGGGATTTTATGCCCGTAAGTACAAGCTGCTGGAAGGTTCATTCGTCGGATTCGGCGGTATGAATGAGGTCCGCTTCCGCGCCCCAGTGTTCCCCAATTCGCGGCTGATCCTGATTGCTCGCGTGACGACGCTCAAGCCCAATCGCCGTGCGGAATTTGATTTCCAGGGCCTGGTGAATGGCAAGATGGTGGTCAGCGGCAACATGATCGGCGTGCCCATTGACGCGGTCTACACGAATGCCGACCAACAACCCGCCTAAGTCCTGAGTCAACAGCTCAGAATCTGGGTGTTTTCAAGACTCTGCCAGTGACTCGCGATCTCGCGGATGGCCGCTTAACGCGGTCCCAGGCAATGGCGCTCATTGGAACATTCAGCGTTAATACAGCACGAGTGCCCCGCTGGCCTTTTGAACGACGAAGCTCGCATGACCCTGCCTATTCCCGATTTGAAGCCGTTCTTTCAGACCTATGACGATCTGGGAGAAGGCCCCCTGACCTGGTCTGAATTCTTCGGCAACACACAGCCGGTGGAAGTCGAAATTGGCACGGGTCGCGGTATGTTCCTGGTCAATGCGGGGGAGACTCATCCCGAGACCAACTTCGTCGGGATGGAGATCGAGTACACCGAAGCCCGGCATGCGGCCAAGCGGATCCAGAAACGTGGTCTGCCCAACGTGCGGATCTTCGGCGGCGACGCCCGTGTTGGCATTCCCAAATACATTACGACCAGCAGTGTTGCTGCGGTGCACGTTTACTTCCCCGATCCGTGGTGGAAGCGTCGCCATCGAGCCCGTCGAATTTTCAACGACTGGTTCGTGGCAGAAGCGTCTCGGATGCTGATCTCGGGGGGCGTCCTGCATGCCTGGACCGATGTGGAAGAATATTTCGGGGTGATGACCGAAGTGGTCACTGCCAATCCCGATTTTCTGCCGCTGCCCCCGCCCGAAGAGCGTATGCCCGAGCACGATATGGACTATCACACCAGCTTCGAGCGGAAGAAACGCCAAGCCGGTTTCCCGATCTACCGCGCCCGCTGGGAACGAAAATCCCGCTGAGTTTTTCTCGCGTAGCCTGACCCTCTGAGTCGGGTCCTCTGCGTAAGAAAAAGCACCCGACTCAGAGAGTCAGGCTACGGTTGTTCGCGGGCATCGCTCGCTACGAGCCGAACTTGTTCTTGATCCGTTGACGGCTGTTGAACTCGTTTGGATTGAACGGATCTTCAACGACAGCATCCGGGAGCACTGGTGGCTCGTCGGAGATGATCGGTTCCGTTTCGGGGAGTGTCCGAGGTTTCGTCCCGGTGGTTCTCTTGCCCGTGGCCGGCGCCGTACGCGGCTTAGTGTCCTCTGACCCTTCCGGCGTGGAGAGCACGACCTCTGGTAACGGCGCGGCAGTGACTTCAGCGGAGGCTTGAATGACCGTGGTCGCAGGGGAAGGGGCTCCCTTGCGATAACGGGGCTTCGCTGCCACGGCCGAACGAACTGATTCAGAGTCGTCGTCCGATTCTTGCTTCAGAGCCAGCAGCCAGTTTTGGAAAGTCTCTTGCTGAGCCTTCCCTTTCGGCCCGAGGAAGATGGAGTTTCCGACGGCATCGTGATTGCTTTTCAACAGCTTCCACAACTTCCCCGATTTCGGACTCTCACGGTCGATGTAGGGCATCAGGGCCAACAGATTCTTGGACGTGGTAGAATGCTGTTGACCGCTAGATTGATAGACCAGATTGAGTTTGAATGTCTGGTCAGATTTTGGGCCGTGACAGGCGGATGCCGTGCAGTTGTGCATTAAAATTGGTTGGATCTTGCGGGTAAAGATCTGGCCAGCGTCCCGCGACAAACCGCCGAGTGATTCCACTTCATGCCCCTGGATGCCAGCCAGCTTGGCCATGCGTTGAGCAGGGGTTTCGGACTTCACCGGTTTTGATTCGGTAGGGGGACGTTTTAGCAACGAATCCAACTGATTCAGATTGCGGCGAATGTCGTCTCGGCTGGGGTCGACTTCCAATGCCGACTGCAATTCAAATCGAGCCTCGGGCATCAGGCGATAAGCAATACACCACCGTGCGAGTTCTACGTGATCGTTCGCCTGGGGTGGCTGCGGCAGCTGATCTTGCAAGTGGACATAGACCGCGCGGATATTTATCCCCACAAAGCGGACTTGATCCTTGGCCACAATCAGCGTGCCAGCCGTTTGTTCCACAGAGTAGGTGTCGCCCTGGGGCGTGATGCGGCCTTGTTGCAGGCGATTGTTTTCCAGCAACAGCACACCAGGCTGACCCGGAACAAGTTCATCATCCGACCGGGCGAACGTCGCACACATGCTCCACATGAGCAACGACACCGCACACCACGCGCACCAGCCGCGGAGCGATTGTCGCCGGGCTGCAGATGCATGTAAGTTGTCAGGGGATGTTGACGTTCGAGGTGTTTCCACGAGATCACTCATATTAAGCCTGTGACCTGAGGTGATACGAAGGAAAACCAGCGTGTTGAGACGCGGCTGGAGGAACTTGCGGCGGTGTGGATTGTGGGTGGGAAAATGAATGCCAGCGGAGATGACTGCGGAAGTTTATCCGTCGATGATTTTTGCGACCAGATCAATTCGACCGGTGAATTCCAGTGTTTAGTAATAATGAGATTACAACTCGGAGATTTGCAAGAAATGGTGTATTGGCACTAGCTAGTTTTGAGGTTCTTAAGCCCCGCCAATCTTTCCTTGAATACAATCTCCGGCGAGCGAGAATGACTCTCGGGAAACGATACCAGCCGCCCAAAAGGCGGCTGGTGGCGGAAAGGATCGTTCGCCAATCGGCTAGTGTATTACGTCAGGTCGAACGGAATGGTCTTCAAGCCGCCGGTGCCGAAGGTCGTATCCAACTGGCCGTCGGAATCCAGGCGAGCCACGGCAAAATCGGTGTTCGCTGGGTCGTTCTTTAAGGCATGGCCGAAGATCAGAATCTTGCCGTCGGGCTGCATGACGACACCGTTTGCAATGTCGTTGTCGCTGCCACCCATATTGAACGCAACCGTCTTCTTACCGTCGGTCGAGAAGGACGTATCGAGCTGGCCAGTCGTCGTTAGCCGCACTGTTGCAAAGTCGAAGTCACCCGTGGCACTCACCTGAGCGAATCCACCCAGCACAATCGTGCCGTCTGGCATAACGATAATGCCTGTCGCCTGGTCTTCCAGATTGGCTCCGAGATTAAAGGCGACTGTCTTTTTGCCCTTGCTGCCGAACGTGCTATCCATCGAGCCATTCTTTTTGACTCGAGCCACGGCGAAATCACCGTCACCCCCGCTCGAAGAAGCTGAACCCGCGACAACAATGCTGCCGTCGGACTGCAAGGCGACAGATGTCGCACGGTCATTGCCCGTGCCGCCTAGGTTGAAGGCGACGGTCTTCTTACCATCTTTGCTGAAAGAGCGGTCTAACGTTCCATTTGGTGTGACGCGGGCGATCGCGAAATCGTCGTTGCCCTCTCCGCCGGCTTGGGCATAGCCCACGACCACAATACTGCCGTCAGGCTGAATGGTCACGGCAGCACCGCGGTCATCGCCCTTGCCGCCATTATTGAAGCCGATGAACTTCCGGCCGTCGCCAGTGAACGACTTATCCAGCGAGCCGTCCGGGTTCAATCGTGCGATGGCGATGTCATTGTCACCTAAGCTCTGTTTCTGGCAGTAGCCGACGAGCACAATCTTGCCGTCCGCTTGGATGGCCACGCCCGTGGCGCGATCATCTCCGCCTCCGCCGTAATCAAACGCCACGATGGCCTTACCATCACTACTGAAGGTGGTGTCCAGAGAACCGTCCGTGTTGAGACGCACGACGGCAAAGTCGAAATTGCCAAAGGCATCACGTTGAGCATATCCGCCGACAACGATCTTGCCGTCAGCCTGCAGGGCGACGCACGTGGCGACATCCAGATTAAAACTGACGTTTCCGTTGGCGTTCATACCACCCAGATCGAACGAAATCACCTTGCGGCCGTTCGTCCCAAATGTGGTATCCAGAGAGCCGTCGGCATTCAGGCGAGTCACGCCAAAGTCATAGTTGCCGTACGCGTCAATCTGCACTGCACCGACCAGAATCATTTTGCCGTCGGGTTGCAGCACCATGGCCAATGCCTGGTCCGTATCGACCGTGGTCGGGGGCGTTGGCGTTTCACCATCCACCGTCGTTGTCGACGTCGATGAGGTTGTCACTTGGCCATTTTCGTCGGTCGTGGTCGTCGTAACGGTGATCGTTGTCGTGGGCCGACCCTGCGAATCGACGCCATGTGTGGTAGTCGTGGATGTAGTTGATGTAGACGCTTTCGCTGTCTTTTCTTCACCCGAAGCCGAATTTGTCGCTGACAAGAGCTCCCGGTTTTCCAGGAATTCGACGTTGACCTGCTGGATCCGATTCTCTTCGGTATAGCGTTTTCGCTTTTGCGTTCCAGAGAGCCAATGGCCCATTGATTCGTACCAAGAGACGGAGCGCGGGTGTTGACGTGACATAATGGACGTACCTCGTGCCGGGAGTGAATGCCCCAGGGGGAACTTCAGGTGAGACTGTTAGGGGGGATTGAACTTCGAGTACGGGGAATCCCGTAAAACGTGGCAGGGGAGCGGAAATTTACTCAAGAGCCACTACCCCAGCAAGATCAATTTTGTCTTACCGCTCCCGAAGGGCGCGCCGCTGCCGGGGCGCGGAGTTCGTAACAATTCCGACAGGTTGGAGTTGCGCCTGGAACTTTTTTTCTTCCAGGGCCGTGTTGCGTACCGGCTCAAACGGACCTAATTCAGCTCCGGATCGCTGGGGATCGACGGTAGAAAGTCTCCTTGGCGCGCTATCAGATGACACAGCAGATCCCAGATGGCATAGGGATCTTTGTGGAAGATCATGTCTGTCGAAGCGGGAAACGTCAGCCAGTCGCCACGGCTGATTTCGCCTTCGAGTTGCTCGGGGCTCCAACCAGCACAGCCCGCGAAAATGCGGAACTTCAGCTCGGCATGGCCCTCGGAAGCGGACAGAACAATGTCCTCGAACACATGGGCGCTGTTGCCCACGTACAAACCCGGGACAACGGGGGATTCGTTTCCGTCGAAGTCCTCGGAGTTGTGCAGAATGAACAATGCGGCCTTTTCGACGGGGCCGCCGGTGAAGACGACGTCACCCGTATCCGGCAACTCGAAGTGTCCCTTGAGCGCACGCGACACCGTGACCTGCGACGGCCGATTCACAATCAGCCCCATCGCGCCGTCCTTATTGTGCTCTACCATCAGCACGACAGTCCGATAAAAACTCGGATCGCGCAAGTGCTTGGCAGAGATCAGAAAGCTTCCGGTCAATGATTTCGGCATGTTCAACTGAGAAAATCAGAAAGAGGGACTGCACAGGCGAGCTCGCACGCCTCTGGTTTAAGTATAGGATCTCGCCTCGCAGATGGGGAGAGCGAGCTGGGGGAGAGGGGAAACGCCACGCCAGAATTTGTACTCCGGGGTACGGTGAGTCGGCCACTGGACCTCGAAATCAACTGGTCTGGCCGTTCCAAGTCCTCGGTTACTACAATCCAAGGCCATCGGAATCCCTGCCCCATCAAGATCAACCCTCATTCCTCTGACGCTGGAGACTCGCATGTCTGACGGTTCGACGACCCCGCCTCCCGAATCTGATCCCGCTCACGAATGGTTTCGCAACGTCTATCAGGGAGATCACGTTCGCCAGCTGAGCGTGCGGTCGATCGTGACAGGTATGCTCATCGGCGGAGTGATGTCGATCTCGAATCTGTATGTAGGATTAAAGACCGGCTGGGGGCTGGGAGTCACGATCACCGCCAGCATCATCGCCTATGCGGTGTTCCAGGCCTTAGAAAGCATCATTCCGGCCTATCGCAAGAACCCATTCACGATTCTGGAAAATTACACGATGTCCAGTGCCGCGAGTGCGGCCGGGTACATGTCGTCGGCGGGCTTGGTCTCGGCGATTCCCGCTTTATATATCACGACAGGACGTTATCTGACAGCCTTCGAATTGATGAGCTGGATTGGTGTGGTATCGCTGCTGGGGGTCTTCATGGCGGTTCCATTGAAGCGTCAGATGATTAATGAAGAGCAGCTTCCTTTCCCGTCAGGAATTGCAACGGCTGAAACATTGAAATCATTGCACTCCGATGGGAATGAGGCGAAATCCAAAGCATACTCATTGTTGGGCGCTGGGCTGCTGGGAGGGTTTGTCGGAATCTGGAAAGGTTTTTATCAGCTCTTTGCAATTAGTCCGAAGTTGGAGAAGGAACTGTCAGAATCGTCGTGGGTCTTTCCCGAAACCTTTCCCCTGTTGCCTGGCAAAGAATCCTGGCTAAAGAACTATGGTTGGGGCTGGGAAGGATCATTAATCCTGATGGCTGCCGGTGCCATTATGGGGATTCGCGTGGGCGTCTCCATGTTGATCAGTGCCATTTTCTATTTCGCTATCCTGGGACCGTGGTTGGTAGACCAGGGTTGGGTTGTTGCTCTCTCTGGGAAGAGATTGGAACCAGAAATTCGACTGTGGACTTTATGGCCAGGTACTGCCGTCATGGTGTCCTCAGGATTGCTGTCGTTTGCATTTCGATGGCGAACGATTGTTCGCGCTTTGAGCAATTTCCTGAACCTGTTTACTGGTGCCAAAACAGCCGCGAACGATCCGATGGAAGCGATCGAGGTCCCTGCCTGGTGGTATCTGACCGGCATCTTTGTTACGGGCGGAGTCTGTGTTTATTTGGCCCATCGGTTTTTTCAGATCCACGTGTGGATGGGCATCGTGGCCGTGCTAGTGACCTTCATTCTGTCGATGGTCGCGGCGCGGGCCACCGGCGAGACGGATATCACGCCTATCGGAGCGATGGGTAAGATTACCCAGTTTTTGTACGCGAAATTGGCTCCGAGTGCCCTGACAACGAATCTCATGACCGCGTCCATCACTTCAGGAGCGTCATCTCATGCTGCTGATCTGTTGAGTGATTTAAAAACGGGATATTTGCTAGGTGGTAACCCCCGCAAGCAGTTGATTTCACAATTGTTCGGAGTGTTCGCCGGCACCTTATTCGCCGTACCGATTTATATGTTCGTGGCGAGCGCTCACGAGTTGGACTTGATGAAGGAAGGCAACAGCAAGTTTTCCGGACCATCGGTAATGCAGTGGGCCAAGTTTGCAGAATTGCTCGCCAATGGGACGAAGTCTTTACCTACGGGAGCCGGTTGGGCGATCCTCATCGGAGCGATTGTGGGGGCAATTCTCGTGATTGCGGAAGAGACTCTTCCCAAAAAGTATAAGCCGTGGATTCCTTCGCCGACCGGCGTCGGTTTGGCCGCGGTGATTCCCGCGTTCAATTCTCTGGCGATGTTTATCGGGGCTTTTATTGCTTGGCTGCTTCAAAAAATCCGACCAGATGTTGGCGACCGTTACACCGTGACGGTCTCGTCGGGGTTAATTGCTGGTGAGTCGATTGCCGCAGTCAGTCTGCCTTTGATTGGACTGGCCATCGCAGTCATCGGAGGAAGCTCTTGGGTTCTAAAAATAGTAGAAATCTTCACGGGTTGATCTCAATAGTCCCGAAGGTCAGGCACAGTCTGGTCTACGGGACTGCACCCTCACCTACTGAAAAAAATTCGCCTTGGCGTCTCGTGTTAGAGTGCTAAGATCATCGATGACCATGAACGACAGCACTCCCGAGCCCGAATTCGATACTTCAGATCCCTACACCAAGGTGCGTCGACATTTTCCGACGACTCCCGGTGTCTATTTGATGAAGGATGACAAGGGACGCGTCATCTACATTGGTAAGGCCGTCAACCTGCGGAGCCGGGCCGGCAGCTACTTCACTAGGGCTGCCGAAATCGAGCACCGCACTGCGGAACTCGTCAAGCAAATCCGCGATATCGACTACATTTCGACCGATACCGAGGTCGATGCCCTGCTCCTCGAAGCCCGTCTGGTGAAAGACATTCAGCCCACCTTCAATCAGGAGCTGAAAGACGACAAGACCTTCCCGTATCTCGAAATTGCCATCCGGGAAGATTTTCCTACCGTCGAGTTCACCCGCACGCCGTCGTCGCGCGGCACCAAGCTGTACGGCCCCTTTACGAGTGCGAAGAAGCTGCGGGCGACCATTAGTGTCCTGCAAAAAATCTTTCAGTTCCGCACCTGCTCGCTCGATATCACCGCCGGCGACCAGCGATGGCAATGGTTCCGCCCCTGTCTGCTGCACAGCATCAAACAGTGCACGGCGCCGTGCAATCTGCGGATCACCAAAGAGGAATACCGCGAAGACATTCGCCGGCTGATCCTGTTCCTGGATGGGAAGAAGGACACGCTACTGGACGAGCTGCGGGCTTCCATGGAAAAGGCGGCTTTGGATCTGAAATTTGAGAAGGCCGCCCGGATTCGGGATGAGCTGAAAGCGTTGGAAAACCTCAGTCTTCGCGGCGATCTCGAAGCCAATGCGCAGCCGGAAGTGTTTTATGTTGACCCCCAACGCGGCCTGAAGGGGCTGCAGAAGATCTTTCAGTTACCGGCACTGCCGCGGCGGATTGAAGGGGTCGATATCGCTCACTTGCAGGGTGGCGAAACGGTCGCGAGCCTCGTGCAGTTCATCGACGGTTTGCCGTTCAAGCACGGCTACAAGCGGTTCAAGATCAAGACAATCGAAGGGATCGACGACTTTGCCTCAATCCGTGAAGTCGTCTCGCGGCGGCTGTCGCGGCTGAGTGCCGAGGGGGAAGCGTTCCCCGATCTGCTGCTAATCGACGGTGGTAAAGGCCAGCTGAATGCCGCGTTAGAGGGCTTGCGAGTGATGAACATCAAGCCCCCCTTCACGATCTCGCTGGCGAAGAAGGAAGAGGAAATCTACGTCCCGGGAGAATCCGAACCGCGACGTCTCAGCCGGCATTCGTACTCGCTACGGTTGCTGCAATACGTGCGGGACGAAGCCCACCGCTTCGCTCAGCACTATCACCACATCTTGCGAAAGAAATCGACCTTCGACGACTGATGACAGTCGTGGTTCGCGCAGCCGTAGCCTGACTCTCCGAGTCGGGTTCTTTTTACGACGAAGAGCACCCGACTCGGAGAGTCAGGCTACGTAAAAAGAACCCGGGAGCGTCCGGCTCGCTTAATCCTCCGACGTATCCAACACGGTCAAGAATGCCTTCTGCGGGATTTCCACCTCGCCGAATTGCTTCATCCGCTTCTTGCCTTCTTTTTGCTTCGCCCACAGCTTTTTCTTACGCGAAATATCACCGCCATAGCACTTCGCCGTGACGTTCTTCTTCATCGCCGAGATCGTCTCGCGAGCAATGATTCGCATGCCGATTGCTGCCTGGATGGCGATTTCGAAGAGGTGCTTCGAGATCTCATTCTTCAAGCGTTTGCACAAGTTGCGGCCACGTTTTTCGGCCATCGAGCGATGCACGATCGTCGAGAGGGCGTCCACGCGGTTGGCTTTCACGAGGATATCCATCTTCACGAGATCGGCAGCGCGGAAGCCAATGATCTCGTAATCCATCGTCCCGTAGCCACGCGTGACGCTCTTCAACTTGTCGTGCATGTCATAGACGACTTCCGACAGGGGCAATTCGTAGACCAGCTGGGCACGAGTGGCGCCCAGGTATTCGGTTCCCTTGTAGGTGCCGCGGCGGTCTTCGGACAGCTGCATGATGGGGCCGATGGACTCCACCGGCAGAATGAAGTTTACCTTGGCAATGGGCTCGCGGAATTCGGCGATCGTACCGTCGGTCGGCACCTCTTGTGGATTGTCGATCCGCTTCACTTCGCCATTCGTCAGCAGCAATTCGTACGTGACGTTCGGAGCCGTCTGAATGAGGTCAATCTCGGCTTCTTTTTCCAGCCGCTGCTGGATGATCTCCATATGGAGCATGCCGAGGAAGCCGCAACGGAAACCGAAGCCCAACGCATCGCTGGTTTCCGGTTGGAAGTCGAAGCTGGCGTCGTTCAGCCGCATCTTCGACAGTTCCTCACGGAGCTTTTCGAAGTCGGTGGCGTCGATGGGATACATGCCGCAGAACACCATGTGTTGCGGCAGTTGATAACCGGGCAGCGGTGTTTTGGCCGGGTTATGGAAATCGGTTACGGTGTCACCGACGCGCACGGCTGCAATGTTCTTGATGCCCGCACAGATGTAACCGACCTGCCCCGGCCCCAGCTGCGGACAGGAGACCATGTTCGGGCGAAACTGGCCGATATCTAGCACATCGTACGAGCCGCCACCTTCCATAAACTTGATCTTCTGACCGGGACGAATGGTCCCTTCCCGCACGCGGACGTAAGTCAGCACGCCACGGAAATTGTCATACTTGCTGTCGAAAATCAGTGCTCGCAGTGGGCCATTCGGATCGCCGACGGGTGCGGGGATACGCTCGACGATGGCATCTAGCACCGACTCAATATTGAGTCCCGCCTTACCGCTGACGCGGAGGGCTTCCGAGGCATCCAGTCCGATGACCGTTTCAATTTCCTCAAGCACTTCATCGACGCGGATGACCGGCAGATCGATTTTGTTGAGGACCGTGATGATCGTCAGATTGGCTTCAATGGCGGCATAAGCATTAGCCACTGACTGTGCCTGGACGCCTTGAAAAGCATCCACCAGCAGCAGAGCCCCTTCGCACGCGGCCAGGCTGCGGGAGACTTCATAGTGGAAGTCGACGTGGCCTGGGGTGTCGATCAGATTCAGCTCGTAGGTTTCGCCCTTATACTTGTGATAGATGGCCACGGTGCGGGCTTTGACCGTAATGCCACGTTCACGCTCGACATCCAGATCGTCCAGGATCTGATCGCGGAATTCCCGCTGCGTGATGGCTCCCGTCTTCAGGAGCAACTGATCGGCGAGCGTGCTCTTGCCGTGATCGATGTGGGCCACAATCGAAAAGTTACGAATATGCTGAGAGTCCATGTCGTTTCGTTTTAAAAACTGTGAAGCGAACGGCTGTGAATGTGGCCTGCCGTCGCAAAGGGGGCTGCTCGAAGTTTTTTAATGACCGTTAAATTTCATCCGCCGTGTGACGGGCCGAATCTGACATTTTTCCATGATCTGTCGGGAGACGTCTCGAGTCTTCTCGACTGGCATCTCTCGGCAGTTTTCCGGCGGCTTTTCACCGCCGATTTCAACTATTTAAACTTTAGTCTCGCACACCCGGCCGCCCCAATGAAGCCCGCATCGTTGTTCAGGCTGGCGTATTTGAGGATTGTTTTCGCGTAAGGAATTGGGAAGGCTCGCTTTTTGACTTCGTTACGAATCTCTTGCAGGAAGCGTCGACCCAGCTCTGTGGAGTCGGCTCCGAAGGTCATCGCACCCCCAAATACGACCATGTCCGGGTCGATGGTGTGCATCATGGTCACGGTCCCCACACCCATGTAACGGGCGGTTTCCATGATCAAGTCATCGGCCAGCTGGTCCCCTTGCTCGGCAGCGGTGGAGAGCAGCTTGGGTGTCAATTCCTGCCCGTCATTGATCCATTGCGTCAAGATGCTGGAACGGCCACTGGCGAGTGCTTCTTCGCAGCGTTTTACAACTGCCTTGGCTCCACAGTAGGCTTCCAGCGTGCCGTATTGCCCTGTTCCGCCTAACTGGCGGCCGTTATCCATCTGCACAATGATATGGCCGCATTCGGCTCCGTGCGAATGCTGCCCTTCGATGATCAAGTCACCGATGATGATACCGCAACCGATTCCGGTGCCCAAAGTCCAGAATACCAGGCTGTGAGCTTCTTTAGCCGCCCCTGCCCAGAATTCGCCGTACGCTGCTGCGTTGGCGTCGTTCTGCAACACGGTAGGAATGCCGATCGCTTCTTCCGTCCGCTGGCGAATCGGGTAGTAGTTCCAACCAGGAAGATTCGGCGGCTCGAGCAACATGCCACCGCGAATATCCATCGTTCCCGGCGTGGCCAAGCCCGCACCAGCCAGATCGCTGGCTTTCAAGCCGGCATTTTTTAACGCCAGGTCAAACGCCAACTTGATGTTCGCGACGCCGCTGTCGGGGCCTTTGATGGCCTCAGTGGGGACCGTCGCTTTTCCCAGCGGAGTCCCTTCGCAGTCCACCACTCCCGCTTTGATGTTGGTTCCGCCGACATCAATGCCCGCGTAAAAGGGAGGCTTCCCCGGCATGGTGGACACTCTTCCTGACAAAACGAAACAAAGGCAGAAACCAATCCGACGATCGACCGGGTCTCTTGCGAAGCCACGGCCACTCGGTATCGGTCAACTGCGGCGCGCAGTGCGACTGGTGCCCATGTGCAAAATCTGCCGAAGTATATTCGGTTTCAGGACGTTGATTCAATCTGGTTTCGCAAACAGCTGGAATTCACCACTCCGCAGCAGCCACGACACCCAGCAATCTGTGATGTCGTCAGGTTTACCTGAGACCTCGAATGGGCGTCTTCCGGTAGGTCAGGCTGTGCCTGACGACGCGATGGCAGGAGCGGTGCAACCGATCCGTGATTTGTTCTCTCGCAGGCTTGTCACGGCCCCGTTTGTCGCATCTCCGAAGTCCCGACAGGGACGAAATAACCTAGCCGTGGGCGGCAGCCCACGGTCCGGTTAAGACTGAAGCTAAAGCCCTGAAGGGGCGGCACTCTTGTAAAACCGCGCGTGTCGCCCCTTCAGGGCTTGGCTCTTTGTGAGGAACCTCACCGTGGGCTGACGCCCACGGCTACGATATGTCGTCCCTATCGGGACTTAGGAAAAACGGCCCTCAAAAAGAGCACACTACAAACGCAAACCGCCACGTCCCAAATTTTGATTTGGGCGTGGCGATCTCGTGATTATTTTTGTGCTGCGAACAGCAACCGTAGAGGTTCAGCCTAGTGGGCTGCACCACCACCGGCGGTGGGCACAACCCACACCTTGACTTCGGTTTCCACGTCAGCGTGCAAGTGCACCCGAACCGTGTACATACCGGTTTCTTTCAGCGGACCGTCCAAGCGAACGTTCTCGGCTTCGATGGCGTAGTTGGCCGCCTTCAATGCCTTGCTGATGTCCGGAGCGGTGATCGAGCCGTACAAGTGGCCTTCGGGGTTTGCGTTGGCTTCCAAGGTCACGCTGTACTTGCTGACCGTTTCGGCCAACTTCTTGAGTGCCTTGATCTTGTCGCGGGCGAGCTCTTCCAGCTTCTTGCGATGCTTTTCGACTCGCTTCTTGTTGTGCTCGGTGGCGACGGTGGCCAAGCCGTGCGGCAACAAGTAGTTCCGGGCGAAACCCGGCTTTACGCTGACGATCTCGCCCTGCTTGCCGAGGGTGCCGACATCTTCAGCCAACAACAATTCGACCGCTCGCCGCCGCGGGCCTGCTACAGAATTTGCCATCTCGAGGACTCCTCACTGAACCTGCTGTCGCTGGGACGAGTCCCAGATCGTGTCATCAAAACTGTAATGGATTCGGTCGTACCGACTTGTATTAATTAGGCCCGATGTTCGAGGCGAACGTCGGATTGGCGATCACTTAGAACGGGACTTCATCCTGAGGGAAGTCGTCGGCTGGGGGACCTTCGTCCCGACCGCCGTAACCACCCGAAGGACCGCCATATTCTTCGTCCTGTTGCGGGCGTCGGGCTGGAGCTCCACCACGTGGGCCACCACCACCGCCTCCCCCGCCGCCACCACCAGCACCTTCACGCGAGCCCAGCAATTGCATTTGCTCGCAGACCACTTTCAACTTGCTGCGCTTCTGGCCCGACTCTTTGTCGTCCCAGGTGTCGAGATTCAACCGGCCTTCGATCAGCACGGGGCGTCCCTTGGACAGGTATTCCCCAGCGATTTCAGCCTGTCGACCCCACAGCGTCACATCGACGAAGGTGGTCTCTTCCTTCTTCTGATTGGTACCTTGGTCGAACCAAGTCCGACTGACGGCCAAACCCAGCTCCGCGACTGCTGTCCCCTTGGGGGTGTAGCGGATCGCGGGTCAAATTCCCAACCAAAATGACTTTGTTATAACTTGCTGCCATCGGCCTGCTCCTACGACACGGAGTTCACTTGCCGTATCACTCGCCTTCCAATTCCTGAGGAAAGCGAGCTCGATAAATTGTGCTCCGGTGTCCTTACCGTTCCCCAACCCAGTTGGCGGAGAATCATCCGGCCGACAACTATTCGCGATCGCGATCACCGCGGTCACGGTCCCGATCACGTCCGCCGCCACGGAATTCACCACGGCCTTCGGTACCATCTTCGGGTGAGTTGTCCACGAAGCGGGAGTAGGTGCCGCCGTCGCTCGAAGCCATCGCCACCAGCGGCTCAACCAGCAAGGGGTCAACCTTGAGGAACAGCTGACGGATGACGGTTTCGTTCAACTTGCACAAGCGGTTCAGCTCGGTCAGGTTGTTGGCGTCCAGCTTGAAATACGCGAGGTAGTACAAGCCCTTCTTGTGCTTGTCGATCGGGTAGGCCAGCTTTGCATCCTGCCAAGGGCGTGAAACCAACACGGTTGCGCTGGTTCGCTCGAGCAGCCCCAGAACTTCCTTCTGTGCGGCATCGGGGTTCTGAGCGTACTTCACGCTGTCGAGGATGAACATCCCTTCGTAAACGTTTTCGGACAAGTTACTTCTCCCCTGGATTCTTCCCAGTATTCTGGGTTCTCTGTGGCCTGGATGGTGTCGGTAAGTCGGCGTCATCAGGGTCGCGGATGAACGCTTCTCCCTCGCCTGGCATCATCTCTCTGGTAGTTGAGGCTCGTCTAATTTCTTTTCGGGCACATTCGGGTTCGAAACCTTTCGCTCTTTCTTGGTCGGCTTCGGTGCATCGGGTTCAGGATTGAACCGATTCATCGCGGCCGCCAAGCCTTGCGTGACCCACGTTTCCACAGCTTGTGCCGCCTGTTGCACTGCCGTTTCCACAATGGGAAGTTCCGATTTGCTAAACGCCCCCAGGACCCAATCTTTGGCATCACGTCCTGCAGGGGGCGGATCGATTCCGATCCGCAGTCTCGCAACTTCTTGTGTTCCTAACAACTGAGTGATGTTCTGCAGGCCTTTCTGGCCTCCAGCGGAACCCGACGCTCGCATCCGCAGCTTTCCCAGCGGCAGATTGAGATCATCACACACCACCAGGACATCCGTCGGAGCCAAGTGATAAAAGCTGCAAAACTTCTGGACGCTTTGCCCGCTCAGGTTCATATACGTCAGCGGCGCGACCAGCAGGACTTTCTCCTGCTGCAGTTGCAACTCCGCATATTCTGCTTCAAATTTTTGCCGGGACAACGGGGCAATGAATCTCCGAGTCAGCTCGTACAGCACTTCGAAGCCAATATTATGGCGGGTGCCGGCGTACTGCTTGCCAGGATTTCCTAGCCCCACAACCAGCTTCATGTGCTGAGATCCACTGCAGAACAATCAACTGCGATACTGTGCCATGATGTTTCACGGCCGTCAATGTCGCAGTCTGTTGTTCGCGTTTGGGTCCTACTTCTTGCCCTTGCCCTTGTCGGCGGCAGCCTTGTCGTCGCCTTCTTCAGCGGGCTTCTTGCCGATGACTTCCGGTCCGGTAGCCGAACCTTCAGCGGGCGTCGCAGCAGCCAAGGCGGCAGCGGCGTTGACCGGTACCACGCGAGCCACAACGGCGTCGTGATTGTTCAGGATCTCGGTCCCTTCGGGGACTTCGATGTCGCTGACATGCAGCGCCTGGTCGAGATCCAGATTACCGATCTTGGCGGTCAAGCTATCGGGAACCATGTAGGCTAAGCAGCGAACCGTCAGGTGACGCAAGCCGTGTTCGAGAACACCACCACGCATCACACCGGGGGCGTTGCCACGGATGTCGACGGGGACTTCGACCGTAACGCGTTCGTTCGGGTCGATCCGCAGGACGTCGAAATGCTTGAGGTATTTGCCGAAAGTATCCCACTGCACTTCGTGCAGCATGCACTTATCGACTTTGCCATTCAGGGTGACATTGATGATTCGCACCTTGTGGGCGACGATGCTCGTAATGTCATCTTCGTTGGCAACCACGGCTACGGGAGCCTGGCCATGGCCATACATATTACCGGGTGTGCGGCCTGCGCGACGCAACCGGCGAGCTTCCAATGACCCCAACATGGTGCGGGGCTCAACAACCAAATCTGCCTCTGTGTGCATGACCTTCTTGCCTCGTGATCACTGACGTTACTGACTGATTCGTGATAATCAGACTACCTTGAGTACACCCGTGGCAGTCTGGGTCGCATTGCGGTATGGTGCGTCGCGTTCGGCGACGAGCGTTGCTCACGACAATTTCGGCTGTCGGAGTGAAGTCTCTGCACCAAATGCTTTAGCCCCGCACTACGGTTGCAGTCAAATGCATGCGCAGTCGTAATGCAGGGTTCGCGAAACGGGCGAGGATACCAGCGTCGGTCTCGTTCTGCAAGCACGAACCCTTGAAACCCGTAGAGTCGCTCAAGACAACACCCGATCATGTCATCAGACAGTGAATTGGGTCGGAAAGTTGAGGTTCCGTCGTCGACGGAGCCGGTGGTTACTTATCTCTGGAGAAATAAATGATTTACGTCATCGCAACCGTAGAAATCGCCCCCGGCAAGCGAGAACAGTTCTTGGAAGAGTTCCGCCGCTTGGTTCCGGAAGTTCTGGCCGAGCAAGGCTGCCTGTTCTACGGACCGACCGTCGATCTGGCGAGTGGCCTGCCGCGGCAGGTGGCGCCGCGGCTGAACGTGGTGACGATTGTGGAGAGCTGGGTGAACCTGGAAGACTTGCACGCGCACACGGTGGCTCCGCACATGGCCAAGTACCGCGAGCGAGTTAAGGAACTGGTTGTGAGTACGCAACTGCAAGTGTTGGCACCACAGTAGTTTGCGGTGATATCTGTTTGTTAAAGGACAGGCATTTAGTCGGCGGTGCTGGCGTTAAAGGACAGGCATCTAGGGACGCGGGTAGCCCAGATTCTTGAATCTGGGTGAGCGGAGCGAACAAAGAGGTTATGGCTCCTGGTGATCTTGCTTCTCCAGTGTTGTTCTAGGCGAGCCCGGTGGCATCAGCCCCGGGATTCTTTCTCCTGTAGCTTGGCTCTCTTTTGTTTTTTCTTCGAAGGAGGACCCGACTCAGAGAGTCAGGCTACGCCATGTAGGGGCCCGGCGCTGCCGCCGCCGGGCTCGCCGTAATGCATTCTTAATTAGCCAATGGCGATGTCCAATAGCCGTAATGTCTTGATTGCTCCGCTCACTCAGGTTTCGGAACCTGGGCTACCACTCCAGCGTGCAGTGCGGGAAAATTCTTGCGGTGGGAGCAAAACTTTTTTCTCGCCGGCGCATCGATCTAGCAGCAGAACACAAAACCGGACGCAGTTGTGTCACACTCGTCCGGGTGGAATCGGAAACCTGTTCTTGCTCGCGGGTCGATCTGCCGTCTGGGCCATGACCGTGATTGTTCAATCCACGTCAGATCAAACCAAGTCGAGTGAAATACGTTGGACGCTGGCCAGCTAGACCCGGCTGATGTCGCCGAGCTGTACGCCCACCATGCGGCGGAGCTGCTGGCGTTTTTGACGGGAGTGCTGCGCAATGCCGATTGGGCGGCGGAAGCCTTACAGTCGACATTCGTCAAAGCCGCCGAAGCTGGACATACCGCTCAACGCGAAACGATCAAGGGCTGGTTGTTTCGAGTCGCCTATAACGAAGCCATGCTGCTCCGCCGACGACAAGAAGTGGATCAACGGGCAACTCGCAAGGTTGCCTGGCAGATCAATCTGGAATCGGCAGCAGTGGATTCCGGATTATTGCAGCAAGAAGTGGTCGAACGAGTGCGGCGCGGTCTGGAGACCCTGCCGCCAGACCAACGAACAGTCGTGCGGTTGCGAATCTACGAAGACAAGACGTTCAGTCAGATCGCCGAGGAGCTCGGCATACCGTTAGGAACAGTCGTCACACGGATGCGAGCTGCCCTGCAGAAGTTGAATCGCGAATTGGGAGAGAAGTGACCTGGAGAGTGAGTCAGATGGATCTGCGGATGTGAATCACTCGTGTGAGTCTTGATACATCCGAAACCGCGACCTGCGATTCTGAGTCTCGAAATTCAGCGAACCCCGAAAGAGTTTTTGAAGATGACTGCCCCACGAATCTCCGATGCAGACCTCGAATGGCTGGCGTTTCGCTACGCGGCTGGCGAGTTACGCGGCATGGAACTCGACACCTTTGAGCAGCTATTGGCCACCGACGAACGGGCCTGTTGTGCGGTTGCTCAAGCGGTCACGTTGGGGCAAGCCGTCGTCCAGTGCGAACGCTGGCAGATTGAGCACTGCGTGGCCACGGTACAGTCGGTCAAGCAGCCGTTTCCCCGACGCACCGTCGTGGCCGCGGCATGTTGTGCGGCGAGCTTGCTCTTGGCCGTTGGCTGGCTGAGCTTCATTCAATCTCCAGATCGACAAGCGGTTGAACGGTCTACGACTGTGGCGGCATTATGGATTCAAGGGGCCGACGAAACTCCTGTTCTGGAGCCGGTCCTCGTGGTGAATCAGGAACTGGCGGATCTCGATGAGGAAGATGCGGTTCCCGGCTGGTTGCTGGCGGCCGTCAATGAACAACCTCAGGCGGATGCGGGTGACGAGATCATCATGCAGGACTAATCACCGTTTCGAGACCATTGCCTGGCTCTTTCAAGTCAGGTGTTTTTCCTAGCAGATCAGAAATCGATTCGACGCAAAGAATTCAGACAACGTCATCCACAGCCGGGGATACTGGTAATTAGCATGAGTTTTCGATCTCTCACCATCTGGAGTCTCTGTTTGGCCTGCCTGGCGAGTGGGGCTCCGTTGCTGGTGTGGGCTGACTCGGATGCCAAGTCGGGCAAAGAGAAAGAAAAAGAAGGCGCGGCGGTCGCCGGTAAGGCAGAAGCCGAGGCCCGTGCTAAGTCCAAACCTGAGGACAAGTCGAATCAGCCGAACAAGAATGCGCCCAAGAATCAGGATATGAACGCGGAGCGTGAGCAGATCGCGTTGGATTTTGTGGCCCAGCATCACCCGAAGCTCGGCAAGCTGATCTTGCCGTTGAAGACTTCAAACCCCAAAGAATATCAGCGGGCTTTAAAAGAACTGTTTCGCACGAGCGAACGCTTATCCGGGATCCGTCTGAAAGATCCCGACCGGTACGAACTGGAATTAGAAGCCTGGAAGATCCAGTCGCACGTGCGGCTGTTGGCGGCTCGGATGACGATGAACGACGACCCGGAGATCGAAACAGAACTCCGCGCGATGTTGAAGAAGAAGTCCGAGATGCAGTTGAAGCTGTTAAAGAACGAGCGTGATTCGCTGCAGTCGCGGTTGCAACAAGTGCAGACGCAGATCGACCGAAATTCGAAGTCACAAGACGAACTGGTGCAGCAGGAATACGACCGGCTGCTCAAGCGGACCGAACGGGAAAAGCAAGCGTTTGTTCCCAAGCCCAATCCGGGAAAACCGGCGGGCAAAAAGGGAAATACCGCGAAACCCTCGGCGACCGTGGGTGTTGATAAGTGAATCCAGCTTGGTGTTGTGGGTGACCGCCACATGGTGGAGCCCGTCGGTACTAATCTCGCAGCGACTAGACACCTACGAAGAGTGGCTAGGGCGTTTTGAATAAGCGCGTTCCGGTTTGTGAGCCGTGTCATTGGAAGGTCTGCAATGACGGGCAAGACACCAGATGATCTGGCGACCCTGGCCTCGGGACTCCGGGGGGATTGACTGGGGTGAGGGTCGCCGATTTTCTCGGGTGTTGATGCTGACTGCTTATTCTCGGTGATGCACATCACGTTGGAAGATTAAGAGTGCCAGCTACGGAATTTTGCTGGCGGGAACGATATCTGGCGAAGACGAAAACTAAGACGAAGACGTTCAGCTCGCGGAGCGAGCAACGACTATGAGCGAACGACGACTATAACGCTATGTTTGTTCGAAGGAATACATTCATGAGACAATCGATCGCCCTGTGGATGGCCGTGATAGCTTGCGGTCAGGCGGCGAACTTGCCGGCGGCTGAAGTCTTGAAGCCGGCTAACGAGCGTTTTGCGGCTGAGACTCAGGAAGCTCCTAGTTTTCAGCGGCATGTGTTGCCGTTGATGGGGCGGCTCGGCTGCAACGGCCGCTCGTGCCATGGTTCATTCCAGGGACAGGGTGGGTTCCGACTCTCCTTGTTCGGCTATGACTTCAAATCCGACCACGAAGCGTTACTCAAAGGTGAGAAGCCGCGGGTCGATCTGAAGGATGTTCCCGAAAGCTTGATGCTCTTAAAAGCGTCGCTGGAAACACCTCACAAGGGTGGCAAGCGGATGGAAGTCGACAGCTGGGAATACAAGCTGCTCAGCCGTTGGATTCAATCGGGAGCCAAGGGTGTTGAAGACGACGATATCGGCTTTGAACGCCTGGAAATTTCCCCGTCGCAGATCGTCTTCACGAAGCCCAATGAAACCGTACAACTGAAGGTCATCGTCACCTGGCGCGATGGTCAGCAAGAAGATGTGACGCCGCTGTGCCGCTTCCGCACCAATGACGAATCGGTGAGTGAAGTCAGCCTCGACGGCGTGGTGAAATCGCTGGGGTCAGGCGATACACACATCGTGGCCTTCTATGACAATGGTGTGGCCCCCGTCCAGACGTTGCTGCCGGTGAGCAATCAGATCGGACCGAATTACCCGAGCACTCCCACTCCGACCAAGGTGGATGAGTTGGTCGTGCAGAAGTTGAAGACACTGGGCGTTGTGCAATCCGAGCTCAGCACCGACGCCGAATTCCTGCGACGTGTCAGCCTCGATATGACGGGCACCCTGCCCGCTCCCGCGGAAGTCGAAAGTTTCCTCGCCGATACGTCCGCAGACAAACGGGCCAAGAAGATCGACGAGTTGCTCGAACGGCCGGCGTACTCGGCTTGGTGGGCTACGCGAATGTCGGACATCCTGGGAAACAACCCGGTGAACTTCCTGGATAACAACAACGGCACCGGTCAGCGATCGGCGACGTTGTGGTTTACCTGGTTGGAGAAACGACTCCACGACAATATGCCCTACGACAAGATCATCGAAGGAATGATGGTTGCCAATAGCCGGAAGGCCGGGCAGTCCTATGATGATTATCTCGCCGAGATGGCTGCCGCGTATCGCAAGGACAGCCCCACCGATTTGAATGCTCATGATTCGGTTCCTTATTTCTGGGAACGTCGCACGTTCAATCAGCCTCCGGAACGATCGATGGCGGTGGCCTATGCGTTCCTCGGGATTCGGCTGCAGTGTGCTCAGTGCCACAAGCATCCGTTCGATCAATGGACGCAAGACGACTTCAACCAGTTCACGAATTTCTTCGGACGTGTCGTCTATCGCGAACCGGCTGATAAGGCCTCGAAAGCTCGCTACAACGAGCTCACCAAAGTGGTGAAGGCGGATAAGAAGGACAAGGGCAAGAAGTTGCTGGCTGCAGGTGAGCCCTTCCCCTTCCGTGAAGTTTACGTTCAGCCCAGCGGGGCTCCCGAGAAGAACGCCAAGGGCAAAGAAAACGGGAAGAAGCCCAAGGTAACTCAGTCGGTGACGGCCCGAGCCCTGGGTGAAGATCAGATTACGTTGAATGGTGACACCGATCCGCGGCAGCTGTTGATGAATTGGCTGCGGGAGAAAGATAACCCTTACTTCGCCAAGGCATTGGTGAATCGAGTGTGGTCGGCGTACTTCGGTGTGGGAATCGTGGAACCGGCCGATGATCTGAATCTGGCCAACCCGCCCAGCAACGCTGCATTGTTGACGTATCTCGAGCAAGAGTTCGTGACACGGGGCTATGATCTCAAGTGGTTGCATCGTGAGATCGCCAACAGTCGGACCTATCAGTTGAGCTGGCGAACCAACGAGACCAATCAACATGACAGCCGTAACTTCAGTCGCGCCATCCCACGCCGGTTGCCAGCCGAAGTAGCGGTGGATGCGATTCAGTTGGCCTTGGCGACAGACACTCAAGTGGCTGAATGGGCCAAGCAGCCCTCAGGTCGAACGATTTCTAAGACAGACGGCTTCGTCCGTAATCGCGGCAACGCGGACTATGCCTTGGGGATCTTCGGACGCCCGGCACGCCTGACCAATTGCGATTGCGAACGCTCGACCGAGACCAGTTTGCTGCAGACGATTTACTTGCGAAACGATGGCGAAATGTATCGCAAGCTCAGCGACAGCGGCTGGTTGAAAGAACTCGACAAGCGACTGGGAGTCGTCTCGGTGGCTCAACGGGAGAAGATCAAAGCGAACAAGATGGTCCAAGAGGGCAAGATTCAACGCCGGGCTTTGAAGAAGGGTGTTGAAAAAGCCGAAGCGTTGGTGGCTCAGTTGAAGGCCGCAGAACAGACACCGGAGAAGGTGGTGGAACTGGCTGCCGCAGAGAAGGAGCTGACCGAGCGTCAGGTGAAGTTCAAACAGTTCAAGGACGCAGGGCCGAGTAACGAACCGGAGCCGGTTGTGGCCGGGGCTGAGCCCGCTCAGACGGAAAACAAACTCGCCGATGCCGATTGGGACAGCTTGATTCGACAGGCTTACTTACGAACGGTCAGCCGTCCGCCGAGTGCCGAGGAACTGCAACGCTCGAAGCAGTACATCATTGAATCCGAGCAGACCTCAACCGGGATGCGGGATCTGGTGTGGGCCTTGCTCAATACCAAGGAATTTATCGTCAACCACTAGTTCTTGGGCCTGCGTCGTGCGGTCTGATTGCAGATCGCACGACTTGCGGACCTGAGACCACGGCATGACCCGTTGGGACACAACTCACCGAATTTCTGAAGGACGAATCGATATGGCTCTCCACAAATTTTGCGACGGCGTGCGGCGGCGAGATTTCCTCAAGGCTGGTTTCCTCGGTGGTATCGGACTGTCGCTGGCAGACTATCTCAAGCTGGAAGCGCGTGGGGAAACCCAGGCGGCAAAGGCGACATCGGCGATCTTTATCAATCTGGCCGGCGGGCCGTCCCATATGGACACGTTCGACCTGAAGCCGAAGGCGGGCAGCGAGTATCGGGGGGAATTCAACCCGATCGCGACGAACGTCCCGGGAATGGAAATTTCCGAGCACTTGCCGAAGCTGGCTCAACAGGCCGATAAGTTTGCTCTGTTGCGTGGTGTCAGTCACACCTTGGCCGCCCATGAATTGGGAACCAAGTACATGATCACCGGCAACCGGCCGATTCCGTCGGTGGAGTATCCCGGCTACGGTTCGGTGGTGGCGAAGGAACTCTCTTCGGCCGAAGACCTGCCGAAGTTCGTGGCCATCCCCAACACACCGCAGGTGCCGGGTTATCTGGGAATCGAATACGCCCCGATGTCGACCACGGCGACTCCGAAGCCTGGCGAAAAATTCAACGTGCGTGGAATTTCGCTCGGTGGTGGCCTGACGATCGAGAAGGTCGAACGTCGTGAAAAGCTGCTGGGCGATCTCGATACGGCGTTCAAGGGGTTCGAAGAAAAGAACGATCTCTTGAAGGGACTCGATCAATTCTCTGAGCAAGCTCAGCGGATCATCATGTCGCAGCGGACACGGAACGCATTCGATATCAGCCAGGAAAGTGCTGAGATTTCCGCCAATTTTGGCAGCACCGGTTTCGGGACCAGCTGTCTGCTGGCGACGCGGCTGGTGGAAGCCGGCGTGCGGTTCGTGACCATTACGCTCGGCGGCTGGGATACTCACCAGGACAATTTTACTCGTTTGAAAACCAAGAACCTGCCGGAGTTGGATCAAGGCTTGGCGGGACTCTTTGCGACGTTGGCCGCGAAGGGCCTGCTCGACAAGACCGCCGTCTGTGTGACGGGTGAGTTTGGTCGGACGCCGAAGATCAATCCCCGCGGTGGTCGCGACCACTGGCCACGGGCCATGTTCGTGCTGCTGGGCGGCGGTGGGATCAAGGGGGGCCAGGTGCTCGGTTCCAGCGATGAGAATGGGATGGGGCCAGCCGGCACCGCGATCACTCCGGAAGAAATCGGGGCCTCGTTCTATCACAACCTGGGCATTGATTTCGGCAAAGAATATCACAGCAACACGGGCCGCCCGCTGATGATCGTACGACAGGGCAAAGTGCTCGAACCGTTGTTCGGCTAAGAATGTGTTAAGGCCTGGGATTCCTCCTAGGAATTCCTGGCACGGCGGAGACACTGACAACACGGAATTTATGAGAATTCCGTGACGTTGAGTCTGATGTTTGGTTTGAGGTGAAGTCGCTGTAACCTGATAGTTTGCTGGGGCCACCTAGGTTCAAGAACTTAGGTTTCTATTAAGTAGAAGAACACACTTACCAAAGGTGTTCTAAGAGAATTCGAGGGATTCGAGTTCTTATTAAAAAAACGTCAGTATTCGACGGGAGCAGCCAGCTGCACCGTTCGTTGTATCCCGTCGGTGGGAGATGACACACGAGCCAGCCAGTCGAGCTGTAGCTCAGCGCCGTAGTCTCATTCGTCCCGCCTCATTTACTTCGTTAGGAGAGAGTTTCGATGCGTAAGTTTGTCATTAAGTTTGCTGTATTGGCTTTGGCCGTGTTGGTTGCTTCGCCCGCTTTTGCTGCTAAGGGAGATGGCAAGAAGAAGGGTGGCGAGTCCGCCAAGGTTGTCGCCAAAGCCTTCGAATTGCCCGCCGCAATCACTTTGACCGCCGAACAGCAGACCAAGCTGGCCGCTGTCAAAACCGAGTACGAGCCCAAGGTGAAAGAAGTCGTCAAGAAGTTGGCGGAGATCCTGACCCCCGAGCAAAAGACGGCTCGCCAAGAGGCCCAAAAGGCTGGCAAGGCCGCCGGTAAGAAGGGTAAGGAACTGCAGGCTGACGTGGCCGCTGCCGTGAAGCTGACCCCCGAACAACAGAAGAAGCACGACGAAGTCAGCAAGGAACTGAAGGATTTGAACGGCAAGATTAAAGAACAAATCGGCGGTTTCCTGACTGCCGAACAAAAGGAACACCTGAAGAGCAAGAAGAAGGACAAGGCTGCTAAGTAAGCTGCCCCCACCTGATATCGGGAAACGACTCCGGTCGAATTCTCGAATGTAGAACATGAAACCCCTGGTTTCCCTTTCGTGGATTCCAGGGGTTTTGCATTGCCATCGTCTTATAGTCGTTGTTCGCTCCGCGAACAGAACACGCTCGCAGTAGCCGGTGTGAGTCTACATTTAAGTTTCAATGCGAAATCCACCTCGCTACTGTGAGTCCGTTCAGTTAGCGGGGCGAACAACGACTATGGGACGACTGTGGTTCGGCACGGATTCTTCTTTGAGGCCGACTGGGGAGCGGGTACACTGAACTGTGACTGAAAGTGCACAAACTCTAGGGCTTTGGGCTCGGGTTGTGTGTTGTCATGAGGGCCGGCTATGAGCGTTGATGAGAACCGGAACGACGTTGAGCCCCTAGAAGTCGCGGATCTGTCGCAGGGTACGCCGGAGGCCGACGCGACCGATACGAGACGGGGAATTACCGCGCCTCATCGCGAGCGACGTCTGGATGTTCTGCCTCCCCCTGCCCCTCGTCGTGATAATCGCTTGAATGCCGTACGACGCGACTTCTCCGGGGCGAGCCATCTCAATCATGAGGCTGAGGATCTCGATGCAGATGCTGATAACGTCTCAGACGAATCGTTGAGCGATGAAACTTGGTCTTCCGCAAACGACTCTGATGCCGATCAAGACACCGCGTACGTATACGACGACGCAGCATACGATGAAGATGCCGACTACGCCGCGGAGTCAGAAAAAACTCTCTCTGCTGAGGGGGACACGGCGGACGAGGATGACCATTCCTACGACGTCATCATCGTGCCCTCTTCCGAAGAAGAGGAGTCTCATTACTTACCGACGCGCTGGCTGGCGGCGATCGTCGTCAGCTTAGTGCTGCATAGTTGGATGGGCTCCACGCTGTCCTCGTTGACTGTTGAAGATCGTTCCTACGAATCTGCGATACCGATTGACACCATTATCGCGCAAGAAGTACCGCCCGTCGAAAAATTGGTTGAGCCGGTGACTGAATTCGAATTGGCCGACCCGAACGACCAGGAAAAAGCGCAGCACACTGCTTTGAATGCACGGAGCGTGGGGTTGGTCTTGTCGGAGAAGCCGGTTCAAGAATCGGCCCCGGAATTACTGGCGTTGGCGTCGGTTGACATGCAGAACGGCGCGTCGGTGTACGACATTCCCGAAGGCCTGGAAATCGACGAGTCGATCGTCGTGCAAGGCACTACCGGCGAAGGCATCATTCAACTGGATGCGGCCCTGGATCGCGTCACGTGGGAGATCGCCTCCAATCTGAAAGAACGCAAAGTTCTGATCGTGTGGTTGCTGGATGCTTCGGGCAGCTTGATGCAACAACGCAAGGACGTCACACACCGCATGCGGCGGATCTATAGCGAATTGCAGGCTTTGGAGACGGCCGGACAGATCCCCAACCAGGATCAGCCGGTGTTGAGTGCCGTGGTGTCGTTTGGTCTGAAGACGACGTTTCTCACCCCCAATCCGACCCCGAATGTGGATGAAATCGTGGCGAGTCTCGAAAAGGCTCCCGTTGATGAATCGGGGGTGGAGAATGTGTTTGGTGCGGTCAAACAGGTCATTGAAAAATGGCAAGGGTTCCGGCGTGACCAAGGTCGTCGCATCCTGATCATGACCATCACCGATGAAGCTGGCGACGACTACGGGCAAAGCCTTAACACGTCGATCACGATGCTCAACCGCCTGGGGGGGAAGGCGTACGTGATTGGTCCCCCCGCGATCTTCGGCAAGCGGCAGGGATACATCCCTTACGTTGCGCCCGAGGATGGAAAGACCTATCAGATTCCTGTCGACATTGGCCCCGAATCGGCGATGGCCGAGAATGTGCAGTTGCCCTTTTGGTTCAATGGTCCACAGTACGAGAACCTCTCGTCGGGGCTCGGGCCGTATGCGCTCGCCCGGTTGGTGCATGAGACGGGCGGAGCCTACTTCATGACCAATATGACGACCTCGGCCGGGCTGGCGGCGACGGGAAGTTATGGTGCGCAGACCATGAAGATGTTCACGCCCGACTATCGCTTCGGTAGCCCGGACGATTATGTGCGTGATCTCCAAAAGCATCCTCTGCGAATGGCCGTATTTAAGGCGGGACAGCTGAGTCTCAAATACAAGGCCTTGGGAACCCCCGATTTGGAACTGCGGGTCAATGCCGGCAATTATCTGCAGCAACTGGCGACGGCCCAGCAAACGGTTGCGGTTAGCACGGCCATGATCGAAAACATCAAATCGGTCTTCAATCCGAACTTGGAGCAGCTCTACCCCAAAGAAGAATCTCTGCGATGGCGGATGGCTTACAACCTCAGTTACGGTCGGTTACTGGCTCAGCAGCTGCGGTGCTACGAGTACAATTCAGCCTTGGCTCAACTCAAATTGCTGGGGGCTCAGGATGTGGCTACAAGAAGCAACCATTGGATCTTCCGCCCCGATGTAAACATCAACTATGCGACTGGGATGAAGAAGTCCAAAATTTTAGCTGAGACCTTATTGCGGCGATGTTTGACGGAAGCACCCGGGACACCATGGGCGATTTTGGCCGAACGCGAACTGCAATATCCGTTTGGTATTAAGGTCATCGAACAATTTGAAAAACCACTACCACCCCCGACGGTGCGGCAAGAACCGGCGAACTTGTTAACGGCCAAAAAGAAGGGGGTACTGTTGCTGGCAGAAGATAAAAAGAAGAAACCGGCCCCGAAACCGGCTGCTCCACCGCCGCCCCCCAAATTGCCGAAGTTTTGAGAGAATGTCCCGTCAGTGTTCCCTCGGTGGTTGTGAAAACCTAGACTTCAGTTGAGACGTTCCGCAGTCGGACTTGGTTGTTGGAAAGGCCTATTGGACCCGCATCATGTTTCGTTGGAGACGAAGCCTTTTTCGCATTTTGATTTTTATTCTCGGTTGTTACAGTTTGATTTACGGTGGTGATCCTCAGCCCCAGTCGCCCCCCGAGGAACCTTCGATGCCCAGTTTGCGGCCTAATATCAAAATTCATACCTTGGGTGGCGTTCAATTCTGGGGTGACGTCGCCTACTTCCATGGCTGGCACATCCAGCGTAACGTCTTCAGCGGACACCATCGGCTGCTGGATGCTCATGACGTTCGCCATGCGTGGGGCACGCGCGAGGCGTGTGACGCCAAGCTGCAGGAGATCCGCGATGAGGAAAAGCTGCCCCCCATGCAGGGGACGGCGGTCATTTTGCTCCACGGGCTGGGGCGTTCTGATAAGTCGGTCAAACAGCTACAGAAGCACTTCGAGAAGGCTGGCTACTACACCATCGCGATGAACTACCCCAGCCTGCGGGCGAGCGTGCAGGAGAATGCCGAATACCTGCACGAGGTGATTCAATCGCTGAGTGGAATCGAGAAAGTCCATCTGGTGGGCTTTAGCATGGGGGGCATTGTTTTGCGGCAATGCCTGGCCGAGCATGACGAGCCACGTCTGGGGCGTGTGGTGTTTATTGGCTCACCGAATCAGGGAGCAGAACTGGCAACGTTGCTGAAGGACTGGTGGGCCTTTAAGACATTCGTCGGTCCCGCCGGTCAGGACTTGGCGACCGCGCCCCATGGCCTGGCCCCTAAGCTACCCGCACCCCGCTGTGAGTTCGGTGTTATTGCTGGCTGTCGAGGTGTCGATGGTGGCTATAATCCGCTGATCCCCGGTGACGACGATGGGACCGTCAGCTTGGAGAGTACCCGGTTGCCCGGGGCGTCCGATTTCCTCACTGTGCATAGCCTGCATCTGATGTTGATGCATACTGCCAGCGTGTTTGCCGCAGCGCAGCATTTTCTGGAAGAGGGAAAATTCCAGGCGGACCGGGACCCCGAACCCATTCCGAAACAAGGCCCCGAAGGACCACCGGAGAAAGTGGAAACGCCGTAGAGGTATATGCTTTGGGACTGTGGCGATAAATCACCACAGTCCCCATTCACGCGCTGCCGCTTACTTTCCCGTCAGCGCCGTCTGTACTAGGTCCGGGACCAGTTTTCGCAGCACTTCATGCGTGATCTGCAGATCGATTTGCTCACGCGGTAACCCCGGGACCGTTTGATATCGGCACAGCCGGAGCTGTCCCGGCATCTGCAGCACGATCTCGTAATAGCGGCTGTGATCCGCTTGGCGATCTGGACGAGTCGACCGAATCTGTACCTGGCCGGTCTGCGGGTCGAATTCAATCGTATCGAGCTGTTCCAGCAAATAGGTTACTCGCTGGCAGACGTCATCGGCCCACTGTTTCAATTGTCCGGAGGCCGTGTGCGTAAACGGTGGAACGTTCAGTCGCAACTCGCGGAAACCGCAGCTGAAGCGATCGGCACTGGTCACATCCAGTTCGAGATGCACGTCGGCTGGTTCAGTGACGCCGACGGTCTGGGGGGCCGGTCCAGAGTAGCCCGCCATCCCCAGCAATATTTGCAGCAACTGATCGGTGAGTGACATGATAGCCTCCTCGCGAGGGCGTCAAAATCGGTGCCTGTGGCTGTCTTTTAAAGTCGGCTCTCAGGTGCCTGACGAAATTTCGACGCGCTCGTCCAGTTGCCTGTAGGCTTTCCAAGACCAAAACCTTTCTGATCCTGTCTTCTCCATAGTATGACGAATATCCTGCTCGTCATGTTCCCGATTGGGAACGAGTGGCGGGAGCAGCCACACACTTGCCTGCATGCCCCGTCACTCACAAACTGCTGATCTAATTACCGTAATTTGTCTTACGTCAATTCTTAGGGTGTTTCGCGTCGTTGCCTAAATCGATGGTTACTTGGATTCATGAGTGTGTCCGTCAAAAGACAGGACACGGGGTTTGTCGTCCACGACAGTCTCAATATGCACCGGGCGCCGCCAGAGTTTCTGGAGATTCGTCAGTGTGTCCTGAGCGTAGTCCTGCTTTAATTCTATGCCTTGATATCTATGGGACAGGTAAAGTTCGCCCCGATTTTTGTAGTTTCCGTCCTGCACATAAATAAATGGCCGGCCGTGATTCGTCAGGTTGTCGAGCAATTGACGCTTAATGGCTGCGAATTCACGAGATGCGATTTCGTAGTAATCGCTATCGTCATTGAATCGATACTGAAACAGGTTCTGCTGGATGCAGAATTCCGGTGTCAGGAAATTGTCAATAAAGGTCACATCGTTGTGGACACGTCGTACTTCAAATATTTTCTGTCGCCCCAAACCCAGTTGTCGATCCCATTTCAGCTTGGTGTCGAGATCGTCACAATTTTCCCATTCGGGGCCGAACTTCCCCTTGTTCCAGCGATCTTCAATATCACGCAGTAATTCGATCCCTAACTTATAAGGATTCAATCGGTTACGGCTGGTGGCCATGGTGCCGCTGTGATGGTCGGCGTAGTCAATGAAATCGGCGTCCGTCACACCATGCCGCGTCATGATGGTCGAGTGCCAGAAACTGGCCCAACCCTCATTCATAATCTTCGTCTGGCCTTGGGGGGCAAAATAATAGGCTTCGTCCCGAATGATCGAAAGAATGTCATGTTGCCACGACTGTAACGGCGCATGCTCGATGAGAAACAACAGGATGTCGCGCTGCGGTTCTTCGGGGAACGACCGCCGTGCCCGTGACTCTTCCGCCCGCTTCTTCAGTTCCTCTTCCTCGGCGTCCATCGCCTGCCGTGGGTTAATAAACGGGTCGAGATACCCCTTCGTGGCAAAGCGAGCGGCGTGGGGTTCTTCGTCCCCTTCATATTCGTTGGTCGCCTCGACGTCTCGTGTACCATCCACTTGCGGATGATCTCGCCCCGGTTTCAACTCCTTGGGCATCAGTGTCTTGCTGCGCGACGGGTGCCTTTGGATGTGCGGCGAATACATATCGATCAGATCTTCGAGCGACAGGCAGGCGTCGATGAACTCTTCGACTTTCTCGTACCCGATCCGATCGATGTACCGTCGCACGCGGGCCCCGTGGTTGGCCATCTGGTCGAGCATCTTGCGGTTCGTATGCGAAAACCAGGCGTTGTTCTTAAAGAAGTCACAGTGGCCATACACGTGGGCAATCACCAACTTTTGATCGGTGAGAGAATTGCACGACAGCAAGTAGGCATAGCAGGGATCGGTGTTGATCACCATTTCGTAGATCTTCTGCAGACCGTACGAATAGCCTTTCATCAGTTCGTCGTACTGGGCCCCGAATCGCCAGTGCGGGTAACGTGTCGGAAATCCCCCATAGGCCGCGAACATACTCAACTCTTCGTAGTCGAGCATCTCGAAAATGGTGCGGTAGAAATCGAGCCCATAATCAGCAGCATGCCCTTCCATTTCCGCCTGAATATCAGCGAGTTCGGAAGGCAGCGGGCGGTAGGTGGAGATGGCCATGATAACCCCGGAGGGAAGTGATTAAGTTCGGTTGTGCGTTTGGATGTTGCACCACGGAGACACGAAGAACACGGAGTTTTGAAGAGCACCCGATCAAATTGTGGACGCTCGATCAACCATCGATTGAATAGGGAAATTTTTAAACCACGAATTACACAAATGACACGAATCATTCACGCGTGGCATCGTTCGTACGCCACGTTGCATTTTGTCGAGATCAGTGCATTCACCTCGCTGTTTAATAAGCGACTTACCTTGCTCCTCTTCATTCGTGTGATTCGTACAATTCGTGGTTCAAACTCTCCTTCTTCTCTAAGATGCAGCCATGTTGCACTGCTGCGTTAGACCGACTTGTCCGTTCCGTAACATGGATGACAACCTCTGGATACTCTGTGCGCTCCGTGTCTCCGTGGTGCAAAATCTTCTTCTGCAATTTCCTGTGGTCTGTTTGTTATGCCCGTGAACGTGGGGCTTATTTGCCTTTGCCCAAAAAAGTCTTAATGGAATTATAGATGGCGTCCTTGTTCGGGATTTCGCTGAGCACCAGATTGTCGTGATCGCTGGCAATCTTATTCAGCTCTCGCATGTAGTCACCGGACCCGTAAGGGCTTTCGACCTGGCCGTAGCAGAACAGATTGCTGTGCGGAATCAAGTCTTCGGTCAGCATACGGATGCAGGCTTTGTTATCTTCACCCCAGTTGTCGCCGTCGGAGAACTGGAAGCAGTAAATGTTCCAGTCGGCCGATGGATACTCGGTCGAGATAATCTTGCGAGCCACTTCGTACGCCGCAGAGATCTTGGTGCCGCCACTTTCTCGCGTGTGGTAGAAGGTGTCTTCGTCGACTTCCTTGGCTGCCGCGTCGTGAATGATGTACCGCGTCTGAATGCCGGTGTATTGGCTCTGCAACCAGGTATCGATCCAGAACGATTCCGTTCGCACGATCGCCTTTTGATCGTCGGTCATCGATCCCGAGACATCCATCATATAAATGATGGCGGCATTGGCTTGAGGGACAAAGACTGACTTCGAGCCGCGATATAACTGATCTTCTCGCGTCGGAACGATGACCGGGTTATGCGCGTTATAATCTTGCGAGGCAATCATGCGCCGCAGAGCATTCTTATAAGTCCGCTTAAAATGCCGCAGCGATTCCGGGCCCTTCTGGTGGATGCTGTTGTATTTATCTTTCTCAGTGGAAATCGTATCGCGGCCTTTCGGAACGATCCGTGGCAGCTCGAGTTCCTGTCCCAGCATTTCGGCAAGCTCATCCAGGCTGACTTCGACCTCGCGAACATGTCCGCCCGGCTGATCTCCCGCCTGACCGGCTCCGTCTTCGTCACCCTGCCCTTTGCCAATGGGCTGGCCGACTTCCCCGTCACCCTGGCCGGCACCGCCGGAATTTTTTTCACCATGTCGAAAGTGTGGGATCTCAATGTTCGGCACAGGGATGCTGACGAATTCGCGTCCCTTCCGGCCGATCATTTCGCCGTTAGAAATATATTTGCGAAGCTGTTGGCGCACCTTGCCCCGCACGATTTCTTTAAATCGACCGAGGTCCTGGTCAATGCTGCGGGACATAGTAAGGCCCTCCACGAGTCAGCCTGGCTCACGAATGCGGGATGAATAGTTCGATCCCTATCAAACGCCCGATTTTTTAAGCCCCAAGGGGGCGTACTAGGCCAGCCCAGGGCACCGCCCTGGGAAACCTTCTGGGAGGGTGAGGCTCCTGCCGAACCGCTACGTCTGGCGACTCCCACTAGACCAAGCGGTTCGGCAGGAGCCTCACCCTCCCAAAATTCGTCAGGGCTTAATGTGAAACTTACATCTATCATTAACTACTTCGACTGCTTCGCATCGCCGCGAGCAAAAATGCTGGCGACATACTGCAGCACATCCGTGGCCGATTCATCGTTGTAACCGTAGTCGCGAATCAACCGGCCCTTCACAATATCGATCTTCATCTGCGTGTCAGCGTCCACCACTTTGGAGACCAGGCTGGTCAACTTGATCGTGTCTTTCTGGTCCTCGAACAGTTTGAGTTCGATGGCCTTCTGCAGACGTTCGTTCGTCTTGTAATTAAAACTCTTACCATCCAGAGACAACGCACCGATGTAGTTCATGATCTCGCGGCGGAAGTCGTCCTTCCGGGTATCCGGGATATCAATACGCTCTTCGATAGACCGCATCAGCCGTTCGTCCGGTTCTTCCTGCTGGCCGGTGAATTTGTTGCGGACCTTCTCCCGCTGCGTATACGCTTTAACGTTGTCGATGTAGTTGCCACACAGACGCGTCAACGCCTCTTCGTCCGCTGCGATCGCTCGCTGGACTTCGTTCTTGACG
>JAZKFE010000046.1:0-3716 GCA_040386595.1 Planctomycetota bacterium | reverse complement strand
GGCTTCCTGTAGACCCAGGTTGCGAGCAACCTGGGCCACCCCGCGAGCCCTACATCACGAGGTAGACTGCATCTCCTTAATTGCCCAGTCGGAGTGTTCGGGTGTCTCAATTTCGCTAGACTCTGCGTGAGTCGCCGCTACAAACGCTGCGAATGCGACACCATCCATATCACCGCCAGACAGACTCCCCTCCAAGCGGTGGATTAGCACACCGGCGAGAATCGACCTCCTTATGAGATATCCCAGACCGCTAAGAATGCCGGCATCCCAATTTGCTAGATGATAGCCGTCGGCGATTTCATCCAGGGGGGTGATTGAACAAAAAAAACGATTCGAGTAGGCTACCACGCGCTCCCCATCGGGCGGTGTTCGAGTCGACAATTCTATCCGTAACCAATGACTCGAGTCGTGTACTCGCTCAACCATAATTACAACCGACATTGCCATCTCACTTTCAAAGCTTGTCAAGTCTCGCTGATAGACCCCGGTTGCTTTGCAACGGGGGTCTATCAGAAGCCTGTCCGGCATTCAGGCGTGTTTTCTTGGCGTTGTGGTGTCGATTCGCGGAGGTGAAAGAGGAGCCATCGGTTGGTTGAGTCCAGATGTGGTTGATGGATTCCTGTAGACCCAGGTTGCAAAGCAACCTGGGCCACCCCGCGGGGCTTTCCTTCACGTAACCGCCCCGTTTTACGGGGCCAGCCAAAGCCACGGCTTCTAGCCGTGGTCGTTTACTACTCATCCCATTTTCTTCGCCTCTATTTCAACTTGCACAGTTTAGAAAGGCTCTCGCGAGTGACGAAGTCGGCCACGCGTTGAGTCTTAGATCGCTCGATGACATTCCTGCAACCATCTTTGATACTGTTCCACGCAATCGCGTACCGCTTTTGTGTTTCCTTCGAAACAAGCACTCCGTTATGATAATTGGCATATGACAGCACATCTTCATTGCACAAGAGAGACTGTGAAGAGTCTTTATTTTGAACAAATGCGATTACGGTGTTACCATCAGCCACCAACGGCCCCACTGTCATTTTTGGCCATGATTCAATGGCACTGAAAGCATTACGCAATTCCGATACTAAATCTGCCGAAGCTTTGCCGACATAGACACCGGCGAGCCACTGATCATGTCTCGGCCCGCACAGCATATCACCATTCTTCCAAATAATTAATCTCGGACAAATTAACGATGGATCAAGTAGTTTCATGGATTTAAGCCAACCGTCATCAAGCCAGACCGCAAGCAACGGCGTGTCACTTCTTTTAATCTCCAAGCATTCATGCGATTCTTTGTCGGGAAAGACTGACCAGTGAGTCGCATCATAAATGTGACCACCCATTCCTTTCACGGGAGGGGCTGCGAAGAGAGCAAAGCACATTGTAGAAATACCCACCAAGAGAATTAGCCTGCATTCAAACTTGTGTGATCGAACGATTGCAATGACATTGGTGCTCATGTGTGCATTCCTGCATTATGATTTAGATTTTCGGCAATCTACCGGTCTCGATACATTTTGCGACGGACGTCTTCTTCGTCTTGATTAGCCAAATCAACGCCTCCCTGCATTCCGGCAAAGCATCGCAACCTTCGAACTATTTTTGTCAAGGTCTTCGCTGGGTGGCCCCGGTTGCTTTGCAACCGGGGTCTATCAGAAGCCTGTCGGGCATTCAGGCGTGTTTTCTTGGCGTTGTGGTGTCGATTCGCGGAGGTGAAAGAGGAGCCATCGGTGGGTTGAGTCCAGGTGTTGTTGATGGCTTCCTGTAGACCCAGGTTGCAAAGCAACCTGGGCCACCCCGCGATGGAGTTCCACACGCTGGTATTTACAGCAAAGATCAGTCGGAGTGCCAATGAGCTGGATTGAATAACACACAAGCAGCTGATTGGATCCAGTGAGCTTGCTTGCCTCCCGTAGACCCAGGTTGCGAGCAACCTGGGCCACCCCGCGGTTGCCCCACGATCCATCAGATAATCAACTCACAACTGCATGCTTGTCAAGAAATAGGTTCCTGACACCTTTTCTGGTTCTTTCTCTCACGGTCCGGTCGAAGTTGGTGATTGCGGAAATACGCCCTCCAGCGCCTGATTACACGTTAAATGGAACATTGTATCAGTCCATTCGCTTTTAACGTTTTCTGCGATCTCGCCAGCCTCATCGCAACGTCCATTGAAAACCAATAATGCAATCAAGGTCGCGATGCATTCAGATGCTTTCTGATCGTTATATTCTTTGAAACGCAGGCCGAATTGGCCATCGGCGGCAAACTGCCGCCTAATTCTCATTAGCTCCTTACAACAGCGTAGGTTTCTTTGGTGTTCGAGAAATCCTGAACACACGCGATACTCCTTTGCCGCGACAAGATACGGCATCGCATAGAAGAAAGCCTCCTTGGCATTCGACGGATTGTGGTCGGACAGCGTGAGAAAGAATTCTGCTGTTTCGGAAGGCTTTCCGAGAACGCGATTGATGGACGCAATGTCGTTAAAATGTTCGGCAGCACGATTCTGATCACATTCAAGGACGCGAACCTTTGAACGCTGGAGGAGTGCTGCCATTTCTTCCGCTGCTCTTGGATAACTAATTCCTAGTTCGTACCATTCCCTAACCACGTACGACGTCCTTGCAGCGGAAAAACTAGGCCTTAGTTTGTGGCCGTGACAGAAAAGCCAATAGTATTTAGCAAATGCGTTTGCATGCAGTCCATTCCTTACGTCTGCTCTTGCTTGGACAAGAATGGTCCCCGGATCCACATTTTCCGTCGGAATGAAGTCGGAATTGTCTGTTAGCATAATATTTCTCAAGAATACGATTTGACTTGTCATGCTGCGATTTAATTTTGATGAAATGGATTTTTAGCTTTTGTTATGGATAAGATACGTGGGAAACTCCTGCAATTCTCTTTAGAACTGACATTGTTGAGGTCGTTCATACTAAGCGAAAACGCCATAAATTGAACGAGTCTAATATACGACGATTTTTCCCGGTAATTCATTGCGGGTAGGAGCACATCTTTCCATAATATAGTCCGGTATAAACATCATGAAGATTGAAACCGTTAAATATGGGGGGGGAGGGGCTGCTGCGACAGGAGGTAATCTAGTCGAAACAGGCGGCCTGACTGTGACTGTGGGGGGAGACACTGGAGGCAAAGGCGGATTCAGCCGTATGGGAGGAATGATCGGCGGTATGGGAGTCGGGGTATGATTATCACCATCGTAATCAGGATCGTAAATATCGTTGCATGTCCGCATGTCTCCAAAAAAGTTACTGGTGCATTGGTCTAGTTCGAATTGTGAGGTCGCGAGATATTCGCAGGTGAGCAATTCATTTAAGGCGTCGTCGTAGCATTCGAATTGCGTTGTATGCAACCCAAAAGGATCGGTTAGTGTAACCGGTCTTGATCGGCAATATTGATAGAGCGAGTTGGTGTCAGAATATTCTAGTGGATCACGCTGTACCCATCCGCCAACTCTTGCATGAAAGACCCTATGTCGGACATCAATAAGGCTCGTTGCAGTGTCGTAGCGATAGCCGCAATACATCGTTTCCCAATTGTAATCGCTGTTTAGGCGATCGGCAAAAAAGCCAGTTAGAAACCTTGGATGGCCATAAGCAGAGTAGGCGTACCGCTGGGTGGCCCCGGTTGCTTTGCAACCGGGGTTTATCAGAAGCCTGTCCGGCATTCAGGCGTGTTTTCTTGGCGTTGTGGTGCCGATT
>JAZKFE010000045.1:13893-16641 GCA_040386595.1 Planctomycetota bacterium | reverse complement strand
CACCCTCCCATGGATTCGAAACACCGCCAAATTTAAAAACCCTTGAGAATTCGCGCTCCAAAATCCTTCACGGCGTAGCCCTTTGGGACTCAATCGCAGGGATGGCTCTAGCACTGCGTCACGACTGGACCTTGGAGTGGTGTGGCCGTTCCCGCGCCCGCCGTCTATTGGCCGTCTGGAACAGCACGAGTATTGCAAGTCCTCCCGAACTATAGAGTGATTGACGATCAGTAGGATGGGCATTCCTGCCGTCGGCATTGCGTTCCTCTGGACGATCTGGTTGCTTCGCACCCAAATCATCATCATCCTGTGGCACAACGCCAGCCCCTTCTTTGCTTCCCTTTCGGGTATCGCATTTAACCTGACGCTTATGCCCCAGTCGATGGCTAGCCTTGATTCTCGAATCTGGGCCAGCGGAGCGGACAAGGGGTTGCGGCTCCTGCCTCACCCTTCCGGTAATCAGTGCGCCTGCGCCAAGTCGCCGCTGTGCGCGCGAAGAACAGTCTTCCTTGTCGGCGAGCATTCGGCTTCGTGTCCGAATATCAGCGCTCTGCTGGCCGCTGGACATGGGCTCTGTTTCTGAATTAAGACGTAACGTCGCGTCTTCCCCCTGGCGCATCAGGTGGCATAAGACTTGCTGTCGCTTAATACTCGATGTCCGCTAGCGACATGTAGTCTTCAAGGCGGTCCCTACAGTGATTTTTAAGAGTAGTGTTTTTTTGTTCGCGTAAGACAATTCGAAATGTCTCTACTTCCTGGATTTCTCGCGGCACAGTCCGTGACTTGCGGTGCGTCGTGTCTTCTCGGTGTTCTCGTTGAATCCCCTAAAATTGAATCAAATTGGCTGTTGTAGGTGAAGGATCGGGCTGGTTAGCGATTCCGGTCTTTAAGCTAGGATAGCCTCACTAGGCGTTAGCGTTCCACCTGTTGTGCTAAGGTTACATCGATCTCGCGAAATTGTTTGAAATTGTGATTGCAGTAATTGCCTCTGCATGTGTAGATTTGATTTTTCATACATTTCACGTCTTCTGCGCTCTCATCTAATCAGGAGATCAAACATGCGGAAATTCTCTTCGTATGCCGTTCGGTCCACGCGCAATTCTGACCGCAGGCATGGCTTCACTCTCATCGAACTGCTGGTGGTGATCGCGATCATCGCAGTGCTCATTGCCCTGTTGCTGCCCGCCGTGCAGCAGGCTCGCGAAGCCGCCCGGCGTTCGCAGTGCAAGAATAACCTGAAGCAACTCGGGCTGGCGCTGCATAATTTTGAGAGTACCTATAAGAAATTCCCCATGGGGCAACGGGGGAGTTCCGTGGCGAACGCCAATTGGAAAGTCCTGCTTTTTCCCTACATGGACCAGGCTCCGGTCTACAACATGGTCAGTATGGACGACGTGTATAATCCGGCTGTTTTGCAGAATCTGGTGATGCAAACCTTTAAATGTCCCTCTGCCGTCGTGCCTGATCTGCAGCCGCAGACGTGGGTCACGTGGTGGACTAACAATCATCATCAGGTCTCGTCGTATCAAGGCATCATGGGAGCCTATCCTGATCCAGCCGCCCGGACAACGGCGACCGTCACATCGAACTATGGTGGATGGTGGGCGGGGACCGGAATGCTTGTCGCTAACAAACAAGTATCGCTCGCCGATTGCACGGATGGCACCTCAAATACGATCGTTTTGGCTGAGCAATCAGGTCGGATTGGAATTACCGATACCCGCAGTGGCTATTACACTCCCTGGGGCAGCGTGACCCAGACCTATAAAGTGGAAGAGATGCCCGTGGGAGTCGACTTGTGGGGCATGAGCCTCTCGTGTGTGGCCTATGCGAACAATTCCAAGACAACCCCAGCCGGTTCGGATGCCTCTTATATGGGCAATACCATCCTTAATTCGGAGCACATCGGAGGCATTCATGCCCTGTTCACGGACGGATCTGTTCGGTTCGTGGGGGATAATATGAACTTCGCGAGTTTCCAGAAATTGTGTGTTCGCGATGACGGGCAGGTCGTTTCAGATATGCCGTAATGCGAAGTCGGTATACGAAAGACTATATTCTGTGAGGTGGGTATTCTTGCCCATCTTTTCGTGGGAAAAGCCTCTGCCGATGGGCTGAGGCCAATCCTATGAATCATCGATAGCTCCAGCTCTTCGATTTCCGCCTTCGTGCGGTCTGCTCGGCGCTCTAAGTTCATCCATTCTGAACAGTGAATAAAGGATAATATGGCGATTCGAGGTGTGTTCCGTCGTGTGTTGCCAGTACTACTATTGGCATTGTCGCTGACCGGCTGCGGTGGCGGAAAGCCCGAGGGCACTGTGTCCGGGAAGGTGTTGTTTAAGGGGAATCCGGTAGCGGGAGGCAAGGTGAATTTGCTGTCCGCCGCGGGTGTTGGAGGTGACGCAACGATCAAGGATGGCGCGTATCAGGTGAATGGTTCGTTGGCGGTGGGTGACTACGTGGTCTATCTCTCGCCACCTCGTCCGACGCCGCAACCTCCGGGAAGCAAGCCGCCGCCTCTGCCCCCGTTTGATGTTCCCGTGAAGTATCAAGACGTGAAAACGAGCGGTCTGAAGGTCACGGTGAAGGCGGGAAGTAATACCTTTCCGATTGATATTAAAGAATAAATCGGGCATGCGGTTGTCGTGCCCAGCCATAGTCGTTGTTCGCTCCGCGAACAAAACGTGCTCGCAGTTGCGAGGTGGGATCTGTATTGAGATTCCCTGCTAATTTCGGCCGGCTACTGCG
>JAZKFE010000045.1:0-13883 GCA_040386595.1 Planctomycetota bacterium | reverse complement strand
ACCACGACTATGGTTCGCTCCGCTCACCTAGTACCAGAATTCGGGCTACCCGCTGGTTGGTATTTGGCTAATTGCCCAGGTCTTCGAACATTGGGCGGGCTCGTTGTGTTTGAGTCTGAATGATTGTGGGGATGTCCTCGGACAGGACAAAACCTTGTTTTTCCAGATCGTGACAACGCTTTTCCAATTGATCGATGTAAGCGCGTAAGGACCCATAGCGTTCTTCGAGTGACGGTCTGGGATCGCCGGTGGCTTCTCGTTGTTTCTTGGTGGTGGCAAACGGAATGTAGGCTCCGCCTAACGAGACCAGTTCGTTCTCGGCTCCTACGTCGACGCGTCGCAGATTCCAGCCCGTATGCGTCCCCAGGGGAACGGCGACATCGGGAGGCAACAGTGTGCTCGCGGTTTCGTTGCCGTCAGTGCCCGGTTGCGGGACTAAGGCCTGATAGAGGCCTTTTGCTCGAGGTGGCTGCAAATCGATGATGCGATCCGAGTACCATCGCGGCCCCAGGTCGAACAGCGGCGGTTGTTGCATGACTTGCGGGAACTCGACCCCGGGGATGCTGACGAAGGCGTGTTGTGCCTCGGAGAGCTTTATCAAGGTCCCCTTCGCTAGCTGCGGATAAACGCTAGGCGGGGGAGTTTGTTTCTCTGTGACCCAGCGGTCCAGGGCCAGGATTAATGCTCGTAGTAGCGGCTTATAGTTGCCGGGATTGTCAAAGTATTTTCCGGTTCCCTTCGCGGGCGGCCATTTGGCCGGACCATGTTGAGTTCCCCCGAAGGCATAGATCCGGACGGTGTCGGGAATCTCGGCATCTTTCTCTCCCAAGGGATCCGTATGGACCAGCGAGCCGCTACGGGTGTAGTACTCGCCGGCCGACTGAGTATGCATTAGGAGTGGAACGGTTTGTGTCGCTGTGGCACGGGCCAGGATGCCGTCGGTTCGTCCGGAAAGGGGATCCGTTTGAGTGTCATACGCGAAGGGAAAGCGATCTCCGGGATAGTCATGGTGGTCGTGCTGATTGACGTGCCGCGTGGGCTGAGCAAACCGGTGGTTGAACGATCCCAAGCCAGCTCCCGCGACGTGGGGCAGCAACCCTTCAAAGACGATGCGGCCCTGCTCGTCAGCGTTGAATCCCGCCTGCAGAAACTCCCGCAGGAACCGTCCACTCTGCGAGACGCCGAAACCCAGCGCCCGTTTGAATTGCGGTCCCGAGTTCTTCGCAAACGGGTGGTCTTCGCCCCCGCCATGTTTTAAGGCCGAGATGAGATCTCGTACGCTCGCGAAGCAGACGCCGTGGACTAATGGGTCTTGAGCTTCATAGATGAGCTCATAAATAAAACCTTGTTTTAGTCCCGCCGGGAACTCAAGTTCGACCAGCGGCAATTGTGACGGTGAGTCCGAAGGAATTTCTCGAACATCGATCTTGAATTGTTCACGCGGGATCGGTTCTCGCTGGTCGGCTGCTCGTTCACGGACGGTCAATGTCGCATTCTTGAGGCCCTGTGCGGTTGGACGATAGGAGCCGTGTTTGTCCCAATTAATGACGGTGCGCTGGGTGGTTTTAGTCGGAACGATTTCACATCGCACCGGGCCGGTAATCTTCTTGTCGCCGTCAGTGGCAATCGGGGGGCTCAGTCGCAGTCGATTGTCGCCCGGCAGCAGTTCTCCATCCCAGCCGTTCCAGACCAGGGTGAAGCCGTGCCGCATTAAGAACCCATCGTCAGAGTTGCTTCCCCCGCTGTTATTAAAGAACCCGAGGGCCGTTTTATTGCCCCGGTTATTAACGTCATAAAGTAACGCCCGATTGGCACGAGTTGGATCGGTTGGGGTGAGGATCTGGAGGTCGCTCCAGAACTCGACCTTTCCCGCAGCGTTTTTAGGAGCTCGCGTCAGATCGACGATGTCCTCGTTGAATTTCGCGGCTGGATCGAGGGCATAGTGAATCTTCCCCGTGATGAGCTCGTAGGAGCCGACATCACCGAACTTCTGGCCATTGGCATAGGGCGTGCGAGAAATGATCTCCCAGCGGACGACCTCGGCGGAGGCCGTTGAAGTTCCGCTGACGAACAGGAGCCAGCTGACACAAAAGACCAATCGCAAGGGAATTCGCATCGTTGAGGCCCGTTTTGTTGTTGACCTTGGATTGCTGTTTTGGCCGGGGACTGCGGCTGCGTTATGTTCGCGGAGCGAACAACGACTATGCGACTATGGTCGCTTAATCTATTAGACGGACTTTTACGATTTTTTTCTTGCCCGCCGCGAGAATCATTCCGTCTACTAAAGTGATGATGGCGTTGATGTCGGTCAGTTTGTTTTCGCGATTGTCGATCCAGACACCACCCTGCCCGATCAGGCGTCGGGCGTCGCTGTTGGTGTCGGTGAGCTTTAACTCGTTATAAACGAGTTCGATTAGCTTCAATGAGGCGGCTTTGGCGCGGGGAATGGTGACTTCTGGCAGATCGGTGGGCAGTGACTTGCCGCCGATCTCGCTTTGCCAACGATTGGCCGCTTCCGCGGCGGCTTCGGCACCGTGGTAATCGGCAATCACCAACTTAGCCAAGCCCACTTTGGCGTCCTTGGGGTTGCTGGCAATCAGTTGTTCGGCCGATTCCAACGGGACCTCGGTCAGCAACTCGTAGTACATCTTCATGCATTGGTCGGGCAACTGCATGAACTTTTTCATCATCTCATAGGCCGGTTCGCCGATACCGATGTAGTTGCCGAGGCTCTTACCCATGCGGCGGACGCCGTCCAGACCGACGAGAATCGGGGACATCACGCTGACTTGCTGCGGCAAGTTCTGGTCGCGTTGCAGATCGCGGGCCAGCATAAAGCTATAGAGTTGCTCGGTCCCGCCGAGTTCAATGTCGGCCCGAATCTTGACCGAGTCCCACGCTTGCATGATGGGGTAGAGGCATTCGTGCAGATAAATGGGATTTTCGGCGGCGTACCGCTTGGCAAAGTCGTCGCGGGTCAGCATCTGGGCGACGGTGACCTTGCTACAAAGTTCCAGCACGTTGAGGAAGTTCATCTCTCCGAACCAGTCGCCGTTGCGGACGACTTCGGCCTTGGAGATATCGATGACCTTGCCTACTTGATGGAGATAGTCGACGGCGTTGCGTTCGACTTGTTCTTGAGTCAACCGGACACGGGCCTGGTCGCGGCCGCTGGGGTCGCCGACGAGAGCCGTGTAGTTGCCGATGATGATCACGGGCTGGTGGCCGAGTTCCTGGAATTGACGCAGTTTCCGCAAGGGGACGGTGTGTCCGAGGTGGACGTCGATGCCGGTGGGATCGATCCCGTACTTCACGCGCAGCGGTTGACCCGTCTTGAAACTGCGTTCCAGCTTCGTGGCGAGTTCGGCTTCTGGGACGATTTTTTCGACACCCCGACGGATCAGGGCCAACTGCTCAGCAACAGGAGGAAAAGACATGTTTCAATGTTTCGCTTTAACGCCTCGCGGAATTCCGGGAGGCCAGGATAGTAACGCAGTGTGGCAGATCACCCGACCGAGGAACACCGCGGCCCGGCCGGGAGGTTCTCGTTAAGGTGATCAAATCAGAGATTATCAAGCCCCTGCCCTCTCCGCCAGTTTGTGCAGGCGTGTGGGGGGATGCGAGCCACGAGGGAGTTGCCCTCCCGTGGCGTGATTCTTTAAGGAAAGAACTTGACCAGTTCCAGTTTAACTGATATTTCCTACTTACCTGCTGATATATCTGCCTGCCAACTCATCGACATCGACTCCCTACCACAAATTTTATTCTGCACCTGACCAGTAACATGGCCTCGCCAACGCATCCGCGTCGCGCTGCTGCATGTTTTGGGGACTGTGTGCGCACCCACTACGCTCAAGGCTTTGTACATGCGGTTTGCGTCTTTTTGGATCGCTCTCGCGGTGCTGACGGTACTTACCGATCACTGTGTTCTCGCCGAAGATCCGTTGCTCCAGGATACGGAGCTTCTTCTGGATGAATCCGGTCTTTCGCAACCTGCGGATGACACCGGGATCGGGCAGATGTCCGGAATCAACGGCGATCAAACTGAGACCGCGATACCGGGAAAAGAGGGCGTGCAGGTGCCGGATGTGTGGGAAACGCCTGAGGGATTCCCCGAACTTGATCCGCGCGTTTCGAAATTGGAAGAACGCTTTGACAAGCTGACGAAGAAACTGGAAGCCTCCAACGCTCCCAAGAAAACGACGTACCCCACCTTTAAAATCACAGGGTTTACGCAGCTCGACAGCGCGTGGTACTGGCAAAGTCAGAAGAACATCGACACCGTGGGGGATGCTCAGGACGGAACGGGCTTCCGCCGGGTGCGTCTGGCGGTTCAAGGTAAGGCGGCCGAGCTAACTAACTATCAGTTAGAAGTCGACTTTGCGAATGCCGGTCGCCCCAGCTTTTTCGATACCTACGTGGAGCAGGAAAGTCTGCCTTATTTAGGCACGGTTCGCGCCGGTCACTTCTTGCAGCCCTTCAGCGTGGATGCGTTAACGGGATTCCGGAACTTGCCGTTTCTGGAACGTTCGTTACCGTTTCTGGCGTTTGTTCCGTTTCGACGTACGGGAATCATGGCCTACAGTGCCACCGAAGATGAAATGATGACCTGGGCCTATAGCCTGTTCCGGACGGGCGGCTACAACAATGCACCGCTGGGAGATTCGCGGTTTGGTACCGATTTCGGCGATATCGGCGGTTACTCGTTTTCGACCCGCGTCACCCGTTTGATGTGGTTTGAAGATAAGGGATGCTCGCTGTTCCATATTGGTGCTGCTTTCGACTTCAGCCAACTGGGTGCGAACGATGCCACCGGCAGCGGAACGTCGGGGAATTCGGGCTCACCGCGTCCCTTCTACCAGGCCCGAACGACCCCGGAATTCGGTCCGCTGGGTTACCCGGAGAATTCTTCTTCCTTCGGAAGTGCCGTGAACGGGACGCCGTCGTTCGTCGATACGGGACGTTATGAGGCCAATAGTTTTAATATGTTTGGATTGGAAACGGTCTATCAGCAAGGTCCGCTGACAATGCAGGCGGAATGGATGGGGACCATGGTCGATAGTGTCGCGGGACCCGTATTTTATAACGGGGCTTACGGTCAGATTATGTATCGCCTGACTGGCGAGCATCGTGAATATGACAAGAAGTTCGGGGCCTTGAAAAATCCGATTCCCAATACCGATTTCATTCCCGTGGGACGTGGGCCAGACCGTGGAATTCGTGGTTGGGGAGCGTGGGAAGTGGCGGCTCGCTGGTCGTTCGTGGATTTAACGAACCCCTCGAAATTAGACGGCCACTATTATAACTCGGCGACGAACACGTTCACGGGCAGCAGCCATCCCGGCAACGGCGTGTTGAATGATTCGACGATCGGGGTGACCTGGTTTTTGAATCAACACACCAAGCTCCAAGGCAACTGGATCTGTGCCATGGTGGATAATGAAGTCAAAGGGTTTAGTACGGCCAATCTGTATGTCACGCGGATCCAGGTTGATTTCTGAGACGTGAGGTACTGCCGAACCATAGTCGTTGTTCGCTCCGCGAACTGAACGCGTTCGCAGTGGCGAGGTGGAATCCGTATTGAGATTGAATGCTGATTCCGACCGAACACTGCGAATGCGTTCAGATCGGGTAGCCCAGATTCTCGAATCTGGGTGAGCGCAGCGAACAAGAGGCTATGGCTCACTCGAGCCCCGAATGTCGTTCTCTGAGTCGGGGTTCCCGACGGAGAAATGTTCGTGGATGAAGAACAATGGGGAAGAATTCAGTCGTTAGCTTCTTCCCAGAGTTTAAAGTGAGTGCTGGCTCTCCAAAACTGCAACCTCTTGTTCGCTGCGCTCACCCCGATTCGAGAATCGGGGCTACCCATCGACTGCGTCGAATTCTCTACGCCGCGCGTGAGTGCTCTTCAAGCAAGGCGTGTAACTCGTGGCCCATGGGCGGCAAGTAATCTTCCCACGAGTTGAACCGTTTTTTGATCTCGAATTGGGGATACTTCTCGCCTACGTATTGCACCAGTCGCTGTCCCATGTGGGACATGATGTGCAAGTGCTTGGCGACGGTTTTGCTGGCGACTTCGCCCACCCACTCGGTGTGCTGATGCAGGTGGTCCAATGCCACGCCGATCCGGCTTTCGAGATCGGGGTCGTCGACGCGCATTAAGAGATTCTCGTGACCGCGGTCTTTCATCAGATTGGCGATTCGCTCGTCCATGGTGACCCCCGCTGATGCCACCTTTCCGGGCATGGAGGTCACGATGGCGTGATACCGCGACGACAACATGAGATCGGCCGCTCGGAAAATGCTGACCAGCTGGTACATGTTGTACTGGCTGGAACTGAAGGTGGGCACGCCCCCCAGCTTCGCGGACAGCGAATGCATCGCGTGGTTGTCGAGTTCCTCGCTGGCGGCGACCACCACAAATACCCCTGTGCGGCGGCGGAAGTCTTCGACCGCTTTGGCCATCGCCGTCAGGTATTGTTCAAAACGCTGCTGGACCTCGGTCGTCCAGTTAAAGAAGAAGATGCTGCCGTAGTGGCTGCGCTTATTGAAGCCGAAGAGACGCGGAACCAGCTTGGTTAGCGAGGCTTTGACCGGCCACCAAAAGGGGTTAATCGGGCAGACCACCAGGACCTTCTGGCCCGTCCAACCGACCTTCCGCAGCTCCTGCTGGGCATAGTCATTCCCCAGTGGCGAAAATGTCCACGCTGTGTCCGTGCCGAATTCACTGGGGACGCCCAATTCGGCCAGGATGCCTCGGGATTCTTCATTGCGAGTGATAATCAGCGAGTCGCGGCAGTATTTCGACGTCAGCTGCCGCGGCCCCGGATTCATATCGCCCGCTTCGGCACCGTAAGCGATCGACAACTTATCGTGGGCCGTCGCCAGTCCCAGGGCACCGACCATCATAATGGTCAGCAAATCGGTGAATTTGCTCTTAAAAGTGGAACCTTCACAAGCAATAACACCGTCGTGCTGCGGAACTTCCCGCGCGAGCAACCGTGGGAACAAGGCTCCCGGGGTGATCTTGCGGGCATCGCCGAAGTAGCCTTCAGAATAGCTGGGAATCAGGCTGAAGACGGTCGATTCGATCCGGTCTGCGCCGAATAAATGCCGGAATTGCCGCAGCATTTCTTCCACACGCACATCGGATCCGGTGTTTCGGGTGCCGTTGTAGCCGGCAAACAGCAGCCGCAACTTGTCCTTGGGTTCTGTAGAAGGTGCGGCTGCCTGGCTGTGTTGTTTCTTGGCCGATTCGATAATCCGGCTCATCCAGTGGGCAAATAGCTGATCCATAATAGAGTGTCACCTGCTGGCAATTCACCGCGCGAGGAGCGGGAATGCGGGGTAGGTCTCGTAGGGCAGAACGAATGCGGCAGGAATGCCTTCGGAGTGCGGAAACGAGACAAAAGCAGGCAGGTGCCAGGCGAGCGCCGCAAAACTGCGACAATGACTCGGAGGGGCCGCGTGGAATTCGCGACGGTACTTGACCACGGAAACAATCGGCCAAGGTGGCTCTTGATACGTCAGAAAACCGTCCTATTCCGGACAAATCTCGCAGACTTCCCAGACATTCTCCATGGTCGCGCAGGCTCAGCCGGTCAACTCCACTGTACTTACATATGCCTGCGGGCTGACTGCCACATTGACAGAGTTTCTGACTTTCCTATAATTCCGCAGCTTTACGGATTACCATCAGACACAGATTCTCAAGCGAGATGACGTGCATTTTTTGCTGAATGATCTCGATCGAGTTGCTGGACGGAGGCCCGCCCAGCAGGCGACGAATCGGTCAATTCGGTGTATGTCGGAGGTAGTTGATCATGGCAGGTGCAGGCGTATTGGAATTTAGCGACGCAACGTTCGAAAACGATGTTCTCAGCAGCCCCGATCCGGTGCTGGTTGATTTTTGGGCTCCGTGGTGCAACCCGTGCCGCATGTTGGCACCGACCATCGACGCTTTGGCCACCGAGTTCACCGGCAAGGTGCGCGTGGGTAAGGTCAACACAGACAACAACCCCGGAATCGCGACGAACTACAACATCAGCTCGATTCCCACAGTATTGATTTTCAAAGGTGGCCAGATCGTCGACAAGTTCGTCGGTGTGACCCCCAAGGACCGCTTGGCTACGTCGTTGAATAAACACTTGGCCTAGTTGCTGACCGCTGATCGGCCATTGCAGCGTGTGGATGATCCACTGCCGCAGTGGCCTAGCGGTGCGGTTTTACTTTTTTGTGTAGCTCGCCAGGGAAAGGACTCCCGGAATGAGCGATGTTCGCCAGCCGACTCGCCAGACGCCAACGAGTGCCGGGAATCACCCAGCGCCCGGGGGCGTAAGTGCGTTTGCACAACGCGAGGGATGGCGAGTTGATCCGCCACATCCTGTAAGTGGCACGGAATCTGTCGCTGCTCCTGCGGGAGTGGCCAGTTCCGAATTCGACGTCATTCAAGAGCCATACGTGGCTCCGATCTCCGCACAGGCGTTGAGAACCGATCTACCGTTAGGCGATCCCCTGCTCCAAGCTCGGCAAATTGCCGAACATCTGCAGCACCGCTATGCCGATTTGGAGCGCCGCGAGAAACGTCTCAATGTCCAGTTGGCCGATCTCGATCAAGAACGTCGTTCGATTCGGATGTGGGCGTCGGAATGCGAAGCTGTCCTGCAAGACCGTGACGCGGAATTGTTGCAGCGCGATACAAGCTGTTCCGAACGTGAAGCCGCCTGTCTGGAGCTCGAGCATGAAATGCAGGCCCGCAAGGCTTCGTTGCTGGAGCAAGAACACGACCTCCAGAATATCCAGACGCGATGGCGTGAAGAGTGGGAGCTGGAGCGGCAAGGACTAAAACAAGAGCTCGATCAGCAACGGTTGCAGCTGCAGAACGATCAAGCGCATTTCGAACTGGTCAAAGAAGGTCAGCTGGCCGACATCCAGCAAGAACGTAGCCTGCTGCTCAATCGGATTCGTTTTCAAGAAGAGCATCTGCAGAAGCTGCGGCGTGAGTTCGAGACCGCTCAAGCGGCCTTCCACGCGGAACGGCAGCGGACTCAGACGACATTCAACGCGACCGATACCCAACTGCAATTGCGGCTGAATCAATTGACGCGTTATCGCGATCAGTTGGATGAACGTGACGCGGCCGTCCAACGCCAAATGGTGTTGATTGGCAAGTCGCGGCGTGCGGCTGTGGACGGCTTGGCCCAGGATCGTCAGCGGTTGGAAGTCGATCAGCGTGACTGGCAAATGGTCCGTGAACGGCAACAGGCAGAGCTCGAACGTAAGAACGAGATCCTGCAATCGAATGCCGAGAACCTCGACGCCCGGCAGACACGGCTGGAGCAACTGCGATTGGAATTGGAAGAGACCAACCGCAAGACGATGGAGATGCGGCTGGCGGTCGAAGAAGCCTGTGCGCAGCTGGCGCAAGCGGTCGGCCCCGATTTGGCTCGGCAGCGGATCGAAGATTCGCAGCTGGCTCTGTCCGATCATTATCGTCAGGCCCGCGAGACGCTGGTGCGGCATCGTCAGGAGCTGGAACAATTCCACCGTACGATGTTGCAGCAGCGAGACGAATTCCGTTCCGAACAGCAGACACTCACCGAGTGGATTGCGAAGCGGGACGAGGATGTCAGCCGTCGCGAAAATCAATTCCGTGCCGAGCAAGCCGTGGTTCTGGCTCGAGAAGAAACGTGGCAAAAGACGCGTGAGCAGTGGTTCCACGAAAAACTGGAAGCCGAACAGATCATCCGCGAATTGTTGCAACGGTTGGAAACACCCTCGTAGGCGAGCGTCCAGGACGGCATTCTGCGGATTCGGGATTGACGCGGTCGCGCGTCTCCGAGATCATCCCCGCGTGTCCTGGGGCGCACGGATTGCGCGAAGGGTTTCTGAGGAACCCGCCAAAGAACTTACGTCAGGGATGACGGTGCCATGTCGTATCAACTGATCGATCTCGTACAACGGCTGGAAAATCCCCACATCCTGGTGTTGGGCGATCTCATTCTGGACCGTTACATCTGGGGCGATGCAGAACGAGTCAGCCAGGAAGCGCCTGTGATTCTGCTGCGGCAGGACAAGCAGGAAATCCGTCTGGGCGGTGCGTCCAACGTCGCTAATATGCTGGTCGGACTGGAAGCTCGGGCGACGCTGGCTGGTGTCGTCGGGCACGATTTCGACGGCGTGTGCGTCAAGCAAGAACTGGCTCGGGTGGGCGTCTCGACCGACTTTTTGCTCACCGATCATACTCGCCCAACGACTGTCAAAGAACGGTTCATCGGGCGGGCTCAGCAGCGGCATCCCCATCAGATGTTGCGCGTGGATCGAGAAGTTCGGACTCCCCTGGATGCGACTCTCGAAACACAGTTTCTCGAACAGATTCTGCCGCGGATTGCCGAATTCGACGCTGTACTGATTTCGGACTACGCCAAGGGAGTTTGTACTCCGCGCGTGCTGCGGTCGGTGATTGAAGCGGGCAAAGCCGCCGGGGTCCCCGTGCTGGTCGATCCCTATCCCGGCGAAGATTATTCGAATTATCGCGGAGCCACCGCCGTCACTCCGAACCGTTTAGAGACGAAACGGGCAACGGGTCTGGAGATTAAAACACCCGAACAAGCGTTTGCGGCAGGAGCCAAGCTCTGCGAAATGCTGGAACTCGAATACGCCTATGTGACGCTCGATAGCGACGGCATCGCGTTCGTGCGGGCTGATGGTCTGGCCGAGATGCTGCCGACTCGGAAGCGTGAGGTCTACGACATTACCGGCGCCGGTGACATGGTCCTGGCGATGATTGGCGTGGGACTGGCCGCGGGTTGCGACCCGATGGACGTCGGCCGCATCGCCAACGTGGCTGGTGGCTTGGAAGTCGAACAAATTGGAGTCGTCACGATCAGTCGCGAGGAGATCCTGAACGATCTGCTGACGAATTCCCGCCAGATCGATGGCAAGGTCTGTCACCGCGACGATCTGGCCCGCCAAGTGGCGGCTCGCCGCAAGGTTGGCCACAAGGTGGTGTTTACCAACGGTTGCTTTGACCTGCTGCACATCGGACATGTCACCTATTTGCAGCAAGCGGCTCGCGAAGGTGATTGTTTGATCGTGGCCATCAATAGTGATTCGAGCGTCCGACGATTGAACAAAGGCCCTGACCGTCCGATCTTCGTCGAGCACGACCGTGCGGCGATGCTGGCGGCGTTGGAAGCGGTCGACTATGTCGTTGTGTTCGACGAAGCAACCCCGAACTCCCTGCTGGAACAACTCCGTCCTGACGTCCTCGTGAAGGGTGGCACTTATGCCACGCATGAGATCGTGGGAAAAGATGTCGTCGAGTCCTACGGCGGAGTCGTGAAGCCGCTGACTTTGGTCGACGGGATCTCCACCACACGTATCGTACAAGGCCTGCGGGGTGAAGCCCCCGTGCCGCGACCTCATCTGTCACTGGTCACCAGCGACGGCGAAAACAAAACGATCCTGCCACAACCGACGACGGAACGCAAAGCCGGCTAAGGCTGGTTGAATCTTGCGAACTTGCCGTGCCGAAAAACAACGCATCCCGCCCCTGAGAACGGACAAATCCTCCCTATGAAAATTGCCCTGTTCCTCCCCAATTGGGTCGGTGATCTGGTCATGGCGACTCCTGCCATGCGGGCTATTCGGGATCATTTTGCGGATGCCGAGATCACGGCCGTCATGCGGCCCGGTGTTGCGGATGTGTTGTCCGGTCTGACCTTGGTCGACCGCAAGTTGTTCCACGATCCCCGCGGTTCGACCCCCGCCCAGCGTGGGTTGCCGTTTGCCCAACAGTTGCGGAATGAGAAGTTTGATATCGCCGTGTTGCTGCCGAATTCCTGGCGCAGCGGCTGGTTGGCCTGGATCTCTGGCGCCGAGCGTCGCGTCGGGTTTGATCGCAACGGCCGCGGTTGGATGCTAACCGATGCTTTGCAATCCAAGTCGAAGAAAACTCCGCACCCGGCCCTCAACGAATATCTGCGACTGGCGGAACGTCTGGGTTGCGATGTCTCCTCGCAGAGCATGGAATTGGCAACGACCCCGCACGATGAATTGCGGTTGGATCGTTTCTGGTGGAAGCAGCCCTCGGTGGCTCAGCGATATGGCAGCGGGCACAGTTACGTCTGCTTGAACTCGGGCGGCGCATTCGGTGCGGCCAAGCATTGGCCGGTAGAACACTTTGCCGATCTGGCTCGACGGATTGCCTGGAAACTCGAACGCCGAGTCCTCGTGAACTGTGGCCCCGCCGAGCGTGACATCGCCCGCCGCATTGTGGACGAAGCCGATCACCCTGCCGTTGTGAGTCTGGCCGAAGAAGATCTCAGCCTGGGGCTGACGAAGGCTGTCGTACGGCGTGCCGATCTGTTGGTGACGACGGATTCCGGCCCGCGGCATTTTGCACAACCCTTCGACGTGCCCGTCATCACTCTCTTCGGCCCGACCCATCAGGCTTGGAGCGAGACTGACAATCCCCAGGCGACCCATTTGCAGTTGCCGATGGCGTGTGGTCCTTGTCAGGAACGAGTTTGCCCCGAGCAACACCATCGCTGTATGCGTGACCTGAGTGTCGACACGGTCTTTCGAGCCGTCCGGCATCAATTGAATGTGACCGAACTGTTGCCTCTTTCGCGAGCCGCTTAATTTCCTCTGCTGCCGTGGAGCCAGACAAAGCCCAACACTATGCATATCGCCTTGGTCCGTCGCTGCTATTCGCTAAAAAAAGCTGGAGCGGAACGCTATTGCGTGAATCTCTCCCGGCAACTGCAGCGTCTCGGCCATCGCGTCACGATTATCGGGGAAGAGATCGATCCTGACCTGCGAGATTCGATCGAATTTCTCCCAGTCAAAGTCAATCATTTCGCCTCGTGGACGAAGAATCGTTCGTTCGCTGAGAACGTGGACAAGGTTGTCAAACAGCACAAATTCGACATCGTGCATGGCCTGTCGCGAACGCCGGCCGTCGATACCTTTCGCGTGACTGACCCGTTGCAGGCGCATTGGTTGAACGTCTTCTATCGCCACAATGTGGTCCGTTTTCTCCAAGGCTGGAATCCTCGGCATCGCACGATTCTGGACATCGAACGGTCGGTGTATCAGTCCAATCGCGTGCGGCGTTACATTACGCAGTCGAAGCTCGATACGCGGTTGCTCGTGGAGTACTACGGTGTTCCCGAAGAGAAGATCGTGCGAGTTTCGAACGGTGTCGACACGACCCAATTCCAGCCGCAAGCTCGGCAGGAAGCCCCGATTGTCCGCGAGGAATTGGGAGTACAACCGGGCGAACCATTGCTCGTGTTTGCGTCGATGGATTTCCGGCGCAAGGGACTTGGTCCGCTGCTGAAATCGATGACCCTGTGCAAGACCCCGGGCGTAAAGTTATTGGTTCTGGGGAATGGCGACACTCGGACCTACGGCAAGCTGGCCGCCCAGTTGGGACTGCAGAACCGCGTCATATTTGCTGGCCGTCAGAGTGCGATGGCTCGATTCTATGGGGCCGGTGACTTGTTCGTCCTGCCGACGATTTACGAGCCGTTCCCCAACGTCAATTTAGAAGCCATGGCCTGCGGGACACCCGTGTTGACTTCGGCGACCGCAGGCGGGGCCGATATCATTCGAGTCGGTGAGAACGGGTATCTGGTGGCTCAGCCCGATGCCGTTCATGAGATGGCCGAATGCATCGACTTCCATCTGGCCCGGTCCAGCAGCGAGCGGCAAGTCATGGCACAACATTGCTGGCAAACCGCCCAGGGAATGACCGTCGAACAGAACGCTCGAAACACGCTCGCCGTATTTGAAGCTGTCGTGCGCGAGAAGGCCGCGTAGTGGATTGTCGTTGTTCGCTCCGCGAACAGAACGCGCTCGCAGTAGCGAGTCTGGAC
>JAZKFE010000044.1:42517-58182 GCA_040386595.1 Planctomycetota bacterium | reverse complement strand
GTCCCGATAATGTTGAGAGGGGAATCATAAACAATATAGTTCGAGACAAGGCTGATCTTACCTGCCCCGGTTCCCTGGACCATGATGCTGATGCGGTCATTGGGGTCAGACGCGCCCGAGTTGGTGACTGTCACCTGTAGCAGTCCACCACGGAATTCGATCGGCGTGAAGTCCGCGTCGTAGACGGTGGCTTCGGTGTCGATCGGAGCCGGGGGGCCGTTCTTGCGGTAAATGGGGGTTTCAGTCGGCAGCGTGATGATCAACGGCTCATTGACATTGGTCACGTTAACGGTGATCGAGCCGAATACGGTATGTCCGCCGAGATCGGTTACCCTGATCCGCAAGGTGAATTGCTGCAGCGTTTCGAAGTCGAGGGCCGCGCTGTTGGAAACCCGAATTTCGCCGTTGGAAGGATCGATTGAGAAGGCGTCGTTCGTATTACCGGCGGTGATGCTGAAGGTCAGGACGTCGCTTCCGGGGCCGGAGACAACATCTGGATCAACGGCAATCACTGTTCCGACCACGGTTCCGTTGGGGGAATTTTCCGGGACGCTCAATGTGGTTTCGCTGATGACGGGAGGACTGTTGAGCGCATTGACGGTGATCGCGACGGTAGCGATGTTGCTGTCGAGCGAGCCGTCGCTGACTTGGAATGTAAAGCTGTCCGGGCCAGAGTAGTCAGTGTCTGGAGTGTAGATGTAAGCGCCGGTTGCAGGGTTCGTCAGTTCGACCGATCCATGTTCCGGCTGAGTCAAAATGATAAAGGTGAGAGTGGACTCTGCATCTTGATCCGAGCCACTCAGTTGGCCGGTGGTTTGGGTATTTTCCGTGACATCCAACGTACCGTCATCTGCGATGGGCGATTCGCCGACATCCAGGACTTCGATCGACAAGGTTCGGGTTGTCGTCAGCGAAGGCGAGCCGCTATCGGTGACGGAAATCGTAATCTCATAGACGTTGTTGCCGTCGAGATCGAGAGGGGCTTCAACGTTGGGGCTGTTCAGGAAGCGGATCTCGCCCGTATTGCTGATACTGAACCAGGCGGCATCGTCACCTGACAGGCTATAGGTCAACGTCTGAGCCGGTTGATCGATATCGTAAGCGCTGATGGATTGGACGACCGTTGTGGCCGGGGTGTTCTCGTCGACACTGACGTAACTGGGCGATTCATACAACGGGGCATTGTCATTCAGCGGCAGGACTTTGATCAGGATGGTTTGGGTTTGGACTTCCGTCCCTTCCTGAAAATCACCGACTGATAGTACCACTTCGTAAACATTGTCCCCGTTCTGATCGAGAGGATTTTCGTAGTCGGGGCTGACCAGAAATCGGATTTCTCCGGTCTGGCTATCGATTGTGAAGAGTTCGGCGTCCGTTCCCGACAGGTCGTAACCCAAAGACTGGGCCGGCAGGTCTGCATCTGTGGCGTGAGCGGTCAAAATCACATCAGTCTCAGGAGTATTTTCATCGACTTCAACACTATTGGGGGACGTGATGACAGGGTAGTTGTCGTTGAGGGGGAAGACGGAAATGGTCACGATTTGCGATTGTTGACCACCGTTTCCGTCATTGGCGGTCACGATGATGTCGTAAATGTTATCGCCATCCTGGTCGCCTGGGACTTCGAAGTCTGGGCTGGCGAGGAACCGGATTGCTCCTGTGTTGGGGTCGATGCTGAACTTAGCCGCGTCCGTGCCTGACAAGGAATAGGCGATAGTCTGGCTGGGGATGTCTGCATCTGTTGCGAAGGCCGTCAAAATGACGTCCTGGGCCGGCGTATTTTCGCTGACGAAGGCGAAATTCGAAGAGCTGAACACGGGCTGGTTGTCGTTGAGCGGCAGGACCGTAATGGTCAGGTTCTGGGTGATTGTCGTCCCGAGACCGTCATTGGCAGAGATCTGAACGTGATAGACGTTGTCCTGATCTTGATCGAGGGGTAATTCGTAGTCCGGAGTCGTGTTGAAGCGAATGATGCCTGTCGCGGGATCAATCGTGAATTGTTCGGCGTCAGTGCCCGTCATTCCGTAGGTAAACGTCTGGCTGGCGTCATCGGGATTGCTGGCCGCGACTTGCAAGATGTTGGTGGTGGCTGGCGTGTTCTCGGGGACGTCCACGGAATTCGGGGAGGTGAATGCAGGGCCATTGCTGAGGCGGTTGTAGACCTGGCCGACGAAATCGCCGCGGGTGGCGTTCAGTAAGAGTGTGACGCCGGTGCCCAATTGATCGGCGGTCAGTAAGTCCGGCCGGCCATCGCCGTTGATATCGCCTACTGTCACCACCGCGGGGCCAATGCCTGTGGGGACATCTTGCGAGGGCTGGAATGTGCCATCGCCATTTCCCCTCAGGACGCTGACTGCATTGCCGTCAGAGGTGGCCACCACCAGGTCGTAGTTCCCATCACCATTGACATCGGTCACCTGGACTGACACCGGGGCCAAGCCGGTCGCGTAGGTGACCTGCGGTTGAAAAGTGCCGTAAAAACCTCCTATTAAGATGCTGACGTTGTTGCTGCCTTTGTTGGCAGTAATCAAATCCTCTACTCCGTCACCATTCAGGTCGGCCGCAGTAATTGACGACGGGGAGTCACCAACCTGATAAATATCTGGAGGGGAGAACCCATCGCCAGCGTAGATGACACTGACGGTGTTGCTGCCTTTATCAGAGGTCGCAATGCCCCGCGAGCCGTAGCCTGTGAAGTCACCAACCACAACGCCCGAAGGGGCTGTGCCAGTATTCACGGTTGTGTTGACGTCGTAATCAACTCCGTTATAGGACAAAATTGTGAGGCTGTTGGTCGTTTCATGGGTAATAAAGATTTCTGGACTGCCATCGCGGAAAATGTCTCCGAACCCGATAGAGGAGGGGCTCGGTTCGATGGTAAGTACGTCCGCCGACTGAAAAGTTCCGTCCCCGTTTCCATCATAGATGGCAACAACTCCGGTGAACTTATAAATGGCGACGACATCCAGGAATCCATCTCCGTTCAGATCGTGGATGGCCACGGACGTGGGTTGCAGTCCTGCCGAATTAAACACGCTGGACGATGACGGTTGAAAGGTGCCGTCACCATTGCCCAAGGCCAGCGTCAGGGCGCTGGAGCCACCAAGGTTGATGATGGAAACGAGATCAAGATTTCCATCTCCGTTGAGGTCGCTCAGGGCCATCGAAATCGCGGGGCCGCCGACCGTAATCTGTTGCGGCTAGCTCGGTTTGCGTGAGAGGGCTCCCAGCCTCGTCGCGGATTGTGCTGTCATCGACAAGATTGAGACCTACGCTCCCGATACCGTTGATGCCGGAAATCGAGACCGTATAGGTGGTCCCGCTGCCGGTCACAGTGATCGGATCCGCGACCGTCAAACCACCGGTGATCGCCAGCTCAAAGTCACTCGCATCGACTCCCGTGACAACGGTGCTAAAAGTCACCGTATAGCTGATGCTGGTGGCATAGGGGACGTCAATTGTGGGGATGTCGCGATCGATTGAGACGACCGTAGGGTGAACCGGTAGCAGGTGGTATGTGTCTCCCTGGAAGCTGCCGTTGAAGAGCCCCGCGCCACCGAGAGGGATCTCTTGCGGCGGATTTTCTCCGGGAAACGCATTCTGAATCGTATCGTCGTCAATCAGGTCCAGCCGCACATCGCCGGTGCCAGAGAGCCCGGTGATCGTGACTTCATACATCGAGTCACTAAAGGGAGTCACTACAACAGTGTTGTCGGCTTGGACGCTGTCGCTGACGACAACGCGGAAGTCGGTGGCATCGACTCCAGTGACGGCGCGATCAAAACTGACGGTGTAGGAGACGCTGGTCGCGGTCTGCGAGGAACTGTTTTCGTAGATCGACAATAATGCTGTCGCCGCCGGCAGTACTCGAAGTTCGAGCGTCTCAGCAGCCGTGGTGGTGCTCCGGTGAGCGCGACGAGATTTACTGCTCCGCCTGCCGGTGGAAACTGGCGGCAGTAGGAACTTGAAGAAATCTCGCCAATTCGTCAGTCGCATCGCAAAATCCTGTTACGAAAGTCGAGTCCTACGCATTACGAAAATCCGCGGGGCTCGCCTTTTTGACACGGTGCGTCAATGAAGTCGAAACTACCAATTGCTTCACGGGCGCTAACCATCGATCCCAGAATGTATCGACAAAATGCCGACGGCGTGACAGTCTGGAAACCCTGTCGTGGCACCAAAAACGTGACATCACCAGAATTTGTGACCAATATTAACGGAAGTTAACAGACTAAACGACGGGCGAAACCCCCAATTGGTTCCCGCGTACAGGATGAATTGAATCACCTCGACGGAGAATGTTTTTCAACGAAGTCCCCAATTAAGGGATCGGAACGCGTGTTAAACGGCATGGGGCGCTGCCTGGGCGTCCGAATTGGTGGCGGTAATCTCGGTTTCCTCCAGCAGGCTTTTCAGGTTGAGCTGCCGAGAGTACATCGTCAGTTGGCCTGCCGCATTGCGCGGCCATTCTGCTTCGGGCCGATCCCAATAGAGTTCAACGCCGTTGTCATCGGGGTCTCGCAGATAGAGCGCTTCGCTGACACCGTGATCGCTGGCACCATCCAGCGGAATGGCGGCGGTGATCAGCCGGCGCAAGGCATCGGCCAGCGCACCACGACTGGGGTAGAGAAAGGCCGTGTGATAGAGCCCCGTGGTTCCCGCCGGTGGTGGGCTGCCTCCCAGACTTTCCCAAGTATTCAAGCCAATATGATGGTGATAGTCCCCAGCGGCGATGAATGCCGCTTGCGTACCGTACCGCTGAGTAACATGGAAGCCGAGGACTCCGCAGTAAAATCGCAGCGAACGTTCCAGGTCGGCGACCTTAAGATGCACGTGGCCAATCCGCACCTGTGCATCGATGGGAAGGATGGTTGCCGGGGTGAGTTTCTCTAAGGACATCGTGACATCACCATTCATCGCACATCGTCAAACAGACATGCGAGTAGATTTCGGCAGGCGCAACGAACGTGACCGTCCCATTCGATTCATCAACCGGCCACATTGATGAGCACTGCACTCTGCTGGCTCGATTATATGCGGCAGCTCGAGATTCTGAAAACAGCAGCAAATTGCCGAGTCTGTCCCAACAGTCCCGCTGTCGAGTTTCGCCTGTACGGACCTCGGGGAGCCTGTGGTTCGCGTGGGAATTGGCCGTTGAAAAATCCTGGTTATTGCTGCGTATTACTGCAAATGACCTGTTATTTCCTGAATAAAGAGTACTGGATGTCTCGACTGGCATTCGACGAGGGTTTGCCTTGTGGTTGCAAGAGGGGGGAATTACTGACTTCCAAGTCACAATCGGAGCTGGCGCCTCTGGACCATGGGATTGTCCCCTCTAAAATGAGTAGTAGAGGCGAAAGAATTCGCGAGGGCAGCGGACTAATCAAGGGGATAATGACATGGCACACGATATTGAGGTGACTGGGACTCACGATATTGAAGTCAATGGCGAAGTGGTGGAACTGGCTGTGAATAAGGCCATCGAACGAAACGTGCTTTCGGCCTTAGGCAGGCCGCCCAGATATAAATTTACTGACGTGAAGCCGACGATGCCGGCGACGGTCAGGGTCAATGTGTTCGTCACGCAAGGCGACCTGTTTAAGACCTCGAAGATCAGCGACAGCTTCTATCTGAAGGTCAATGAAAAGGGCGACATCATCGGTGGCGATCCGATCAAGCCCAAGTACAAGTAATTGACCATGCAACTCGACCTCGTCAGCAGTCGCGAGACACGCTGCTGACGAGGACCGAGAGTGCGAAGCCCCGTCCGGAATATTTTCTGGGCGGGGCTTCGTTGTGTTCTATGGCATTCGAAAATCGAAGGAGCCACAACCTCTTGTTCGCTGCGCTCACCCAGATTCAAGAATCTGGGCTACCCGTTAATTGGGGCATCCTCCCCTACTGCCACAGGGCGTTTTACTCGCCAATGAGGCAATTGCGGAAAATCTCGAGAGATTGGCTTGACAACTTCCGGAAGTTAGCCGATTATATATCACCACAACAGTCGTGGTTACATTTACTCTGCCGTTGCTGACTGGTTTAAACCAGAGGCACGCGGGAAACTCATTGAGAGTTACGCATGCTTGTAGCACCTTTGGCCCTCGCTGGCCCGGCTCAACTTCCCCCCACCGTGGTTCTGACGACGGCGACCAGTTTGATCTGTGTCCCTCAAGTCCGCGGTGTGCAGACACGCCTCACTGGCGTTCATACGCACTTGATCTGTGGGATCTCTGTTAAGTGTCCGACGATCAAGTCTGACTGTGGTCTGACTTGTTGTTGTCTCTGATTCTTCGCCGTCTTGGTCTCTCCAATGTGCTTCACAGCTCCCGGAGACCGTTCATGAATGAGGTCGAGTCATCTCCCCTCATGCCGACGAAATACACAGGCCCGGTCCCTGCGCACCACCATGGTTGCAGAGGGGATTGAGGTCCTGAGTCGGTCGCATTTCGCCTGCAGGCTCGCGGTTCAACCGCCTCGTTATCGCTCGCTGTTAGCAATGATCGCAGCTGTTAGTCCGGCCTTACGGATTGCCGCGGCTCCTGCTGATCGCACTTCGGGCGTTCATCTTTTACGGATTGACGGTATTTGAAAAGGAAGGTCATTCACTATGTCTTCGCCCACTGGAAGAACTCTTCGACGTCCCGGTTTTACGCTGATCGAACTGCTCGTTGTGATTGCGATTATCGCGGTCCTGATCGCCCTGCTGCTACCCGCAGTACAACAGGCTCGCGAAGCTGCTCGCCGTTCACAATGCCGCAACAATTTGAAGCAGATCGGGTTGGCTCTGCATAACTATCACGACACGTACAACACCCTGCCCCCCGGAAATGTTCACAAGACCGGAAATCAAAACGTTGCCGCGATGGCGTCGTGGGGCTGGCACTCTTTCATTTTGCCGCAGCTAGACCAAGCCAACTTGTTCAATGCCATGGGGGTCAATCAAAGCGACCTCGACACGGTTCTACGCGACCCTGCCGTGCAAAACTTGCCGAAAACCAAGTTGGTCGTCTATCGCTGCCCGTCAGATACAGCCCCCGATCAGAACAGCAAGCGCGAGTATGACAATCCTTACTCGGCCGTGTTCGGAAATCAGCCCGTGCATTTGGGGACTTCGAACTACGTCGGCGTTTGTGGCACACAATGGTCGACTCCAGAGCAGTGGATCGTCAGCGGCATTGACCCCAAGGGCACGATGTGGGGGGACAGCAAGGTTCGTTTTCAGGACATCACTGATGGTTTGTCGAATACTTTCATCGCTGGCGAACGTGACTGGACCTACGGCTGGGCTGCGAACTGGCCGGGCCCCCGCAACTACGTGGGAACGGGCATCTGGGGGATGCGACAGCACCTCTCCATCTTAGACGTCAAAATCAATGACCCGGTGTTGCAGCCGAATGGCAATCCGGCCAATTCTCGCGGCTTCAGCAGCGAGCATGTCGGTGGAGCACACTTCCTGTTCGGCGATGGCCGGGTGCAGTTCCTAAGCGAAAACATCTCGTTTGATGCGACGGGCTACAACCAGACGCCGGCGCCTGCCACGCTGGGCGTGTTCCAACGCCTGGGACGTCGCAACGACGGCTTGTTGGCCACTGACTATTGATCGACGTTTCAGTTCCAGTCTGGATCGATTCGTCCTGCTGACACGAGGGCCGCTGCTGATGAGCGGCGGTCCTCGCTTTTCACAACTAAAAAATTGAGAGTGAATATCTCATGCGTTTACATCGTTTTCTAGCTCTAACGGCCGTGGCGTTGGTTGGTGGACTGGTGGGGTGCAGCCGTGGGCCCGAGCTGGGCACGGTGAGCGGTACGGTTAAAGTCAACGGGCAAGTGCTGCCCTACGCCTATGTGGTCTTCCAGCCGATCAATCCGCCGGGGGCCTACGGCTCGGCTTATGCGAATGATCTTGGCGAGTACAAGCTGCAATTTAGCCGGGGGCGCAATGGGGCACCGGTTGGTCAGCATCGCGTGTCGATTCGGGCGGTCAAAGGGGATGAAGTTCCCGAGGGCTCGCCAGCCGCTCCGCAGGTGAAAATCCCTGCCAAGTACAACACGGAGACGGAGCTTGTCCGCGAGGTTGTTCCGGGGCACAACGCTCACGATTTCGATCTCGTGGCTCCGACGATTGTTTCCAATCGACGTTAATGACACAGGACACCGATTGGTGGTCGATCGGTGTTTGTTAATCGTATATAGGCGATAAAGAACTATCGCCATTTTGGATAAGGACCGGCCCATGACGGAGCCATCGTGGTTCACAAATATCAGAGGTAAACGGCTAGTATTTCGCACGCTATTGCTGGTCGGTAGCTCATTCGCGACCGTCGGCACCGCACACAGCGCCGAACCCGACGCGGCAGCGAATGCCTACTTCGAAAAGCACATTCGGCCTGTTCTAGTTTCGAAGTGCTATGCCTGCCATTCCGCCAGTTTACAGGCCAAAGGGGGCTTGCGGCTGGATACGAAAGAGGGGGTGCGTGTGGGCGGGCAGTCAGGGGCCGCTCTGATTCCGGGTAAACCGGAAGATAGTCTGCTCATCGAAGCCCTCAAGTACGAGGGGCTGAAAATGCCGCCTAAAGAAAAACTGCCTGAAGAGGTCATTGCTCATTTTGAGGAATGGATCCGGCTGGGGGCGGCGGACCCTCGCGAGGAAGTAAAGAACGCCGTTGCTGGGGAACGGGAGATTGATTTCGAACAAGAGCGGAAGTTCTGGTCGTTCCAGGTCCCTCAAAAACCGGCCGTTCCGACTGTGCAGGATGCTCAGTGGGGGCGTACTGACATCGATCGATTTGTGCTGGCGAGACTGGAAGCCGCCGCACTCAAACCGGCGACCGATACCGACAGGTCGACCTGGCTGCGTCGTGTGACCTTCGACTTGACCGGTTTGCCGGCGACTCCCGGTGAATTATTGGATTTCGAGCTGGATCAGTCCCCTCAAGCCCGCGAGAAGGTCGTGGATCGGCTACTGGCGAGTGCTCAGTATGGAGAACGCTGGGGCCGCCATTGGCTGGATGTCTCCCGCTTCGGTGAAAGCACGGGCAAAGAGCGAAACTTTGTCTATCTGCAAGCCTGGCGGTATCGCAACTATGTCATCGACGCGTTCAACCAAGATAAGCCCTATGACCAATTTCTCCGCGAACAGATTGCGGGCGATTTGCTGCCACATGCGGATGACTTGGAGCTCGATCGCCATCACATCGCGACGGGCTTTCTGGCTCTGAATCCCAAAGGCATTAACGACCGCAATCGTGAGTCGTTCTTGCTGGAAATTGTGGACGAACAGATTGAATCGGTTGGTCGAGGCGTGATGGGGATTTCGATCGGTTGTGCTCGGTGCCACGATCATAAGTACGATCCCATTCCGACCAGCGATTACTATGCGGTGGCTGGTATCTTCCGCAGTTCGGAAGCCAAGTTCGGGATGTTGAATCGGCAGCGTTACATCAATGATGCCGAGTTGCTGGTGCCGGTGGTTGCAGCCGCGAACCGTCACGGTCAAGAAGTGCCGACAGAATTGGTTGCCAAGGCGAAAGCCGGGGAAGAACAGTTCCGCAAGCTGCAAGGGGAACTTCGCCGGTTGCGGAATTCGGTGGCTCGCCCAGTGGTCGTTGCCGCGTCAACACCCGCTGCGACCACGAATACAGACTCGGCTGCGACGACGGCGGGGCAGACTCCCGCAGGGACAGGTGATGAAGCTGCCAGTCCCGTTGTGGCCAGCTCACCGTCCGCTCCGGTTCAAGATGGCGCGAAGCTCTTGGAAGAGAAAGAAAAGGAATTCCGTGAGTTCGTGAAAAATCAGGACCAGTTGCGGAAAGATCTGGCGATTGCCAGTGCCCACACGACGCTGATCGGCGTGGTGGACCGCAACGATCCAGCGGATATTGCGATCCGAGTCCGCGGTGAAGTCGATAAACCGGGGCCGGTGGCGCCGCGTGGTTTTCTGACTGTCTTGAAGACGGATGCCACACCGAAGATTGACGGCAAGCAGAGTGGTCGCACCGAGTTGGCTAACTGGCTGGCCAGCCGTGACAACCCGCTGGTGGCTCGCGTGTTTGTGAATCGTGTTTGGAGCAAGTTGCTGGGGGCCGGTATCGTCACGACGGTGGACGATTTCGGAATTCAAGGACAGGCTCCGACGCATCCAGAATTGCTCGATTATCTTGCGGTCACCTTCATTGAGCGAGGTTGGTCGACGAAGAAATTGATTCGCGAGATTGTCCTCAGTCGGGTGTATTCCGTGGGCCAGCTGGCGGATCCGAAGAATCAAGAGGTCGACGGGGAAAACAAGCTGCTGTGGCGCTGGAATCGCCGTCGCCTGGAAGCGGAAGTGATCCGAGATTCGGTCCTGGCTGTCAGCGGTCAGATCGATCTGAATCGCCCGTTCGGGACGCCGTTGGCAGAGTTGGGAACTCGTGAGCTGGGAGCCGACGCGAACTTTGCTCCGGTACAACGGGCGACCTTGGTCCGTAGCGTTTATCTGCCTCAACTTCGAGGTCAGATCCCCGAGATGTTGGCCGTGTTTGACATGGCTGATCCCAGCCTGACTGTCGGTAAGCGGGAAGCGACCTCGGGGCCGGACCAAGCTTTGTATCTTCTGAACAGCCCTGTCCTGTTAGAGCAAAGCCGCCGGTTTGCGGAAAGACTACTCGCCGCATCCGTCGCGGATGAAGCTGCCCGTATCGATCTGGCGTTTCGACTGGCGATTGGCCGCGCTCCAACCGGAGCGCAGCGTGATGACGCCCTGCAGTTCTTGAAGGACTCCGAACAGGCCAATCCAGGAGAGAACTCACGAGCGGTGGCTTGGAGTCGGTTCAGCCAGCTGCTGTTCGCGTTACCTGAGTTTCGCTACGTCTTTTAGTCGCCTGCTCACGCCGCCCTCTCGCAATGGGAGGGCGGCCTTGGTGAGTTACGAATCTCTCGACTTCATCACGATCTAAAATAAGGAAGCACTTCGATGTCTTCGAATTTCAATACGACACGTCGCGACTGGTTACGCACCTCGGCTTGCGGTTTCGGGTACTTGGCTTTGGCCAATATGTTGCCCGGTGCTCGCGAAGCGGTTGCCGGTCCGCTGGCCACGCGGGAACCTCACTTTGCACCGAAGGCGAAACGAGTCATTTTCGTTTTCTTGCAAGGGGCTCCTTCGCACCTGGATCTGGTTGACTATAAGCCCAAATTGCAGGCCGACGACGGCAAGCCGGAATCCAATACGGCCGATACCGGGAACCCTCGCAAGTATCTCGGTTCACCCTGGAAATTTTCGCAGCATGGCCAATCGGGCCAGTGGTTTTCGGAGTTGCTGCCGAACGTGGCCAAGCACGCCGATCGCTGGTGCGTGGTGAAGAGCCTGACGACCGATATTCCCAATCACCCGCAAGCCGTCTTGCAGTTGCATACTGGCAGCCATCGTTTCACACGACCCTCGATGGGCTCGTGGGTGCTGTATGGACTGGGGACCGAGAATCAGGAGTTACCCGGGTTCATTTCAATCAATCCGCTGAGCCGCGTCGGGGGCGTGCAGAACTATGGCAATGCGTTTCTGCCCGCGGCTTTTCAGGCCACACGGATTGGAGCCGAAGGCCGAGATATTTCGACGGCCAAGCTGAATCACATCAGCAATGCGGAAATCAATTCCAGCGAACAACGCCGGCAGCTGCAGCTGTTGTCACGCCTGCATGCCAATCGGGAACGCACGACACCGGTCAGCGATGATACCGAACTGGATAGCGTGATCGAGTCCTATGAGCTGGCCTTCCGGATGCAGGATTCGGTGCCCCGCTTGCTCGATCTGGCTTCGGAGTCGGCGGACACGTTGTCCTTGTATGGTATCGGGAACAAGGTGACGGATGGCTTTGGTCGCCAGTGCCTGATGGCACGACGGTTTGCCGAAGCGGGAGTACGTTTTATCGAGGTGACCCACACGGGCTGGGACCATCACAACAATCTGCGTCAACAGATGACGGGCCGCACTGCGGAGATCGATCAGCCGATTGCGGCATTGATCAGCGATCTGGCTCAACGCGGGCTGTTGAAAGACACCCTCGTTGTTGTCGGTGGTGAGTTCGGTCGCACGGCGACTGCCCAGGGGACCGATGGCCGTGACCACAGTGTGAGCGGGTTCCCGATGTTGCTCGCGGGAGCTGGTGTCAAGCCGGGACTCTCGTACGGAGCCACGGACGATTACGGTGTGCAGGCGGTCGAGAAGAAGTCGCACATCTACGATTTGCAGGCCACGATCCTGCACATCCTCGGTCTGAATCATGAGCAGTTGACCTACAACTACGCAGGTCGCCCCTTCCGTCTGACCGACGTGCACGGCAATGTTCTCCACGACATTCTCGCTTAGTTTGACGGCTCGACGGAATGTCTGAAATCATCGTCGCGAATGCCGGTTGCTCCTCCGGGGGCACCGGCATTTATCTTGTGTGTTGATGTAGAATTGGCGAAGCCTCGCACCGGATGCAACGTTCAGGTACTCAACCCAACATCGCATTTTTCAGCTTTGCGTCTTGGCGCCTTTGAGTGAGATAACCTCCGCTACGGCCTCTCCTCTGGCTGGAGTCTGACCGAGCAAGTCGCTCGGTGCGCTGCCAGCCCGCGTGATGGATTTTCATTCGGCAATGCTCGTCGCCAATCAAATTGACTACTCAGCGGCATAGTCGGCAATAACCGAGCAAATTGTTGGGGAATAGCGTTTTTCGCACGAATCCGGAACACCGCTGCTGAAGTGTCGTACCTCCTGAGGGCGGATTGCACTCGCCACCATGACCATCATTTGCTAAACGCTACGGCAACGGCACGGAATGCGCTTTGTGACGGAGTTCACACGGCGTATCGCTGATTCATGTTTGCTGTTTGTCCGGGATCCGGGCTTGTCGCATTCCTTGATTCGGTCACTGCTGTTGTCTTGTGTCAGTCGATTGAGGAGTCCGTTCCACCCACGCCGTCAGCTGCCCTGCCGCACTGACGTTCGACTGACGAACTATTAGCTGAGGAAGTGATGATGTTGAAACCCGAAACAATCTCCAAATGGTTCTTGGCGGCCGCGATGGTCGCGTTCGGCACCTATTGGGATGCCAGACCACTGGCCGCCCAACCCGCCCCCGCTGAGTCCGCGGAGGGAGCTGACGGAGTCGAAGTTCTCACACGGGGGCCGGTGCACGAGGCCTTCGCCGGCACGATCTCGTTTGATCCACAACCTGGAGCCGAGTCCCCCAAAGCACCTCCGGAGCCAATTGAAGAATTGCCTCCCGAACAGACTTTGGAAGGGGAGAACGTTGCCTGGATTCCCGGGTACTGGGCGTGGGACGATGAACGCGATGATTTCCTGTGGGTGAGCGGCATCTGGCGCGCCCTGCCCCCCGGACGCCAATGGGTCCCCGGTTACTGGGCTCAGGCGGATCAAGGTTTTCAATGGACCTCAGGCTATTGGGCCGACGCGGCCCAGGAAGATGTCGAGTATCTGGCTGAACCCCCAGCATCGCTGGAACAAGGTCCGAACATCGCGGCTCCGTCCGCCGATCACATTTGGCTGCCGGGGTGCTGGGTGTGGCAACAGGCACGCTATTCCTGGCGTCCGGGATATTGGTCGATGGGGCAACCCAACTGGGCTTGGGTACCGGCCTATTACACCTGTTCTCCTCGCGGGTACGTGTTTGTGAATGGGTATTGGGACTATTCCGTGGCCCGACGTGGGATTCTGTTTGCACCGATTTACATGCGTGCCAATGTCTACTCTCGACGAGGGTTTTCCTACTCACCGGCGATCGTGATCAGCGCTGCCGTGTTTTCTAATCAGCTGTTCTTGCGGCCGAACTACCATCACTATTACTTCGGTGACTATTACGCATCGAACTACAACAACCGCGGCTTTTATCCGTGGTTCTCATTCAATACCCGCGGCCGAGGCTATGATCCGTTCTACTCGCACCAACGCTGGCAGAATCGCCAGAATCGTGATTGGGAGGGGAGTGTTCAGGCCCGGTATAAGAACCGTGTCGAACATGAAGGAGCTCGGCCACCGCGCACCTTTGTGGCTCAGCAAAAACTGTCGAAGAGCGGTGCGAATTCCAAGGACAGCGATCTCGTCATTGCCACGCCACTCAATCTGATTGGTAAGGACGGTGGTGACACACCGGTGAAACTGCGACCGGTCAAAATGGAAGAACGCCAACAGATCGTTAAGCGGGGGCAAGACGTGCAGCAGTTCCGTAAGGAACGCCAGAAGCTCGAAGCACACGTTGCTGTCGGCAAGGATGACAAACCGGTGGTCGATGTCAAAGACCGGCCGAAGATGAAGTTGCCGAAATCTCCGATTGTCGCCAAGGCCGAGGACAAAGCGGACCAAGCGCCTCCGAAGGCTCCCGACCAACCTGCAGTCGATACCAAGGTCCAACCGAAGGCCAGAAAAGTTGTGGGCAAGGAGAATGCGGCGGAAGATAATCCGGCAAATCCGAAAGGCAAATCTGAGGGCCGCCCAGCACGGGTGAAAGCCAAAAATGATGCCCCGCAAGATGAGCCGGCGACTGTTCCGAAGCGTGATCCTCGGCCCGTTCCGAAGGCCAAGGTGAAGGCTCAGGCGGGGCAAGATCCCAAACCTCAACCGGATCCCACTCCCGATCCTAAACCGGAGCCAGAGCCCAAGCCAAAACCAGAACCGAAGCCCGATCCTAAGACCGCACCAATGCCTCAGCCGAAGCCCAAGATTGAGCCCAATCCGAAGCCGATGCCGACTCCGAAAGCTGAGCCGAAGCCCGAGCCCAAGCGGCAGCCGAAACAAAAACCAGAACGTGGGCCGAAGAAGAAAGACAAAGAGTAGTTCTGAGTTACGTTTGAATTAGAACTGCAGATCAAAATCCGAGTCGGGGTGCAATCGTCATTTACGATGGCTGCATCCCGACTTGTTTTTGCGCATGGCCGTTTCGTGGGGCAGAAGACCTTGTTCCAACAGGGGCATTCGCCGTCTCCTGCCGAACATGACAATTCAATCTCTTACGGTTCTGATACTTCCGGCCATTTCGCAGGTGTCAATTTGATCTATGTCGAGCTAAGATAGAAGGAAACGCATCAACAACACGTTTCCCCTCTCGACTCCGAGGGTCCTTATCGTGGCATCTCACGCTCATCGAGATCCTGCCGTCATCGATCTGAGATTGTTGCAAGGGATGCGATGGACGGCATATGCGACCAGCACGATTGCCATCGCAGTCGGTGTTCTCGTCCTGCTGGGCTGGGCCTGTAATATCCATGTGCTGCGCAGCATCGTTCCCGGCTTGACGGCGATGAACCCGGGTGGGACGGCGATCACGTTCTTACTGGCTGGCATTTCGCTCGCGCTGGCGGTCGATCCTCAAGACAAATCGCGGCTGCAGGGCAGCCAGTGGTTGGCTCTGATTGTGATTATCTTAGCCACGTCACGGTTGGTCTGTTACCTGTTGCAATGGGACGTCGGGCCGGATCAGTGGTTGTTTCACGAGAAATTGAATGCCTACACTCCCGTAAACCGGATGGCGCCGAATACGGCATTGGGCATGTTGCTGGTCGGTACAGCGCTGCTCATGCTGGACGTGGAAACTCGCCGCATCCACCGGCCGGCACAATGGCTGACTCTGGTCGCCGCGTTGATCGCGATGTTTACCATTGTGGGCTATGCCTATAACTCCTCGTCG
>JAZKFE010000044.1:3624-42507 GCA_040386595.1 Planctomycetota bacterium | reverse complement strand
GGCGCCAGGTCGCGCGGCTGTACTGGTCGAGCACCTCGTCGTTGATCGGCGTGCAGGCCTATATTCCAATGGCGTTGAACACGGCTTTCACGCTGGAATTGTTGTCGGTTGGAGTTTTGTGCGCGCGGCCCGATCGAGGCTCCATGGCCGTGATTTGCAGCGGGCACTCGGGCGGCGTGATGGCTCGACGGCTCATCCCTGCAGCCGTGTTGTTGCCCGTATTGCTGGCCTGGATGAGTTCCCACGGGCAACATCGCGGTTTTTACGACACCACGTCAGGAATGTCGTTGCTGGTGGTGTTGATTATCGTTCTGTTCACGGCGTTAATTTGGTGGAATGCCGCTTCACTGAACCGGATTGATGCTTCCGCGAGCCAATCGCGACAAGAACTGCAGCAGCAAACAACGATCTTGCAGTCGGTGCTGCAAAGCATTGGTGACGGAGTGGTTGTGGCCGATCAGAACGGAAAATTTCTGATTTTCAATCCGGTCGCCGAGCGGATCCTGGGGCTCGGAGCGACCGATGCCACGCCCGACGATTGGTCTCAGAAGTACGGCTTGTACTGTCCCCACACGGGCGAACTTTTGACGACCGACCAGATTCCGCTGGTGCGGGCCATTCGTGGGGAATCGACCGACCAGCAAGATCTGATGATCCGGACTCCGGAACTGCCCGAGGACGTCTATATCACCGTCACCGGACGTCCCCTCCGCGGGATCGACGGGATCGAAGGGGGCGTGGTCGTCTTTCAAGACACGACGCAACGCCGCCGCACGGCCTTGGCCATTCAACGGGCGAAAGAAGAAGCGGATGCCGCTAATCGAGCCAAGAGCGAGTTCCTGGCCAACATGAGCCATGAGATTCGCACGCCGATGAATGCCGTGATTGGCATGACCGAATTGGTGCTGGATACCGACCTTAAGGAGGTGCAACGTTCGTATCTGAAGATTGTGAAGGATTCGGCTGAGTCATTGCTGACGTTGATCAATGACATCCTGGACTTCTCCAAGATTGAAGCGGATAAGCTCGAGCTGGATCAGACTTCGTTTCCGCTACGAGAATTGCTGGGCGACGCCATGAAAACATTGGCCGTCCGGGCGAGCGGCAAAGAGCTGGAGCTGGCCTGTCATGTCGCGGCGGAACTGCCGGAGCATATTCTGGGGGATCCTTATCGCTTGCGTCAGATCATCACTAATCTCGTGGCAAATGCCGTGAAGTTCACCGAGCGTGGCGAAATTGTCCTCGACGTTTCGTTGGTGTCGGCGGTCGGCGACGCGGTGTCGTTACAGTTTTCCGTGCGAGATTCCGGAATTGGCATCCCTTTGAATAAGCAGCATTTGCTGTTCAATGCCTTTTCGCAAGTCGACTCGTCCACAACGCGACGGTATGGCGGAACGGGTTTAGGATTGGCGATCACGGCCCGGCTGGTGAAGTTGATGGGGGGGAAAGTCTGGTTTGACAGCGAGCCCGGTCGAGGCAGCACGTTTTACTTCACGGCTCAGTTCCGACGCGATCCAACTCCGCCCGTGCCCAGCGTGCCGCGTGCCTCGTTACGGGGTTTGCGAGTATTGGTAGTCGACGATAATGCCACCAACCGCTTGATTTTGCACGAAATGCTGACGGCTTGGGAAATGCGATCCACGGAGGTCGAGGGAGCCGTGGCCGCCTTGCAGGAACTGCATCGCGCCGAACAGCTGCGAGAACCGTACCACTTGGTGCTGACTGACTTACAGATGCCCGAGATGGATGGCTTAGAGCTCACTTCCAAAATTCGGGATAGTGGCGAGTTCCACAGTACGGTGATCATGATGCTCAGTTCGAGTTCCGGTCCCGGGGACATGGGCCGCAGCCGCGATCTGGGGGCTGCCGCACATTTGATTAAGCCGATCAAACAGTCTGAATTGTTCGACACCTTGGCGGCGGTGTTGGGAACAGCCGTCAATCCGGCGGAGTCGCCGGCCGACCATACGCCCGCCACGATTCAAGTACGCCCGTTGCAGATTCTGCTGGCGGAAGACAGCGAAACCAACCAGAAACTGGCGGTTGGCGTCTTAACCAAATGGGGGCACTCCATCCAGATTGCCTGCAACGGCAAGGAAGCCGTCCAAATCTGGAGTCAGGGGAACTGTGATGTCATTCTGATGGATGTCCAGATGCCGGAGATGGACGGCTATCAGGCCACCTCCGCGATCCGCGAGTTGGAATTGCCAGGTGGTAACCACGTCCCGATTATTGCGATGACGGCCCATGCCATGAAAGGGGATCGTGAAATCTGCCTGGCGGCCGGGATGGACGACTATGTCACCAAACCGATTCGCTGGCCCGATCTGCAGGCGGCACTGGCGCGGGTGATGGAACACGAGACGTCGTCCGGGCCGAAAGCCGCCACGCCAGTTGCCGCGAACAACCACATCTTAGATTGGGACGCCGCACTGCAGGCTGTGGATGGTGACCATGAATTGTTACACCGCGTCGTGCAGTCGTTGATTCAGGAATGGCCCAATCTGCTCGGCAGCCTGGAAGCGGCCGTCGTCACCAGCGATGCCAAACAGCTCCGCCTGGCGGCCCATTCGCTACAGGGGTGCCTTCGCGTCTTCGGTCACTCCAACGCCAGCGATATCGCCATTCAGCTGGAAGAATTGGGGAAAGCCGGGTTGTGCGACAAGGGGGCGGAACTGCTGCCGTCGTTTCGTTCGGCCGCCGGAACGGTGCTGACGGAATTGAAAACGCACACCGCTCCGTGATGTCTCCTTCTTCGTGGCGGTTCTCTCTCTGAACAGAACTTCTTTTCTGTGGTAGGCCCAAATCACTACTGGGCCGCCGCAATCATCTCGTCCGGCACTCGCAAAGGCGTATGGTTCGCGGGACGAACAACGACTTTGGCGGGAACTCGGACAGTGCGAAAATCGGAAAATTTTGTTTTTACTGCTGGTCGGGCGTGAGTATCATAGACACCTGACGGCTGTTCTGCCGATTCAGAGAAATCGGATTGATGTTGGATGGCCGACAATCGGGAATTGGACTTGCCCACGGTCCCCAAAGGACGCAAGTTTGAACGGTGAGGCTTGTGATTAGGTCGTGATGTGAATTGACGTTGCTCGTCTCAAACTGGACTTACGGAAAAAGTAGGTGATCAAGTAACCTCACGTGGAATTCAAACACCATTTGAGGGACCCGGTCGGTCGATTAATTAAGAGCCCGCGTTAGCTGGTGCTCTAGTTGATGACCAACTGAATGTTTGTGAACAGGTCGAGTGCAGATCACGGCGGACAGCACTGCAAACGGCCATCAACGAGGAGCAGTGTTCGCGAAACTAGGGGAAGTCGCAGTAGTGTTGAGTAAGTCTTATTCCGGGCTGGGCAGAAGAGGTATTCTGAGTCTGCAGCCAGCCTTTCACACAGAGAAAACTGGGAGATGCAATTTTGAGCCAGACATTGCAAGAACGTTTCAGTTTTGTCGCTTTTGGCCCGTTTGGGCCAGTGTATATTCAATTTGATTGGGAAGAGGTCCGATCTGGCCGATGGGCCGATCACCGTGACCAACCCAAGCTCAGCGCCAATGGCTGGCCCGTCCAGCGGATTGCTCGAGGCAAGTATCAGGTGATGGAGCCGGGGGGCTGCGTGGAAGTTGTCAGTAGCGATCCGTGTGCACCCTAATGGTTCGGATGCTGAGTGGAATGCTTCGTCTCTTTACGGCATTCCACATGGATGCAAGTGGGGAATGGGAATGACGCGATAGACGTCCTGCTGGGGTATCGCGTCACGTTCCCGGGCTGCGGGCTTTCACGAGCAGCCGGTTGAGGGTAGACAGTTCTTCGGGCGTAAAATGCCCAAGCTGTCGGCGATGTAATTCTAATACGGGGCGGTCCAGGTCTTCGAGAATCTGGAGCCCTTGCGCGGTGATCGTGAGCTGCGGAGATTCATCTTCTGCTGTGGTGACCTGCTGCAAGCGTCCCTGAGTGATCATTCCCGCGATCTGCTCGTCAAAATTCGCCGTATGTACGACCAGGCGAGACGCAATCTCCTCTTTGGAAAGCGGAGCACCAGTCCCGCGGAGAATTCTTAATACGTTGTACATTGTCGACGCGATGCCGTGGGCTTTGAACAATGCCGCAAATTCGGTTTCGAACTGCGACGACGTGCGTCTTAAGTTCAATCCCGTCTCTTGCTCGGGGACTTCGAACGGGGCCCGTTTTTTTAACTCTCGCTGCAACGGCGACGCGGGACGCAGCAGATTCGATTGCACTTCGCGTCGCAGGTGACCGGGAGTTTTGCCGAAGAGCCGTTTGAAGGCTTTACCGAAGGCGGCTTCGGTCTCGTACCCGACCGCTCGCGCGGCACTGGCCACCGTGGTATCTCGACTTTCTCGCAACAACGCCGCCGCACGATGCATTCTCCACCACGTTAAATAGGACAACGGAGGCTGCCCTACGACGGCATGAAATCGCTCGGCAAACGTCGAACGCGACAGATTCAATCGCGAGGCCAATCCTGCCACGGTCCACGGCTGCGCCGGTTGCTGGTGCATCAGTCGCAGAGCTTCCCCAATGTCCGGATCGGACAGTCCGCGTAACCAACCGGTGGCTGCCGGAATTTGTGTCCGTAAGGCCTGCACGAGCAACACGTCGGCCAGCCGATTGGTGACCACTTCCCACCCCGGCCGGGCGGAACCGGCTTCGGTCGCGACCAATTCCAATGCCGCCCTCAGCCAGCGGGCATGGTCGGAAGGGCAGCCTCGTAGCACGATTAATGGAGGCAGGACTCGGGCCAAGGGATGTTCCGCGCTGGCATCAAAGTGAAAACAGCCCGCGAGAAGTGTGGCCGTGGCTCCTGCCGGAACGCTCAGCGTCTGGCCGGTGGCTCGACCGAAGATCAGAAAGTCACCGGTCCCAAGATCTTCCGAGGTTTCCTGGCGAGAGTCTTCCAACCGACAGACGCCGTTGGTGATCAGGAAAAAACGTGCCTGGCCTGGCGTTTCGCTCTGCATAACCCGTGCGGGCGGCAACTGGAGTGCCCCGTCAATCGACGTGTTGACGGCAGCCACCCGTAGAATCTCGGAAAGAACATCCACCGGCTGTCCCTCGGCGTTCTGGACGATTGAACTAGAAAATGCGACGTTGTGCCATTCTAAGTCCAGATTGAACGGAATACTATTCCGCTCAGTACAGCATCAGAGCCAGTTGATGATGCGGACACCGGTGGGATGCCATTGGTGTTTCTGGCGAGCGCAGCCAATTCAGCACCGGGCTCCCGGTATGTGCCGCGGACAGGTGCCTTTCCTGTGGAAATGATTCGAACAAGGGAAACGCAATGAAGCTCATGACAACGCTGGTGGCACTCACATTTTTGACGTCAATCGCTCAGGCCGCTGACGTCCAGTACCCGTTGACCGGCGACAACACCAAGGTCGAATGGGTCGGTTCGAAAGCTGACGGGACCCACGCCGGTGGATTCAAGAAGGTCACCGGTGCGGCGGTGGTGAAGGGAGACAAGGGACTGTCATTGGAATTGGAGATCGACTGTGCTTCGCTGTACTCCGACAGCGACAAGCTGACCGGCCACTTGAAGTCCCCCGACTTCTTCGCCGTGAAGGATCATCCGACGGCCACGTTTGTCAGCAAGTCTGTGAAGAAGCACAAATCGGGCTACGAAATCGTGGGGGACCTGACGTTGCTCGGCAAGACCAAGGAAATTCATTTCCCGGCGACGATTGCTTCGGGAGACAAACTGGCGCTGAAGGCCGATTTCAAGATCATCCGCAGCGAGTTCGGCATGACGTACGGCAAAGGCAAGGTCAACGATGACGTGGCGATTAAGGTCACCATTGGTGCCAAGCCCGAAGGCAAGTAATTCGTCTGGCTGACCTGTTGATTCTCATGTGTTCGATTGGATGTTGCATCATGCCCCCATTGCCGCCTGTGGAATTGCTGTTGGACGTTGCGTTTTACGCATTGCTCGTGCCGTTCTCCGTGGCGGCTGTGGTGGGTTTTGTGAGTTTTAGAGTAGCTCCACAAGGAGCCCGATTGGCGGGATGTTTTCTCGCCGTAGTGGCAGGTTTTTTAACCGCCAATTATTTTCGACAGACGGTCGAGTTCCGTTTAGATCCCGACCATGCGTGGAACCTAACGGAATTCGGCCATCGAGCATGGTTGGCTTTGTGCGGCACGACTCAACCCGGCGGCCCACCGGCTCGCTACTGGCTACCGTGGGCCGTTTTATTCGTGGCTGTCGTGGGGCTTGTCATCCACGTTAAAAAAATACCTGTCGCAGTGGCTTGGTTCATCCGCGCCGCAGCAGTAACTGTGGCCGCATTGCTCCTGGTTCCGGCAACATTACGCGGTGAGGCACCGTGGCTTTGGCCTGTATTGGCGGTGGGGCTTCTCGCCAATTGGCAGATTCTGGACGCCATTCGACGAGACGCTCGGCCGATTTGGTTTCCAATCGCCTCGACGGCCCTATTCATGGCTGGAGCCACCGTATTAATTCATGCTCATACGGCCCGCTTTACGGACATCGCGACAATCCTGGCTGGATGTTGGATGGCGATGACCGTCGTGGCCTGGTGGCATGGTGAAGAAGCCGGGGGCGCGATCCCGATCACCGCGGTCGGCTTGCCAGGGTTACTGCTGGTCACCCAGCAGTCGACCTATAGCGAAGTCCCGCTCGCTGCATTCCTGCTGGTTGGATTGGCACCATTGGCTCTAGTACCTCTCCTATTTGTTCCAACGGAACGTCGTCCAAGTTGGACCTATGCACTGATTGGCTGGGGGCTGCTCGCCATTCCAATGGGAATGGCGATGGGGCTAGCAATGCGCTATGAGACTCTATCGTTCGAATGAATGATGTTTTAAGAAGAGTTTATGATGGCGATCTTAACTTAGTACTTGCGTCTCAGTCGACGCAGCCAATTGATAGAGCGCTTTGACATAAGGTTTTTGTCGAAAACCGATGCCAAGTGTTGCTGCAATTCAGTCCCGATAGGGACTTCGGAAGAATTTCAGATGAGCGATCGCCTCGACTCTATTTCTGGCTAGACGGGCTCATTCCGCGTCAAGAGGGCATCGATGTTGATGAAGACTTTAGGTGAAAACGCTTTAGTTTAAAACTCGTCCTGAATCATTCGCACCATCATTAGCATCAAGAGCATCAAGTGAACCAACTTGAATTCGACATCCGAGTTTAAGGCAATTCGAAAACTCGGACTTGGCCATCGGTCGTACACAGGCCTACCTGTCGAGCCGTGCCGGGACGCAATAGACCGAACACACTATGCTGGATGTCGCAGGGGAGTTCATGCAAACGTTGGATTTTTTCCCCACTGGTTTGGTAAATCCTCCAGCTACCAGTTCCGTGAACCACCAGGTGATTGCCACGAAGAATGGTCGCGCGAGGATTCTCTACCTGAATTGCGAATTGATGGTATTTGCGCGAGTTCAGATTGCCCCAAACGAACTGACCTCCTTCTTCGAACAGGATCGCCAGCTGACGCTCTGAATTGGGGGGCGATGCGGCCAAGCTGGTGATTCGACCTCGCATTTGTTCGACCTTCGGTGCCTGACCGCAATGCGATTCGATGAGATGTGGCCCGACCGCCAGCAGGACCGCATCATCGAAAGCGACCATCGGGAAGATTTCATGAGGCTTGATCGATTCACTTTGTATTGGAATTTTGGGTGTTTCAATCATTAAAGGCGCTCCCGATCCGCTAAAGCCGCATAAGAGCAGCTTCATCAGTTGAAACGTGTAAATCGTTCCTTGGGGGCTCGCCGCGATGGCCGAGATCGATTCGGGCATCCAACTCGGGGTGAGTGCCTTTTCGAAATCAGGATTGCTATCGGTGGCATCGAATCCGCGCGGCGAGAATTGTGCCTTTGTACTGGAGTGGATGAAGAGCGATCTTTCAGTGGTAGAGTGGCCGATCAGGACGTTCGATGAATCCGCCGTGACGTTCCACGACAGCGAAGAAACTGTGGCATTGGGGTCATTCCAGGCGCCCCGAGCGACGATGACCTCTCCCGGTTTGTGTCCGACTGCGTAAAAATTGCGGTCCGTGCTGATCGCCGAAGTCCAGGTCACGTCTGATGGGAGTTGGAATGTCTGCACCAGACGCATCTCTGGGACTGACGAGCGTCTGCGGGATATCGTCTTCTGTTGCTGCGTGGAGAAGCTTTGTTGAGTGGCACGCTGGCAATCACGGGTGAGCAAGCGGTCTTCCGGAGCCAATCGTCCCACGGCAGCAATCAGTTGCTGTCGGTGTTCTTGTTTGTTGATTAATGCCCGAGCCGCGAGAATTCGCACCGTATCCGCTGCGACGACTCGTGAGTTTGCATGAGGCGAACGGGTTGCCGTCGTGGCCAGAACGTCCGCGGCATCGACGACTTTTTTTGATTCCAATTGAGCCTGCTGCAAGGCCTTGATGCGGTGGATCGTCTCGTCGTGACGTCCCAATTTGGCCAGCAGAACGAAGGATGCGTCCAGGCACTGTTTGGACTGATTCGTATGCGGCCAACCGGCATCCAGAGTGTTCAGAGCCTCGTCGGGGGAGTCCAGTTTTTCCTGGTACAAACGTGCGGCATCAAGGTGATCTTGCTTCGAGACCGCTACATCGACTGCTTCCTGATAGGCCTGTTTGGCCTGAGTCTCATCGTCCAGGCGGCGATAGAGATCGCCGACCATCTCGATCTTTCCTTGTTGCCGATACAGCGGGATGGCTTCGGCCAGCAGTCCGCCCTGCTCCAGGCAGTTTGCAGCCTCCAGCGGCCGGTTGAGTTTGTCGCGATAGAGCACGGCGGCCTCGCGATAGAATCGGCCGTTGACCAGTGTGACTGCCGCCGTGTTCAAATCTCCCAGCAACTCGGCAAAAATGTAGGCCGCCCGGCGATAGCGTCCTAACTGGACTTCGCGCGCCGCCAGTTGCCGATAGCGTGTGATAAGCTCAAATTGGGTGTTAGGTGGTAGATCCCAATGATCCGCAGGCCCGCGACTGGCCAGTGCTCCCAATTGAAAATCGATCAACCGCTGACTCAACCAGCCCGTGGGGGCGGCAACCCCGCGGCCGGCATCCCCGCCGAAGGGCAACGCATATTTCAACCCTTCATCGGGATCTTCGTCTAACAGCTTTTTGAGCCGCTCAATCTCACGCTGGCGAGAATCCAATAACCCTGTTGTCCATTTCGTGACCTTGGCCAATTGCTGTTGCAGTCCCATGCCTAGACGACTGAGTAGCCCTTGCCCTGGAAAGGTGGACCTGGTCGATGGCAACACTGGTTGTGGCGAAGGCAGAGTCAGGCCGAGGGCTGCAGCCGCGATCATTCCAACCACGACAAACGTAACCTGGCCCACTAACAACGGCACAAACGCGAGGCCTCCGCGAAATAGGAGCAGGATCACAACAATTGCGACCCAGGCTCCTGCCGGTAGGCCGGTAGACATTGATCCGGTGGTGTTGGTTGGCGTGATAGCTTTTCGACCACTACCGACTAGCAGGTTCGCGATGAAGCTTGTGAGCATGGCCACCGGCAGCAGGACGAGTCCGATGGCGGATTTTCCCCAAGAAGCGATTTTCTCCGCAACGGGCACTGGCAGATCTTGAAATCGCTTCGCTTGAGTCCCAATGCCGTCGCGGCCAGAGACAAGCATATCGGTCGCGGTGGCTGGGAGTTCGGCTCGGACCGAGGTGATGCGATTGAGAAAAATCACCCCTGGATGGGCGAATCCCCAACTGCTTCCCCCCTGCTCCACATTTTCATTGGGGGCTTGCGGAGACAACAACTGTGTCACGGACAGAATTTCGTCAGGTTCAAACGCCACCAGGCCGGCTTGCGGATGCCAGACATACTCGGTGCCTGTCGGTCCGAGCAAATTTCGCCAATCACCGTCTTGCAAAGTCACCGAAAGCGCAGCCTCAACCGGTAGGAAGAGACGCCCCGCCAGGCAACCGTAAGGCTGCGTCTGTGGCCGCGGTACTGAACCCTGTTCCGAGCCGCTCACACCAGAAACGAGAACACCCAGACAAGTATTGTCACTTTGCGATTTGGACAGCGGATAGAGTCGCAACTGATCCAGCGGTATGTCCCACGTGGTCAGTTCGTCCAGCCAGTGGGCGGGCGCCGAACCCGGGATGAACCGCGCGCAGGCCGGCCGTTGAGGATGTGGAGTGAACTGAAGTTGCAGAGAAATTTCGGTCATTTCAACCTCCGGCAAAACGGAGTCAGCCACTCATCGAAAACTTTTTCCGGACTAATGCGTTGGCTGGTCGTTCCCGTAAAAACCGTATCGCCCCAAACCTCGTTCTGATTGCACCAGCCCGCGACATTTTCATCATTCAGCACTAGCGTCATCTCGGGGATCTCGGCATTGCTGCTTTGCAAATGCAGCAGTCCGCGGGAATCGAGGATAACGCGGCTGCCATCGGCCCATTGAGCGACTTTAAACTCATAACCGACATCGGACGGAGCCTGCAGGAATCGAAAATCGATACGATAATCCAACTCCAAACCGGTCATCTCCAGAGGTTGCAGATTCAGCCGCGTGCGGTCTGTGCTGAGTGAGATTGCCACGGACGTTTGCTTATGCGTGGCGAGAACCAACTGGCCGTGATAAATGCCGGCTGAGACAAACTTGTTGCGGATGTTTCGTCGCGTCGAGGCGTGGTAGGCCACTGAGTTCAACCAATGCGGCTGATTCCCCCAAGTGGGACTCGCCGTCCGTGCTTGCAGATCAACAACCCAAGTTCCCGGCCATGCTTTCTCCGTGGGGTGAATCATCACAAAACGATTGCCATCAGGAGCGATCGTCGCGACCTGCATGCTGATATTATTGACTCCTCCAATGTGAGGACTATCAATCGGATGTGCAGTGGGAGTACCCGGAATCTGAGGCGATGTTGTCGAGTTGAACTGCAACTCCTCGCCGCTGCCGGAGACAATGACGGTATTGCGATTCGTCACTGCGACAGGCGAGGCCAGACATTGGCAGTCGTGGATGGAGACGAGCCATTGCCCGCGCAAACTTGCCGCGGAAAAAACTCGCTCCCAATGAACGGTCTGGCCGTCATAGGTGAGTACAACCCAATCACTTGCCTGGGTAAAAAAACGGTGCCGGAGCCATCTCGTGTGTTCTGGATGTTCCACGACAACCAAGCGTTCGCAGGTTTCCATCGAGAACAACACCGTCTGAGATTTAAACACGACATACAGAATGTCGGCATGCTTGCAGATGTCGTAAATTGGCGAAGCGAAGGGAAGTTCGAATTCTTGAACATGATCGGCTCCGTGACTGGCGGTCACTTTAAACAGCCGGGGGTGTGATTTACTGCCAATGAGGACGTGGGCTGTTCCCGACGGTGCCAGATAAGTCTGGTGCCAGAGCAGCTTTCCGGGCGGCAGGCGATCGGAAAGCTGCGTCGCACACTGTGCCGGGCGGTCCCACAGGACCAATCGCCGGTCATTGGTGACTGCCAGCAATTGGTCTACGGCATTGTTTGAACCATGTCGATCAATACAGCGGCCGCGGTTTTCTTCCAGGATTTGGGGTGAAAGATAGAGCGGAAAAGGACGAACGCGACAAATGACCGGCAGCTGGGGATCGATTGCTTCATTTCGAAGTTTAGAACGCTTCGGGCGCGGCGTGGCCAGGATTTGATTGAGATCAAGTTGTGCCTGCTTTAAAACGCGTTCGCCTTGTCGTGTGCGCTGTGTCAGGCGCAGATCCCCTTTCCGAGTGACCAGCGCGAGATAGAGATTTGTCTGCGGCAACGTGGCCAACGATTGCCGGAATTCCGGATCTGCCGCGACATCTTCCCCCGTCACGACGATGACGTCCGCTGGCACTCCCTGCGTGTCGCTGAGCAACTGCGCCAACGAGTCTCCGGGATGGGGCGCTGGCTCCAGACATTCCAGATGCTCGATCAATTGGTCTCGCGAAGTCAGGTCAATCGCGACGGGACCGTCAGTCGTCGATCGAAAGATCTGTGGTGCTGCCTTTGCATCCTCTGCCACGGCGAACGCCAACGCCACCGCGGTCGCATACAGCCGCGGCAGTCCCCACATGCGGATTCCCGTATCCACCAGAATCAGGCATTGCCGAGGAGGGAATGTAGGCGGGACTTCGCGCCGAATATACATGGCTTCATTGAGCGCCACACGTGTCATCAACACGTCGGAATCATGTGCCAGTTCGCTAAGCAGCAGGCGATCAAACGAGCCCCGGTTGGTGATGTCCGACACGCCGCCGAGTTGCAGGGCATCCGGTGTGGAGAGCAGTCGCGGGAGCGACACGAACGCCAACAGCTGTTGCGTCAGGCGGACCAGCCCGGCGTATTCTTCGTCCTCTGCGAGGTCTTTCAATAACTCCCGGACGGTTAATGGGGATGGTTCAATTTTAGGAATCGGCAGCGGGAGCGGAGCCGGCGCGACGCTGGGGGTGACTTCCAGCCCCGTTTTCATGCGGAGTCGGACTGCTGTTTCATTGACGGCACTCAAGCCATCATGCAGACCCCGGAGCTCCGAACTCCAGTCACTGGTGGACTTCAGGACGGCAGGTGCCGTCGTACCGACGAACGACCCCTGACGCAGATACTCAAGGCATTTGTGACTGAATTCCTGCGATTTGCGCCGGGGACCATTCTCTGCGACCAATGTCAGAATCGCCTTCTTCCCCTCCATCGATGTGCGTAAGTTCTCGGGAAGTTGTGCCAGCGTTTCCAAGGCGCCGACCGCTTTATAGAGACTCTCGTTTAGAGAATGCCCCATGGGATACTGTTTGAAGTTGAAGATGTCACCCAGCTGCCAACTGGGTACGTTCGCCCGATTCCGGCAGGCAGCGGCGATCAACAGAATGTTTTCAAAGGGAAGCAGTCCTTCGGCCGCTTGTGCTTCCAGCAGCGTTTGTACTTCAGCCCGAAATGCGATGGTTTCTCCGCTGATCCATTCGATGGTTTGCTGGCCTTCGGACCAGCACCAGAACGTGGATTTGCACGGCGTGAAGTACATCGCGACGGCGTTACTCAGCTCGGTCACGTTGGAACGCCTCCCAGGTGTGTTGAATGGCAGAACGCGTGGCGGCAACAAGCTGGTTGGCGGGCACTTGTTCCATTGGCTGATCGAGCAACAGCAGCCACAAGTCGCCGGGGGGGACGTTCCAGGCCTGCGCCAGGATTGACGCTTCAACTTCGGGCGACCAAGTCCAGCCACAGGGGACGACCAGCCCCGAGCGAGCCACGGCACGAATTCCATCTAAAGGAGGGAGCGGTGCGCCTTGAATCAGCACTCGACCATCGCCAGCAACAGCAAACTGACAGTGCCGCAACCGCACTTGCGGCGCCGTCTGCGAGTAGGCGGCCCAGCTCTTAAGATCGGTAATTAGGATGTTCGGTTCGCGCGTCTCGCTCGACGGCACCAATCGCACCGGTATTCGGGAATGATGTCGCGCGGCGAAACTGGGAACGGGCAATGACACCGTCAAGAATTGTTTCAGTGGTAGCCAGGTTCCGGTCGGTAGAAAACCCTTGGGAACTCGATGACCGACCAGTCTCAGTTCGCCGGTTGCCAGAACGTCATAGCGGCTGACGCAAGGCAGGCACGTGAGCAGCTGGCGAGTCACATCATCCGCTTCAGGGCCGCGCAACCACGTCTGGCCAGCATCGTGTAAGGCCTCGATTCCCGGTACGTGCCACAACGCACCGAGTGATTCGAGTTCCTCTGACCGAAGTTGCATGGCCCACGCTGACACGGTGAACTCCGCTGTGCTTCACTTGGAATGTGGCTGAAATCTCTGAAACATGGCTCGCTCAGGCCGGTTCGGTAAACAGCTTCCAGATCTCTTCCACGCGGCCTTGCAGAAAACCTTGCTGCTGGATGTCGGTCACCCACGGACAACGGCCCGCCAGGATACTAAGTTGATCGCGAAGTACAGAACGCTCGGTCTCGGCGAGTTCCTTTTCCGTCATCCGGGTGGCAATGCGATCGAGATCTCGCGCCAGGGCCTCGGCGTCTGGCTTGTCGACCCCTGCCGAACGCGGATGGGATTTCCCGGTGGACGTGGCCGCGTGCCGGCCCATCGCGTCGGTCACCAATGACGCCAAGACCGCCTGCTGCTCCACCGAGTCCCACGTATACCGTAGCGGCCACAGGTCACTGGGTTCTGCGACGCGTCGCTCGCAGAGCAAGGCGCTGGCTGCGATCAGACGTTGAAACTTGACGGCACGTCGGTCAGAGATGGCGATCCCCGCGTGACGCAGGCGTTGGATCAAGTCAACATAAGCGGGACGAATGGCGGTGACGTCAACATTGCGAACCAACTGTTGCAGTTGCCGAATTTCATCTACCGACACGGTTTTTACGGCAGTCTGACCACGCTGGGCGTCGAGGTTCCAACCCGCATTCAAGACGTGCGACAACTCCTCTTGCGGGACGTTGACGCAGGGAACTCGGACCAGAAAGCGATCGAACAAAGCACCCAGAGCTTCATCTTCGGGAAGATGATTGCTGGCTCCCACGACCATCACCAGGGGCAAGGCCCGCGTTTCGCGACCACGGCGAAACACACGCTCGTTGAGCACCAGTAACAAGCTATTCAGAATGGCACTGTTGGCATTCAGTAGTTCGTCGAGAAACACCAACGCCGCTTCCGGCAGCATGCCTTCGGTGTTCGTTACCAGCTCGCCTTCCCGCAACTTACGGATGTCGAACGGGCCGAAGAGCTCGTTGGGCTCGGTGAATCGTGTCAGCAGATAATCGAAGACGCGGCCATCAATCCGCCGGGCGAGATCTTGGATCAGGGCGCTCTTAGCCGTACCTGGAGGTCCGTGAAGAAACAGATTCTCGCCGCCGACCAGGCAAACGCCAATCAAGTCGACGATTTCATCCTTCCCCACGAACGTCGACTTCATTGGCTGCAGCACGTTTTCGATGAGGCGGGCCGCCAGCGATGGCGATGATGGGGTTTCCTCGGTGACTTCGGCAGACTGCATAGAATTCCTTCACCAGGCCGTCTCGTCGCTGAGCCGCCTTCTCTATTTCAGAACATTCTGAATCGGACAAACAACCTCGCCACCGCAGCAGGGGGGGCGCAATCAAATCAGGCAGGTTGGCATTTTGAAAAGGCCGTAAAGGTCCAGACAACCGTCTGCGAACACAGGTTCACCTGTGACGAATGTTATTCGCCACACCTGTCGATAATCCGCCGACTATTGGACTTCGTGAACAGCATCATAAATCGCGGGGCACAAATCGCGAAAGCCTCCTAACGCAATTCTGACGGCATTCGCCACCTGTTCATCCTGCAATCGAGATTGATCGCCACTTGCCAGGACGCGATCGACGTAAAGCGTTAACAGACACGCACTAGTTGGAATCGGATCAATTGTGCTCACTTTAACGCCTGGGATGCCGACCGATGACAAGGGCCACGCCGCAGCCCAGCCGCGCAAGATTTCCACGAGAGTTTGATTCGCACTGGATGCTTGAGCCAGACGCATCAACTCCGGCAGAAACCGGAACGACAGGTCGACACTGTAGCAGACGCTGGAGGTGATCGCCTCGGTGTATGGTTGGTTCAGATCCACCTGCATCTGCTCTTCAGACAGCTCACGATACACCAAATACTGTGAGGCGCGATACAGCTGGTTCAAGGCCCAGGCCGCCGCCGGGATGTGCAATTGCGGCGGATGACCGGGTAAGCCGCCGCGATACCCCGTTTCGAGTACCTGTAGCTCACTCATACTCAGCGCAACATCGGCATCATCGGGCGCGACATTGTTAGAGAGTACAAGATCACCACCCGCCCACAGTGATTGAACAAAACAGAGCAATGGATGCGACATTGGGATTTTTTTAAAAAAACACCTGCAAATGGATGGCACACAGACAGACACAATTTTAGCGAGATTGGTTACCGTTCAAAGCTCAGCACACTCGTGGTGTTCGACAGTGTTGCTCGGGATTCTCGATGGGAATGCCAACATGCAAAAATAAAGCCAAACGTCGAGAGGGAAAACGCTCTCAGCGTTTGGCTGTGTGTTGGTCTGTACCGAACTCTAAAAACTCTATTTCGTGGCCCAGACGGGAGCCGGTTCGATCTGAGCGGCCGGCGGGTGCCCGGCGTCTTTACGGCCGCTGCCGGCTAGACGGCTGATGACACGCACCGTCATGTCATGCTCACAGGCAATCTGGCAGCTCAGACGGATGCCCGACAGGCCGCGGGCCGCGAGGAGATCGCGTTCGGCAGCGGTGATCTGATCGGGTTCGCCCTGCACAAATTCGACTCGACACGTGGTGCAGCGGGCCTGCCCGCCACAAGCATGCAACTGGTCGACGCCAGCCTCTTGTTCGAGTGCCAGGACCAACCGCTTCCCCTGCGGCACTTCGTACTCACCGGCCCCCTCGACTGTTAACTTCGGCATCGTGATTTCTTTCTTCCCATGAGGTTCAGGCCGCACATGATCTCCGGCAATTTCAGAACGACCATCGATCTTAAACGGCCAGCAGTGCTGCATTCTGGACGGAGTATATCGCAGTCTCAGTCGTTCCGAGAAGTCACTGCCACAGAGGTTCGAAGCGGGAGTGCTCCATCGACAGCGCCTGCTAAAACTCACGAAAGAACTGCCTGAAGAGTCGTCGTTGGAGCATGGGTAACAGATCCAGGTCGGGAATCAGGAAGTGATTCTGATCCAGATCAGTCAGCAGGCGGCCGTTATACCCAAAGTGCTTCACCGATCGTGAATTGTTATGAACCACGAAGTCAATCCGGCCGTCATCGGTGTCTGCCGAGCAATTGACGAATCCATTATCTTCCCGAACTGCAACCAGACCATTCACTCGCCGAAGCAGATAGCGGCGATTGAGCGACCGCCGAATCAACTCCTGGGTTGGCGCGGGCCATTCATCCAATTGTCGAATCATTCCCAACTCGCGGTCATGTCCGCAGGCATCGGCATAACGAATGCTGAGATAGGCCTCAGAATGCGTTGCTGGAAATGCCCGGACGGTATACACGGCAGCGTATTGTTCTCCGTCCAGGCTCAGTGTCAGAATTTCATGCAGACCCAGGAAGAACTGAGCATCTTGCGGCTGCAACCAGCGAACTTCCCAATCTCCGGCACTCGTGTCCGGAATATTTTCGTCCCCATCGTCGGTGTTGACATCAATCGGTTCGGCGTCGGAAATCGCCGTCGCTGCGAGTGACTGGCTGCCTTCATGCGCCGCCCCAAATTGCAGTCGCGTGAGACGGGCATAGACTCCACTCGTTGCCATGAGCTCCTGGTGTGTCCCCTGTTCGATCAACTTTCCCTGGTCGAGTACCAGCAAACGATCGACGCTCTCTAGTGTTGACAGTCGATGGGCAATAGCGAGCGTCGTTCTCCCTTGAGAAAAACGCTCGACGGCCTGTTGAATTAAACGCTCGGACTCCGTATCGATACTACTCGTAGCTTCATCGAGAATTAAGATTTTTGGATCATATAAAATGGCTCTTGCGATGGAGACTCGCTGGCGTTCGCCGCCTGACAGACCCGTTCCGCCTTCGCCGAGCAATGTTTCGTAGCTGAATGGCATTCGCAGGATAAAGTCGTGGGCGCTGGCGGCTTTGGCACTGGCGATAATGGTTTCGAGGGCCGCGTTAGGATCGCCATATGCAATGTTCGAAGCGACGGTCCCTTCAAATAGAAATGGTTCTTGCAAGACCATTCCGACGTGTCGCCGCAGCTGAGTGCTATTGATCCGACGCACATCAATTCCGTCGATATTAATCGTCCCCGTATCGACGTCATAGAGCCGACTAATTAAATAGACCAGAGTTGATTTCCCTGAGCCGCTACGGCCGACGATCCCGATTGATTCTCCTTGTTGAATCTCGAAGCTGATGTCCTCGAGTGCCGGCTTCTGATCATCATAGGAGAAGCTGACATGATCAAATTTGATATGACCTTTCAGTTGTTCCGCCGATTGCGGCGTCGCTGGTTCTTCGACTGTGACAGGGGTGTCGAGCAGTTCGAAGATGCGATGACTGGCGGCTAAAAAACTGCTGATCCAGGTGGCACCTTCGGAAAGGGTGGTCAATGGGGCATAAAACATGGAGAGATAGGCGAGAAAGGCCATCAACGAACCAAGCGTCATCTCCTGGGCGAGAACGTCTCGTCCCCCGATATACCAGACGATCAGACCACCCAGTCCAAATAGGAATCCGATCAACGACGAGAATGTTGCATTGGCCAGATCCAGGCCAAGCCGACTTTCGCGTAGACGTTCGCTCGTACTGCTGAATCGCGAATGTTCGCGGGGTTCTTGAGTGAATGATTTCACCACCCGGATTCCCGACAGCAGACTGGTCAATGCGGTGGCCTGATGCCCCACGGCGTCCCAGTAGTTGTGATGCCGCGCGTAGAGATAGCGGCAATAGAGCCAGCTGACGCCGAGGACCAGCGGCATGGGCAATAAGGTTAATATCGCCAGTTTCGCATTCAACACAAACAACATCACGCCAATGGCGACTAATTGCAAAAGTTGTAGGACGAAGCCGCCGGAGATCTGATACATAAATGTATGCATCGCTTCGGTGTCATACGAGACCCGGCTCATTAACATTCCCACCTGATTGCGATCATGGTAGGACACCGACAGACGCTGAAGTTTATCCACCATCTGCATGCGAAGGTCCGCAGTAAGTCGAGTGCCGATATCGCTGGAGAGCTTCGATTTCCAGACGGCGAGAACTGCCGAAATGAATCGAACTAATGCCAGGCAACAGACAATGATGGCGAGCATGGAGAGCAGTGACGCGATGGGCGACGTGGAGCCCTTCCCGGTAACAATGTTGTCGACCAGAATTTTTTGAAGCCAGGGCGGAACCAGCTCAATCGCGACCGTGACCAACGACAACACCCCGATCAGAATGGCCTTACTCCGGAACGGCCGCAAGAGGTGAAAGACTCGGCCTAACGTCTGCAGCAAACGCAAGGAACGTTGTGATCGTGAGGTCGAGTTGCCGGTGGTGGATGATTGCGACGTTGTGCTGTCGTTGTCTGCTGGTTCAACTTGAAATTGACCGAATCGCCGGAGTTGTTCGAGCTTGCCAGCAATGTCACGGAACTGTGGAGTCAGACGATTGGAGAAACGCAGGAGATCAACCCAGACCTCGGCGTGGCACACTTGGAGATATCCCGATCCAATCTCTGTTTGAATACGACATCCGTCAATATGTTCAAATTGAAATGTCCTGACGCAACGTGTGGTAACTCCCCGTAGCGGGTCACCCAGGACTGCGACGGCACATTCTCGTTCTGTGACCAACAGCCACTGATCGGCAGTGTGACCGACTTCATCCAGATCGGTTTTCGTTGCGAGTAATAGAGAATGCCCACGAAGGTGCGAAGTCCCCATCAGATTGAGGATTTCGGACGGTATTTCAGGATCCATTTGGCGCTCACCCCATGACATGCATTAGGAAACTTTTCGAGCGCTGGCTGGCACGAAAGTGCGTAACGCTGAGGTGAAAATGCAAACGCTGCGCCGCTAGGGGAGAATGACCTGATCGTAATCTCTCCCCTGGCTGCTCAATCAATTCACCTATGACTCTGTCAAATAATGAGTTGAGTTCATTGCCACTCAAGGTTGCCGTAACTTCGGAGTGATCCGTGGCAAATCCCTTTCCTCGTGGCGGAGTGAACAGAATGAGACGCCTCCATTGGGACGTCTTAATGCGCTGCGATCATCCACTCCGCGCGATCAGCTTCCAACGATCCGTCTTATGGAGTAAATCGCATTGGTGTCTTGAAAGTCGATCTTCGCGAATTTCAACTTGGTGATTTTTTATTACCACTGGAGTAACGCTCAGTCTATACTCCAGACATCGGGTAAGCATTGAGCACGGTACGAAATATGCGAACCGGGAACCTGTCTGGTGACCGGTATTAAGTTCTGCGATTTCTTTTGACGGTTGCACTGGCCAAGAAGCGGCGCACCTTAATGGATTCTTTCCATGGCGCAGATCTTCCACCCTGGGATGAACATTCTCGCCAAAGCGACCATCTTTGGCGCGATCTTTATTATTGCCGGAATTGCGGTCGCTGGAGCCGCATTCGTGCGTTCGCCTTATGTGACTCAGGTCAATGTGGTTCGCGAACAGCCGGTTCCTTTTAGCCATCAGCATCATGTCCGGGAACTGGGCTTAGATTGTCGCTATTGCCATTACGGGGTTGAAAAATCCTCATCGGCGGGGATTCCATCAACTGAAATCTGTATGGGGTGTCACTCACAAGTCTGGAAAGATGCCGAGATGCTGCGGCCGGTGCGGGAGAGTTTTCAGAACGGTACGCCGCTGAAATGGACTCGGGTGCATGATCTTCCCGACTTCGTTTACTTCAGCCACAAAATTCACGTGGCCAAGGGAGTCGGCTGCGAGAGCTGTCATGGTCGCGTGGATGAAATGCCGCTGATGCGTCGTGCGGCATCGCTGCATATGGATTGGTGTGTCGAATGCCATCGGCATCCAGAACGGGCGGTGCGTCCTAAACAGGACTTGTTCCAGTTTGGGGTTAACAGAACGACCGTTGCCGGAGTCTCCATGGAACCGCCGTTGCGTGCGGCGACAGCCACAAATTTCGATCTGCTGGATCAATCTGTTGCCGATCTGTCGGCCCCGTCTAAGCCAGGTAACGCCGAAGAACTTGGCCGAGAATTGGTCGCCCGATACGGCATTGTGACCCGACAATTGACCGATTGCGTGGTGTGCCACCGATGAGTAATCTCGATCTGACATCACTCGAACAGAATGCCATCCGGGCCGTGCGGAGTCGCCAGGCGGATGGAGATTCCATGCAATTCTGGCGGAGTCTGGAAGAAGCCGCGGCAGCACCGGAATTCGAAAAGTACCTACATCGAGAATTCCCCAGCCAGCTAGCGGTCTGGGAAGATCCAGTTGGCCGCCGCAGTTTTCTGAAGTTGATGGCGGCGTCTCTGGCCTTCGCGGGAGTCACGGGTTGCACGCGTTCTCCCGAAGAAAAAATTGTCCCTTACGTTCGCTCGCCGGAAGAGTTGGTCCCGGGCGAGCCGCAGTTTTATGCCACGGCGATGCCTCGAGCGGGTTACGGCTATGGCGTTCTGGCAGAGAGCCATATGGGGCGCCCGACGAAGATCGAAGGGAATCCCGAACATCCCATCACGCGCGGTGGATCAGATGCCTTCATGCAGGCCTCGATTCTTGCGCTCTATGATCCCGACCGTTCGCAAACAATTCTGCATCGGGGGGCTATTGAGACCTGGGATGTTTTTGTGCGTGCCATGACGGAGGAAATGGAACGTCTCCGCAAGAATCAGGGCCACGGGCTGCGAATTCTGACCGGCACCGTGACATCACCGACCCTCGCCGCGCAGTTGACCGATCTATTGCAGGCCCTGCCACAAGCTAGGTGGCATACGTTTGAGTCGACCGTCCCAGAAAGCGTCGCAGCGGGGGCCCGGTTGGCGTTCGGTCGGCCCGTCGATACGGTGCTTCGTTTCGATCAGGCCAAAGTGGTCGTGTCCTTGGATGGCGACTTTCTCTCGGGGTTGGCTGGCAGCTTGAAATACGCACGCGAGTTTATCGCGGGGCGTCGTGCCGTCTCCGACAGCTCTGCGATGAACCGTCTCTATGTTGCGGAATGTACTCCGACGATCACCGGGGCGATGGCCGATCATCGCGTTGCGGTGCCGCCTTCTCAAATAGCTCTTTTGGCTAAGCACATTCTGCGGCAAATCACACCTGAAAGTTCGGTGGCCGTGGATCGTGAATTGACGGGCCAACCGGGACCGTGGTTGACCGCGGTGATCCAAGACCTGCGAGAACATCGTGGCGCGAGCATTGTGACCACGGGGGCCGGTCAATCCGCCGAAGTCCACGCTTTGGTGCATGCCATCAATCAATCGCTCGGCAATGTTGGCCACACGGTGACCTACATCGATCCCGTCGCTGTCTCTCCGCCACAACCCGGTTCTGGATTGCACGAACTTGTGACTGAGATCAATGTGGGAGACGTGCAGACCTTAATCATTCTCGGCGGGAATCCCGTCTACAACGCCCCCGGGGAACTCAATTTTGAAAAACTGTTGAGCAAGGTTTCGCTGCGGCTGCATCTGTCTGATTTTCAGGATGAGACGTCATTCCTGTGTGATTGGCACATTCCCGCGCAGCACTATTTAGAGTCTTGGAGTGACATCCGGGCTGCGGATGGAACGGTCAGCCTTGTTCAACCGTTGATTGCGCCCCTTTATGGAGGCAAGTCGCCGCACGAGATTCTGAGCGTGCTGGCGGGACAGCCGACACGTGTGGCTCATGAGATTGTTCACAGCTATTGGCAGAAACAACTGAGCGGCACCGATTTTAGTCGTCGCTGGCGGCAAGCATTGCACGATGGTGTCATCCCACAAACTGCCGCTAAGCCGGTGGAAGTCCCCTTTAAGTTGGATTTAAGTAATCTGGTCGACGCGACTAAAAAAAGTCTGGCGAGCGATCAGGCTTTGGAAATTGAATTTCGACCAGATCCTACCGTCTGGGATGGCGAGTATTCAAACAACGGCTGGCTCCAGGAATTGCCTAAGCCGTTGACGAAGATTACCTGGGACAATGTGGCGGCGATTAGTCCGAAGACCGCGGAGCGTTTGCACCTGAGCAGCGGTGATCTTCTAGAAGTCACCGTGGCCGGCCGCTCGTTGCAGACTCCCGTGTGGATCATGCCCGGGCAAGCGGACAACTGTGTGTCGCTGACTTTTGGCTATGGCCGGACTAAATCGGGTCAGCTGGGAACCGGACGAGGGTCGAATGCCTACTCCATTCTGCCCGCCGGAAAACACTGGTTTTCCACAGGAACCGTTCGCAAATTGCCCGGACATCACGTTCTGGCCACGACACAAAACCATCACAGCATGGAAGGCCGGGATATTGTTCGCGTGACGACGCTGACCGACGTTCAAAATCCGCCCGAACATCCGGCTCACGCCACATCCCATACGGCGTCTCCGCAGTCGATGTACGCCGGATTCAAATATGAAGGCAATGCCTGGGGCATGGTTATCGATCAGACCGCTTGCATTGGGTGCAATGCCTGTGTCGTGGCCTGTCAGTCAGAAAATAACATTCCCGTAGTCGGTCCAGAGCAAGTCGCCGTTGGTCGGGAAATGCATTGGCTACGGATCGATCGTTACTACCACGGTGAGCTTGATGCCCCTGAAGTGTATTTTCAACCGATGATGTGCGTGCATTGCGAAGAAGCCCCTTGCGAAGTTGTTTGTCCCGTGGCGGCCACGGTGCACGACTCTGAGGGGACTAGCAATATGATTTATAACCGCTGCGTTGGGACACGCTATTGCTCAAACAACTGTCCGTATAAAGTCCGCCGCTTTAATTTCTTACAATTCTCCGATCAGACCACTCCGAGCTTAAAGCTTCTACGGAACCCCGATGTGACCGTTCGCTCACGCGGTGTTATGGAGAAATGCAGTTATTGCATTCAACGAATCTCTCACGCGCGTATCGATGCGAAGATCGAACATCTCCCGTTGGTGCCAGAAGGCGCCGTGGTGACCGCTTGCCAGCAGGCCTGTCCCACGCGAGCGATCACCTTTGGGAATCTCGCGAACAAAGACAGTGAAGTTCGGAAGCTAAAAGAATCTCCTCTAAACTACGGGGTGTTGGAAGAGCTGAAAACATTACCGCGGACAACCTATTTGGCCCGCGTGGTGAATCCCCATCCGAATCTTCCCGTGCCCGGTGCCGTTCCCCCGCATGCACCAATGCCCGCTCGTCCTGCCACAGGTGGAAAGGCGGAGTCATGATTCCGGATGATGTGAATGGCGGGCGGAATGCAAACCTCGGCCGGGCGGTGGTCGAGCCGGAGGAAACTCTGCGTGTTCTGGAACCGGGGCAAACTTATGCCTCGGTGACTGATAAGATCAGCGCGATCGCCCTGGCTCATCAACATCCCCGCAGCTGGCTGATTGGCTTTATTACATCGTCCACATTGTTGATGGTGTTTTGCTATGCGACGGCCTATGTCCTCATTATGGGAATCGGCGTCTGGGGCAATAATGTCCCGGTGGCCTGGGCGTTCGACATTATTAACTTTGTCTGGTGGATCGGGATTGGACACGCCGGAACGTTGATTTCTGCCGTGCTTTTATTGTTCCGTCAAGAGTGGCGAACGAGTATCAACCGCTTTGCCGAGGCCATGACACTCTTCGCGGTGGCCTGTGCGGGGCTCTACCCCATTCTGCATCTGGGGCGGCCGTGGGTCTTTTATTGGTTGATGCCCTACCCCAACACGTTTGGGCTATGGCCCCAATTTCGCAGTCCGCTCATTTGGGATGTGTTCGCCGTATCAACCTATGCCACGGTGTCGTTCCTGTTTTGGTACGTGGGGCTGATCCCCGATTTCGCCGTACTGCGGGATCGTTCGAAGCGGCCCTTCTCGCAGATTGTTTATGGCATTCTGGCGATGGGCTGGCGCGGTTCGGCGATTCATTGGCAGCGTTATGAGACCGCGTACCTGTTGTTGGCGGGTTTAGCCACTCCGCTGGTGGTTTCAGTGCATACCATCGTGGGCTTTGATTTTGCGGTCTCGATCGTGCCGGGCTGGCATCAGACTTTGTTGCCCCCTTATTTCGTTGCAGGAGCCATTTTCTCCGGGTTCGCGATGGTCATGACGCTAGCCATCCCGTTGAGGTCAATGTACGGTCTCGAAGACTTCATCACGCTGCATCATCTGGACAACATGGCCAAGGTCATGCTGGCCACTGGCTTGATGGTGGGGTACGGCTACTTAATGGAAGTTTTTTGTGCCTGGTACAGCGGCAATCAATTTGAATGGTACGTGACGGTCAATCGTGCTTTCGGACCGTATGCTTTATGTTACTGGGCGTTAATTGCCTGCAATATCTTCATTCCCCAATTAATGTGTTTCCGCAGTGTGCGTCACTGTGTGCCGGCGCTATTTGTCATTTCGTTAATTGTGAATATAGGGATGTGGCTTGAGCGATTTGTGATTATCGTGATTAGCCTGCATCGCGACTATTTACCGAGTGCCTGGGAGATGTATTACCCGTCGGTCTGGGACTTTGCTCAGTTTTTCGGATCGATTGGTTTATTCTTTGCGCTGTTGTTCCTCTTTGTGCGGTTCATCCCCGTGATCTCGATTTTCGAGCTGCGGGAGCTGGTCCATGAAACAGAGGGAGGGCACAAGCCATGAGCGGTTCGACCTCAACCCCACCCCATGTTTATGGGCTGCTGGCCCAATTTGATCAGCCCGAGACGCTACGGGCCGCGGCGAGCCAGGCCTATGCGCAGGGCTATCGCCGCATGGAAGCCTACTCCCCGTTTCCGATCAAAGACATGGTCTCGGTCATGGGGCATCCTCGGTCGCGTCTGCCGATTCTCACGCTAGTCGGTGGCGTGCTGGGGGGCGTGACGGGCTATGTGATGCAGTATTATGCGTGTGTGATTTCCTATCCGCTGAATGTGGGTGGGCGTCCGCTGAATAGTTGGCCGGCGTTTATTCCGATCATTTTCGAACTCACAATTCTCGGAGCGGCACTCTTTACGGTCTTCGGCATGTTAGGACTAAGCGGGCTGCCGATGCCCTATCATGCTTTGTTTAATGTCCCCGAGTTTAAACGCGCCAGTCGCGATCAATTCTTCTTATGTATCCAGGCAGCCGATCGCTCTTTTGACTTGTTGCAGACTCGCGAGTTCTTAAACGCCTCTCACGCACTTGCAGTGTATGAGGTGCCGCGATGAGCGATCGTAGGAGACATTTTTGTGGCCTTGGCACCGTGGGGGTGCTGTTGGTGCTATTCATGGCGGGCTGCCATCGTGATATGCGCGATCAGCCACGTTATGAAGCTCAGGAAGAGTCGGCGTTCTTCGCCAATGGCCAGTCGGATCGGCCCCTCATTGCTGGTACGGTCGCCCGTGGGCAGCTTGATGCCGACGATGAAGTGCATACGGGAAAAGTCGACGGGCGTTTCAGCAAGCAGATCCCGATTCCCGTGGATCGTGCCCTGCTGGAACGCGGACACGAACGATTTAATATTTACTGTGCCCCGTGTCATGATCGTACCGGCAAGGGGGATGGGATCATCGTGCAACGTGGCTTTCGTCGTCCCCCGACTTTCCATCAAGATCGCTTGAGGCAAGCTCCTGACGGTCACTATTTTGACGTCATGACAAATGGTTTCGGAGTGATGCCGCGGTATGCGGTGCAGCTGACGCCTCAGGATCGTTGGGCCATTGTGGCCTATATCCGAGCTCTGCAGCTCAGCCGGAATTCCCCGTTAAAAGAGGTGCCCGCCGAGATTCGGGAACAGCTCACCAAGGAGCGACCATGATGTCTCACACGAGCACTCTGGCAGGGCTGACGCAGGTGCAGACCAAGGCGCTGATTGTGGGGGTGGCGATGTCGATCGCCAGTGCCTTCTGTGCGTTCCTGGTTCCCAGCCTGTTTTTTCCTGCTTATCTGGTCGCCTTCCTCTTCTATTGGTCGATCGCGTTAGGCTGCTTGGCACTGTCGTGTTTGCACCACGTCACCGGTGGCGGCTGGGGGCTCGCCATTCGTCGACCATTAGAAACCGCAGCCAGCACCCTGCCCCTGCTGGCTGCGTTGTTTATTCCTCTTCTCTGGGGCTTGCCCGTGTTGTACCTCTGGGCGCGGCCAGCCTCCGTCGCGGCGGACGTATTGTTGCAACAGAAAGCTCCCTATCTGAATGTGGGCTTTTTTGAAGTTCGCGCTTTCCTCTATTTCACGATCTGGATTGCACTGGCGTGGATTCTTAATCGCCTCTCGGCACGTTGTGATCTGCAACCGACGACCAAAGGACGCGGACGGCTGGCGTCGGTGAGTTCATTCGGGCTAGTGCTGTGGGCGCTCACGGTGACGTTCGCCTCGATTGATTGGGTGATGTCGCTCGAACCGCATTGGGTGTCCGGAATCTATGGCGTGATTTTTATGGCCGGACAAGCAGTTTCCGGAACTGCCTGTGTGATTCTTGCGGTCACTCTGCTCAGAAACTTTGGGCCAGTGAAGCAGGTGCTATCGGAGTCTCGTCTACAAGATCTGGGCAATTTCTTAATGGCGTTTACTCTATTCTGGACCTACACGTCGCTCACCCAATATTTGGTAATCTGGTCCGGAAATCTGCCCGAGGAAACTCCGTGGTACTTAATTCGAGGCCGAGGTGGCTGGCAGGTCGTCGTATTAGTTGTGGTGACGTTCCATTTCGTACTTCCATTCCTGTTACTGTTGAATCGATCGGTGAAACGGAATCCGCGGCAATTGGCGGGAGTTGCCTTGCTGTTATTGGTCATGCGAATCGTCGATTTGTATTGGCAAGTCATACCGACGTTTTCGCCGGAGGGATTCCAGTTCAATTGGGTCATTCTCTGCACGGTGCCGGCGCTGGGGGGGCTGTGGGTGGCGGCGTTCGCTCGGCGTTTTCCCGCGTTTGCTTCGGTTTCTGTGGATGATCCGCATCCCGGGGAGGGCCATCACCATGAACACGCCTGATACCCCGAGAGTCGATTTGACCCCGGCCAGCACGGCCGCCCAATTGCCGCCGTCGCATGGTGGATACGAGCGTTCCGATGTCAAAATCAACGCGTTACTCGGCTTTTTCTTAGCCGTTGGTGTCAGTCTGGTTGTCGCACAATTTGGGCTATGGGAATTGCTGAAATGGTTTCAGGCCGATGCGTTAAACGATCGTCGGCCACAGTCGCCGCTGGCACTCTCAACCCCTTTACCGCCGGAGCCACGTTTACAAGAGCAACCGTTGCTGGACTACTCGCGATTCTTAGAACGTCAGCACGTTGAACTCACCAGTTACGGTTGGATTGATCGACAGCAACAAACCGTACGAATTCCCATCTCCCGAGCGATCGACCAGATCGTTGAGCACGGACTACCGAAATCTGCCGCACCACAGCCTAACAAAAAGCCCGAGGCTGCTCAGCCAAGTGTGCCTGCTACGAAATGAATCTCTGTAGAAATTCCGAATGATGAAATACTGTTGGCCCTACTTTCGAGACTGCAGAGCTCAACTCCGCCCGAACGGTTGCTGGTTGCTGGTGGCATTGTTGATCCTTCCTGCGTTGCCTGTGTACTCGCAGACTCCTACGAAAAGTGTCGTGCAAAATGTGGGACTCGATCAGCATTTGAATGCTCAGATTCCTCTCGATCTTACGTTCCGCGACGAGCAGGGACGAACGGTCAAACTGGGGGACTATTTTGGTGATAAGCCAGTCGTACTGACCTTGGTCTATTACCGCTGCCCCATGCTGTGCACGCAGGTCTTAAACGGGTTTCTGGAGTCGAGCCAGGCGGTGAAGCTGACCATGGGGGCCGACTATCATGTGGTCTCGGTCAGCATTGATCCGCGTGAAACAACCTCGATGGCGAGAGAGAAGAAGAAACGCTATGCCGACAGCTATCACCGGCCGGGGGCACAAGAAGGCTGGCATTTTCTCACCGGGAGTGCAGCTTCCATCGAGCAGCTGACCAAGGCGGTCGGCTATCGCTATGTGTATGACCCGAAAACGGACCAGTACGCCCACGCCAGTGGAATCATGATTCTGACGCCTGCTGGGAAGATCTCGCGATATCTCTACGGGATCGATTATGCGCCGGACGATCTTCGCCTGGCATTGGTGGAGGCTTCGCAGAGTCGTATTGGTACGTTGACCGATCGCTTCTTGCTGCTGTGCTATCACTACGATCCCGCTACTGGTCAGTACGGTTTCGCTATTGAGCGTGCCATCCGTGCGGCTGGGCTGGCGACGATGGCGATCATGGGAGGTTTTCTCTGGTTGATGTTTCGTCGCGAGCGACAACGGACCCGGGCGACCGCCGCTCGGGAAGAAGTTCTGACAACCGCCGACCGAGAACAGGAGTAGCGTGCTGTGGATACTTCCTTCCGGCTGATGCCCGAGCAAGCCTCAACGTTCGCCCCGCAGGTGGATTTGCTGTATGCATTTCTGCTGCTGGTGAGCGGTCTGCTGTCGGTCGGCATTGCCGGAACGATTGTCTGGTTTGCGATTAAATATCGCCGCAAATCGACGGCCGATCGACGCCAGACACCCTCGCACATGTTGCTCTTAGAGCTGAGTTGGATTGTGGGGCCGTTTGTGCTCTCCATGATTTTGTTTGTCTGGGGCGCGAAATTATTCTTTCACCAAACTCATGCGGTTGAAGGGGCCTTAGAAGTGAATTGTGTCGGCCGGCAATGGATGTGGAAATTCCAGCATCCCAACGGCCGCTCGGAGATCAACGATTTGCATGTGCCGCTGAATCAGCCGGTCAAAATCAACATGATCTCTGAGGACGTGATTCATAGCCTGTATATCCCGGCGTTCCGGGTGAAGCAGGATGTGCTGCCTGGGCGTTACACATCGATCTGGTTTGAGGCGTCGAAGGTCGGACAATACCACTTGTTCTGTGCCGAGTACTGCGGCGTGAAGCACAGCGGAATGATTGGTGTCGTGCATGTGCTGGAGCCGGCTCGTTATCAGGAATGGTTGAGTGACCAAAGCGGTGGGGCGAGTCTGGCGGGGGGCAGTGGCCGGCTGTTCGATCAACTGCGTTGCAATTCCTGTCATTTAGCAGGTGGTGAAGTGAGCCGCGGTCCGTCGTTGGTGAATCTCCTGGGACGCACCGTGCCGTTGCAGAACGGGCAAAAGATCGTGGCGGATGAGAACTACATTCGTGAATCGATACTGCGTCCCGCAGCCAAGATTGTTGCGGGCTATCAGCCGTTGATGCCGTCATTTGAAGGCCAAGTCAGCGAAGAAGGAATTCTGCAATTGATTGCGGAAATTAAGGCGATGGGGCAGCCAGAGGGTCGTGGTCCACAGGGGGCAAGTCCAATCACGGACAAGCCTGCCGGCCCTGGCCAGACTCCGTCGAAACCGGCAGATCAACCAGAAGCCGTCCCGAAAAAATAGGTTCGACTTGTGATCGGGAAGAGTTATTCGGATGAGGTAAGAGGATCGGTCTATCTCGCGAAGGAAGTTCATAACCGTGATGTCCAGCACCGTGATCTCACCGCCGAATCGCAACTATCTGAACGTGTCCTATACCGTTCGGAGTTGGTTGCTCACGCACGACCATAAACGGATTGCGTTGTTGTATCTGGTCGGTGTGACATTCTTCTTTGTCATCGGCGGGCTGGCGGCGGCCGTCGTCCGACTTGAGCTAATGACTCCACGGGGAGATTTGACCGAGTCCGAGACCTATAACAAATTATTCACGATGCACGGCATCACGATGACCTTCTTCTTCCTGATTCCAGCGATCCCTGCTGTGTTAGGAAATTTCCTGGTACCGTTGATGGTGGGGGCTCGAGATCTGGCCTTCCCCAAGCTCAATCTGCTGAGCTGGTATTTGTATATGCTGGGCGGCCTGCTGACGATGTGGTCGATTCTTGCGGGGGGAGTGGATACCGGATGGACGTTTTATACGCCGTATAGCAGCACCTATTCTAATACCTATGTCATGGCGACGGCCTTAGGAGTGTTTACCGCCGGATTCTCTTCGATCTTGACCGGTCTCAACATTATTGTAACGACGCACAAGATGCGGTGCCCGGGGCTGACTTGGTTCCGCCTGCCGTTGTTTATCTGGTCGATGTATGCGGCCAGTTTAATCATGGTGCTTGCGACACCTGTGCTTGCGGCGGCGATTGTGCTGGTCGGGCTGGAACGAGTGCTGGGGATTGGAATTTTTGACCCGGCGATGGGGGGCGATCCTTTGTTGTTTCAGCATTTGTTCTGGTTCTACGCCCATCCCGCCGTCTACATCATGGTGCTGCCGGCGTTCGGTGTGATCAGTGAACTGGTGGCCTGTTTCTCCCAGCGTCGACCGTTTGGGTATTCCTTCATCGGCTTCTCGAGTTTCGCGATCGCGATCCTGGGGTTTCTAGTGTGGGGGCACCATATGTTTGTCAGTGGCCAGTCGGTGTATGCCGGACTCATTTTCTCGCTGCTCAGTTTCCTGGTGGCGATTCCCTCAGGGATTAAAGTCTTTAATTGGACCGCGACCTTATATAAAGCGTCGATCTCGTGGGAGACACCGATGCTCTATGCGTTGGGGTTCGTGGGGCTGTTTACGATCGGTGGTCTGACTGGATTGTTCCTAGCCTGCCTGGCGATCGACGTACATGTGCATGACACGTACTTCGTGGTGGCCCATTTCCATTACATCATGGTCGGTGGAACGGTTATGGCGTTCCTCGGCGGCATTCACTTCTGGTGGCCGAAGATCACCGGTCGGATGTACCCCGAAAGCTGGGCGCGGCTCTCGGCAATCCTGATCTTTATTGGCTTCAATCTGACGTTTTTTCCGCAGTTTATTCTGGGGTATCTCGGAATGCCGCGGCGCTATCACATTTACCCGGAAGAGTTTCAGGTGCTGAATGTGATGTCGTCGGCCGGAGCGTCGATCTTGGGCGTGGGATACTTTTTCCCGATGACCTATTTGATCTGGTCGATTTTCTATGGGCCGGTCGCGCCGGATAACCCGTTTGGACATACCGGGCTGGAATGGCAGACTCCGTCGCCTCCCCCCACTGAGAATTTCGCAGAGATCCCCATCGTCACGGAAGAGGCTTATAATTTCCTTCCCGACGACACGCGGCAGAAGATCGCGGAGGAGGTGCCCCTTGTCCCAGTCGCTTAGTCCCGCCGTTGACCCGACACCGTTCGAGTCCTCTGTTGGCTCTCGGTCCCATGAGTCCGTGGTGGCGCATCATTTTGTGGATGCCGAACAGCAGCATGCTACGGCCGAGCTCGGGATGTGGATGTTTCTGGTCACTGAGATCATGTTCTTCGGAGCGTTTTTTCTGGCGTATCTCATCTATCGCGAGTGGTATCCGGCGGCTTTTGCCCAGGGAAGCCACCACATGGATGTGATGTTGGGGACGTTGAACACCGCCGTATTGCTGACGAGCAGTTTTACAATGGCATTGGCGGTCCATGCGGCGGAGCATTCTCAGCGACGGCAGCTGGTCGGTTTGCTGTCGGCGACGTTTGTATTAGGGGCAGTATTCCTGGGGATTAAGGGGCTGGAGTATTACCACAAATATGCAGAGCAGCTCATCCCGTTTGCTGGCTGGACGTTCGGGCCGACGGGGAATGAGCGTGTCGGCATGATGGCGTTCTTCAATCTGTATTTTTTGATGACCGGAATGCATGCATTCCACATGGTATTAGGGCTGGCGATGCTGGCGATTTTAATTGTGCTGGCGAACTCGGACCGAATTCCCAGTTCCCGTTCGATTCTGGTGCATAACGTTGGTTTGTATTGGCACTTTGTTGATCTGGTCTGGGTCTATTTGTTTCCCTTCTTTTATCTCGTCGCCATACGCCCTGCCGGCCATTTGTAGCGAACAATGTGGGGGTGGTCTGATGGACGCGAAAATCAAACATTCGGAGCCGTCGTTGGGCCTGACCAGCGCTGTGTTTGCGGCGCTATTGGTCTTACTGGTGGTGACGGTCCTGGTGGCGCAGGTCGAACTGGGGAGCTGGAATTTCGTCGTGGCGGCGGGCGTGGCGACGCTGAAGGCCGTTTTGATTCTCTTGGTTTTCATGCGGGTGTATTACGGTACCCCGCTCATCTGGCTGGTTTCAGGGGCGGGGTTCGTGTGGCTGGCGATTCTCTTTAATTTCGTCTTCTGCGATTACATGACCCGTGGTGATGCGCATTCTCCCACGCGAGATTTGGGTGTTAGTTACGAAGTGCGGTCTCGGTCAACGTCTGATTAATGGCGATTGAGACGGTTCATTCGAAGTCAGACAATCTCACCCCTCGACGCGAACCGCTAAGACATCGCCGAGACCTGGTGCCTTGCGCGAAGATCCTGGCTCGTCGCTGATCGTTGTCGCGGCTACGAAAACGTAAGTCGTCTGTGTTGAACCGCGGACTCCGTTCAGCGACAATTCCCGCATCAACCATCATTGATGAGCTGTCGGGGTGACTGTCACAGTGCGCACGTGACACCGATCTGCCGTAGCTACCGGAAAGGACCCACCTTTGAAAAATCTCGAACACCACGTCACGACACGTCGCTGTTTCCTGGCGGCCTCTGTCTCTGCCAGTGCCGCCCTGTGGTCGTTAGGTGCTGACGCGGCCGAAACGGCTGCCGAACCCATCATCGATATTCATCAGCATACGAACTACAGCCAACGCACTAACGCCCAATTGATTGCTCATCAGCAAGCCATGGGAGTAACGCGCACCATTCTGTTGCCGTCGGGAAGTCCCGTCAGTCGGTCGTCGACGAACGGGGGAAAGTACAACGGATTGGGGGGCGTGGGAGCGGGGGGAAACGAAACCGTTCTGGCCGTTGCGCGGCAGTATCCGAAGGAATACTCGTTCGGGGTGAATGAAGTCACCGATCTGCCGGAAGCGACCGCTGAGCTCAATAAGTATCTGGACCTCGGTGCCATCATTATTGGCGAGCAGAAGTTCGGCGTGGAATGTGACTCGCCGGAGAGCCAGAAGCTGTATGCTTTGGCCGGTGAGCATAAAGTGCCGATCCTGCTGCACTTTCAACATGGGACTTACAATCTGAGTTTCGAGCGTTTTTATCAGATGCTGGAGAAATTCCCCAATACGACGTTTATCGGGCATGCCCAGACGTGGTGGGCTAATATCGATAAGAATCATGCCGATCAGAAGATGTTGTATCCGCGAGGCAAGGTGACGGCGGGTGGTTTGACCGACAAGTATCTCGCCGACTATCCGAACATGTTTGCGGACATGTCCGCTGGTTCGGGGCTGAGTGCTTTGACCCGTGACGAAGACCATGCACGTGGCTTCCTTGATCGTCATCAGAATAAGATTTTGTACGGTAGCGATTGCAACGACAGCGTCGGTTCAGGAGCCGCCTGTCAGGGGGCTCAGACGATCGCGGCGATTCGTAAACTTGCGCCGGACAAAGCCATCGAGAGAAAGATTCTCTACGAGAACGCGAAGAAGTTATTTCGGTTTGCCGACTAAAATCATCGCTCATCACTAACGACGTCTTTTCCGTAGCCTGACTCTCTGAGTCGGGTGTTTTTCCTTAAATGAAGACCCGACTCAGAGAGTCAGGCTACGGATGTAGAATCCCCGGGGCTTACGCTGCCGGGCTCGCCTAGATCACGGTTTTTCTCACCTGCCTGGAATCATACCCACCATGAAACGCACGTGCTTCACGTTGATCCTGTATGTGACTTTGTTGAGTAACGCGGCTGTGTTTACTCAAGAACAGCCTGCTCCGGATTGGGTTCTGGAGACGGAGAAGGCAGCTTGGCAAGCCCGTGATTCGCAGGCCGAATATGTTTATCGTGATCGCCTGTGGGTGATGGGAGGCTGGTTCCAGTCACTGGAAGCACCGCCGCGCGATGTGTGGTCTTCGGCTGATGGTCGCGACTGGAAACTGGTGACGAAGGAAGCTCCGTGGAAGCATAGCGACTTGCCCATGAACATCGTGTTCCAGGACAAGATGTGGATGATGGGTGGGTGGTACAACGGCCGGCTGCCAGGGCATTCTGCTAGCAATGAAGTGTGGTCGTCGACCGACGGCGAGAATTGGAAGCAAGAGACCGCAAAAGCCGGTTGGACGCCGCGCATTGCCTCGGGATTGGTCGAGTTTCACGGGCGGATGTATTTGCTTGGCGGCCTGGAGAATTATTACTTTGGCGACGACAAGAGTCTGAAGAATGATGTGTGGTCGTCGGCTGACGGTAAGGATTGGAAGTTAGAGACGGCCGATGCGGGCTGGTCACCACGGGCCTATCATCAGGCGGTCGTGTTGAACGACAAGATTTACGTCTTCGGTGGCGGCAACTATGTTCCGAACTATCAGGCTAAGAACGATGTGTGGTCCTCCAGCGACGGAGTAACGTGGACTCGCGAGACCGAAGCTGCGGCGTGGTCACCGCGGATTTGGTTCTCGTCTGCTATTTATCGGAATCGGATGTGGGTGTTGGGTGGCTGGTCGAAAGAACCAGGCGTCGGGGCGACCAACTTAGGCGACGTTTGGCATTCTGCAGATGGCAAGAGTTGGGAACGTCTGCAAACCAAGACGATGTGGACCAAGCGTCACGAGCACTCAGTCTTCGTGATGAACGACAAACTGTGGTTTGCGGGGGGGCATGCCCAACCTCTCTCGGCTCAAGTGTGGTCGCTGCACCTGCCGGAGAACTGGAAGCCGTAGGTGGGGAACATCTGCGGTTAAGGCTCGCTCGCGGCCGGCAGCTCATGGGGCGGCCGGCCGTATTTTTGCGCGTAGTCGACTCGCAGCGTTCCGAACAAGCGGTCCCAGAGGAGCGTGTAGAAGCCAAAGTTATGATTGGCATCCTGGTGATGTTGCGCGTGGAAGGAACTTCCGGCGATTTGTGAAACCACCGATTGGCGAGCCCATTCGACGGGGACGGGTTCCACGCCCAGGTGCCCGATGGCTCCGCAGACGACGTTTAAGACCATGTAGATCGACATGCCCAGCCACGACGCCGGATAGACGCATACCACTGCGAGCCACAGGAGCCCGAAGCCGAGGTTTTCAACGGGATTCAAGGCGAATAGCGTGATGGGGCGAACACGCTCGTAGCGATGATGCAGGCCGTGAATCCACCGATAGAGTATGGGGGTATGAGCCAGTCGATGGAGCCAATACATCAGCAAGTCCATGATCAACAACAAGGCGAGAACGTCGGCCGCGGCGCCCCATCCGACATCGGTCCGAAATTGGATGATTTTGTAGCGCCAGAGTTGCCAGCCGGCGAGAGTGGTGGCGGTATTCAACAGCACGTTGCCGAGAGCCACTGCGATTTCTCCCGTGGTAATCGGATCGGGAGTTTCTGATACCGGCCGCGACTGGTAACGCCGCACGAGCCACTCGCCCCCGAGGACGACCAGGATCAAGATCAGCAAGTTCTCCGCAAAAAATACGGCGCTGGCTTCGAGCCAGGAGGCGTTTTGCAGCCAATTAATGAGAGAATCGAACATCGGTATCACAGGGAGAAATTGTTCAGGCAGAACATGAACCGCAGAATGCCTTGAAGCTTAACGGCGTACTCGGCGTTCACCATGTCTGGCGAGGTCGCATTTTAGAGATCGTGTGGTGAATGGGATATCCGAGTTCGGAAAAGAAATGATCTCGCGCAAAGGCGCTAAGACGCAAAGTATTGAAGTTCCACCGAGGATAATATTCTCTGGCTTGGCGCCTTTGCGTGAAGTGTTCTGGAACTCCTCTGTGGCGGATGCCAATCCTGGAACACTTTTGAGAAGGCGCGTCTGAGAAAAAAATTAGCGAGTGCATTGTTCTGAAATTCAGAAGGAATGCACTCGCTGGCGTTTCGAGCTTGGATTAGCAGGCTCTCGCGGCTGCCGAGAGAATGTTATTAAGCCTTGTCTTTGCCAACGCCCCAGTGGGCGCTGGGGTGGATCGGCTTGCTGTCGCGTAAGCGGCGTTCGTACACGGAGAGAATGTCGCTGCGGGTAACAATGCCGACCACTTGCCGGGGATGTTCTTTGCAGACCACGGGGAGCCGTCCGACGTCGTGCCGGACCATGTGGTCGGCGGCGTCTCGCGCGGTTGACATCTCGTAGACATAGACCGGCATGCGACGGACCAGCTCGCCGATCGTTGTGCTTTCTGGGGCAGCGGTGGCTAGTAAATCGCGACGCGTCACGACGCCAAACAAAACCCCTTTCTCGTCGATTACGGGATAACCTTGGTGGCGGCTCCGCTCTGGATCCGAGTCGAGCCAGTGTTTCACTTCTAGCAACGTCTGATTTGATCGCAGCGTGATGACCGTTTTGCTGGCAATTTCGGACACATAGACCTGATCCAGATAGTCGGCGAGATATTCCAGCGGTGTCCGAATGCCGCGACGGGCAATCTTTTCGGTCATGATGGAGTTTGGTGACAGGATCGAAGCAATCAAATAGGACATGGAGCAACTGCCCAGGAGCGGCAGTAATCCCAGTGGTTGTAGTGTTGTCTCGAAGGCAAACACGGCTGAAGCCAACAAGGCCCGCGAAGCACCCGCAAATAGCGAGGCCATTCCGACTAACGCGGCGACTCGAGGGTCGACGCCGGCTGCGGGAATCAGCATGTTAAAGAACTGCCCGCAAACCAGACCTAGCCCAGCCCCGACCGTCAACAAAGGTGCGAGAGTACCACCGGAAGTTCCGCTGCCCAGTGAAATCGACCAGCTGATAAATTTCATGGTGACTAGAAACAGTGCCGATTCCAGCAGAAAACTCCCTTGAAGGGCTTCTGTAATATTGGCGTATCCCACTCCGAGCGTGCGCGGTGCGAAGTAGCCGGTGATGCCGATGGCGAGTGAGCCCACCATGGGCCACCACATCCAATGGATGGGTAGGTGCTCGAAGGTGTCTTCTACTGCGTAGGTGACACGAATAATGGCAGCGGCCGCCAGCCCCATTAACGCGCCAATCACCACATACAACACCAAGGCGATTCCCGTGGGAGTGGTGATGTCCGGCATGGGAAAGACCGGCTCGGCCCCTTCGACCATGATTCTGACACCGGCGGCAGTCACACTCGCTAAGACGACGGGAATCAGGGAGCGGGGGCGGAACTCAAAGAGGAGCAGTTCGACTGCAAGCAAAACCGCAGAGACTGGCGTGCCGAATGTCGCTGCCATTCCTGCTGCGGCGCCACTGGCGAGTAGCGCCTTACGTTCTCCAGCTGTTGTACGAATAAGTTGTCCGAGTAATGAACCCAGAGCACTGCCGGTGGCAATGATCGGACCTTCCGAACCGAAGGGCCCGCCAGTGCCGATGGAGATGGCTGCGGAAAGAGGCTTCAGCCAAGTCATGCGAGCCGGAATACGACTCTCGTTGGTGAGGACTTGTTCCATCGCTTCCGGAATGCCATGGCCGCGAATTGCGGGTGATCCGTAGCGGGCCATCAGGCCCACAATGAAGGCACCAATCAATGGCGGAACGAGCACCCAGATGCCGAGTTGGTTGTCCGCTGGAGAGACGTTGGCGATCGACCATTGCTGATAGAAGGCGAGGTTCGTGATGATCGCAATCAGCCGCGTCAGGACTTGAGCCGCAATCGCGGCGGTGAGCCCCAGTGCGACCGCCCAGCAGCAGAGCTGCAGTAATCGGCCATCAATGACAAGTCTGACTGGGGGGGCGGGATCTACATCACTCACGACTGACGGTGCCTTCATCAACAACTCCTTATTAGTATTGAGGGTTTCCTCAATGATTTGTGATCGAATTGAAGTTCCGGAGCAATTCGGAACCGCCTTACAATTTGGTAAGTTCGCGATAATTCCCGAAAAAATCGGGATGTTCTTTACGACCGAACCCTCAGTTAAGATCTTGCCGGCTCTTAGTCTGCGGTCCCTAACAATACCGCCGTCAAATGCCAGACAAAATCAGCGGCCCGGGTTTGTCATCTCTTCTGGTCGGACCCAGAGATCGAAGTCTTTGGCAGAGACAAAACCGGATTGAATGGCTGCTTCGCGGAGTGTGATATTCCCGCGGTGGGCGGCGAGCGCAATCTTCGCGGCCTTCTCATATCCGATATGGGGATTGAGTGCCGTCACCAGCATGAGCGAATCTTGGAGATGGGCTTGTAGACGCGCCAGGTTCGGTTCGATTCCACGGGCACAATGCTGGTCGAACGAGGTGCAGCCTTCGGCGAGGAGTTCGATCGATTCGAGCACATTGTGCAGCATCACCGGCTTGAACACATTCAGTTGAAAATTCCCCTGTGAGCCGGCGAAAGCGACGGCATGATCGTTGCCAAATACCTGGACGGCGATCATCGTCAATGCTTCGCATTGGGTGGGGTTAATTTTGCCCGGCATGATGGATGAACCGGGTTCGTTTTCGGGAATGTTG
>JAZKFE010000044.1:0-3614 GCA_040386595.1 Planctomycetota bacterium | reverse complement strand
GAGCTCGCCAATTCCGGCGCGAGGGCCCGAGGCATACCAGCGAACGTCGTTGGCAATCTTCATCAGGGCCCCGGCCAGTAACCGCAGTGCTCCGCTGACATTGACGACCGCGTCATGAGCGGACAACGCCGCAAATTTGTTAGTTGCCGTTCTGAAGGGCCACCCCGTTTCGCGTGCGATGCGGTTGGCGGCAGTCTCGCCAAACAGGGGATCGGCATTGAGTCCGGTCCCTACTGCGGTCCCTCCGATGGCGAGTTCATTCAGCCCCGACATGGACTGTTGCAGCCACCCGCAGGCCTGCTCCAGTTGAGACACCCAGCCGGAAAACAACTGTCCCACAGTCAATGGGGTCGCATCTTGCAGGTGCGTTCTGCCCACCATAATGATTTGATCGTACGCCTGAGCCTTGGCATTCAACGTTCCGGTCAATCGCAGCAACGCGGGCAGGAGGGCCTCGTCGAGCTGCTGAATGATGGCGATATGCATGACCGTCGGGAAGGCGTCGTTGGACGACTGACTGCGATTGACATCGTCGTTGGGGTGGATGGGCACGTTTGAGCCGAGTTGGCCCCCGGCTAACTGGATGGCGCGGTTGGCGATGACTTCATTGGCATTCATGTTGGTTTGGGTTCCCGAACCGGTCTGAAATACCGAAACCGGAAACTCGGAGTCCCATTTCCCCTCAATCACTTCATCCGCGGCGCGGACGATGAAGTCCACTTTCTCCGACGGCAGTTGTTTCAATTCCCGGTTGGCCAACGCGGCGCATTTCTTCAAGACGCCGAAAGCTCGGATGACCGGCCGCTGCCAGTGAAATCGCTCCTTGCCAATGGCGAAGTTCAGGCGGCAACGCTCGGTTTGTGCCCCCCACAGGTGTTCGTCGGCAACCTCGACGGGCCCCAGAGAATCGTGCTCAATTCGTACTTTGCGATCTACGGGATTTGTGTAATTGGTCATGGAAAATGGTCCTGGATGCGAGTCTAATCGAGTTGTCGAGTCGATGTACTTTCCTGACTGGCCGTGCGGCAAGAAGGTAATGTTCCGCGCGGAGCCCCTGTCATTGCAGTTTCTAGTTCTTCTCCCATCGAGGCAAGATCGATTGTTGGACGACATCGGGACCGATTTTTGAAGGTGTATTCTTCTGGAATCAGGAATGATTGGCGGTGGCCGTACCGATGTGAATCTGCTCTACTCTTGCAGAATCTCGCGACGGGTGTCAGTCTACGATTTGCCCCGCTCTTTCCGATCGTTTCATCCCGAATACTCCCCCCCGGTCAGTGAAGACGGTAACAGTCATGGAACACACGGCGCAACAGCCTGCTGAGAATGTCCTCTACTTAGATGACCTGCATGTCGGGCAACGGTTCATCAGCGGCACGCATCAGCTCAATGCGGAGCAAATTACGACGTTTGCTCGCGAGTTTGATCCTCAGCCGTTTCACCTGGATGCCGACGCGGCCCAGGACACCCTGTTCCAGGGGTTGGTGGCCAGTGGTTGGCATACGGCGGCGATCACGATGCGACTGCTGGTGGGGAGCGGATTGACTTTGGCGGGCGGCATTATCGGTGCGGGAGCGGAGATCAGCTGGCCGAAACCGACCCGCCCTGACGCATTGTTACGTGTCGAGAGCGAGATTCTGGAAATCAGGCACTCGCGGTCCCGTCCTGATCGCGGGATTGTCACGATCCGTTGTGAGACGCGGGACCAACTGAGTGAGGTCGCCCAGATCATGACCGCGAAACTCGTAGTTCCCTGTCGGGTTTCGTAATGTCCGCGGACGATGTGTTTTAGTCAATGAGGTTGGTTCATGTCAGACGTGTCTCTGGAGCTCTATGATCCTCGTCAGGGCGATCTCGCGCTCCGAATTGAACCCCTCGACTTGAAGAGCGATGTCAGCGGATCGAAGCGCTACAACTACTTCACCGTCTATTTGATTCATGATGGTCAGGGGCAGTTTTGGGCGGATCTCAACGGCTATGATTTCGCGCCGGGGGTACTGCTGTTCTTTGTACCGTATCAGGCGATTCGCATCGTTCCCGATGGGCCGGTGCGGGGGACGACGCTCCAGTTTCATGCGAACTTCTTGTGCATCGAAACCTACCATGAAGAAGTCGGCTGCAATGGCATCTTGTTCAACGATCTGTATGGCGTCCCGCTGATTCAACTGGATGGCGAGCAAGAGTCGCAATTCACCGAGATGATCGAGACGATGCGGACTGAAATGCAGGCGGGAGGCCTCGCTCATGTCGAATTGTTGTTGTCGTACTTGAAGATCTTTCTGGTGAAGGCGACGCGGCTGAAGCTTGGTCAGCAGCCGCACGAGCGGAGCACGGCAGAGCGTTTGCCGGTGGTGCTCGAAGAATTCAAAGGGTTGCTGGAGACCAATTTTCGCTCATTGCACAGTCCCAGTGACTATGCCGATCGATTGCATATCACGCCTAAGGCCTTAGGCAAACTGGTGAAGCAATACTTTCGCAAGACCTTGACAGAAATGATTCGTGAACGATTTCTGAAGCAGGCCAAATGGGACCTGTTGCATACGCTCAAGCCGGTGAAGCAGATCGCTGTCGAACTCGGATTTTCGGACGAGCTGTATTTCAGCCGGGTTTTTAAGCGGGCCACTGGGTGTGCGCCGAAGTTCTTCCGGGAATACGAGACGGCCATTCGGGGGGGAAGCAATTTGTCTATGTCTTTGCGTCATTCGTCCATGGGACCAAATCAATCTCGGTCGTAAGATTGAAAATGAAATCCCCGCTGACTGCCGTATGGTGTGGCAGGCGAAGGGAGGCATCTCTGAATGAGGATGAGATCGTGGACAAAATCACAAAGCTGTTTGAGCTGGCGTCACGCATGGACCGAATCGGTGTGGCCGTCACCAGGTTCGGCTTGATCGTTGTCTTGTTGTGGATCGGTGGCCTGAAGGTTTACGCATACGAGGCAGACGGGATCGTACCCTTCGTGGCGAACAGTCCGTTCATGAATTTTTTCTATGCTTTCCCCGCACCGGAATATAAGAAGCACATGAATAAGGAAGGCGAACTGGTGACTGCCAATCGCGAGTGGCACACGCAGAATCATACCTACCTGTTTGCCTATGGCTTGGGATCGGTCATCGTTGTGTACGGTGTGCTGTTGTGCTTGCATCCCTGGTTGCCGCAGGTGGCAGCCTTCGGGAGCTTAATGGTCTTCGTGATGTCATTCGTGACGCTGTCGTTCCTGATCACGACGCCAGAGTGTTGGGTGCCTTCGCTGGGGAGTTCGGAGCATGGCTTCCCGCTGCTGACTGGCGCCGGCCGCCTGGTGATTAAGGATGCCATCATGATGGGAGCGGCCTTGGTCACGATGGCCGATTCGGCCAAGTCGTATTTGGCGAAGTTGAAACTGGCTCCGCAGGCCTGACGCGAGTTGTCCGTCGCGTTGCGAATTCATGGTGCTCGCTGCTCCAACAGGCAGTGATGACCCTCGCTTCGGGAAACCGGGGCGAGGGTCGTGTTGTAAATACAATGCCGAATATTTGACGGGAATGCAGATTCTCCACGGATCTTGAATTCTCGGTGATTTGAGTCATCGGGAGGGTGAGGCTCCTGCCGAACCGCATAGTCTACTGGGAGCG